>CAYVJA010000057.1:0-16831 GCA_964451605.1 uncultured Bacteroidales bacterium | reverse complement strand
AATTGTGAATCCCGGAATGCTCCAGATCTATAACGAAATCCCTGCCGATTTGCTTGAGCGGGTTGAGGATGTGGTTTTAAACCGCAGGCCCGATGCCACCGAACGGTTAATCGAGTTTGCCGAGAAGGTGAAGAGTGGCGGAGGTCATGTCACCAAAACCGACGAGTGGCGTTCGCTATCACCCGAGAAACGGATCGAACATGCTTTGGTTAAAGGGATTACCGATTATGTAGAGGCCGATCTGGAGGAGTTGCTTCCCCGCTATTCGCCCAAGCTCACTATCATTGAGGGTCCCCTGATGGACGGCATGAATGTGGTGGGCGAACTCTTCGGTGCCGGTAAGATGTTTCTGCCGCAAGTCATTAAATCGGCCCGGGTCATGAAAAAAGGAGTAGCCTTTCTATTGCCCTATATCGAAGCCGAAAAGGCTCTGAACAGTACCCCCACCCAGCAGAAAAAGGTGCTTATGGCCACTGTTAAGGGCGATGTGCATGATATCGGCAAAAACATCGTGGGTGTGGTACTCTCCTGCAACAACTTCGAGGTGATAGATCTGGGCGTGATGGTGCCCACCGAAAAGATCATCGAGGTGGCAATCAACGAAAAGGTCGATGTAATCGGACTCAGTGGCCTGATTACCCCTTCGCTCGAGGAGATGGTCAATTTTGCCCGTACCATGAAGGAGCGCGGGCTGGATCTGCCTGTGATGGTGGGTGGTGCCACCACGTCGAAGTTGCACACCTCTGTGAAGATAGCCCCGGAATACGATCAGCCTGTGGTCTACGTAAAAGATGCTTCTCTCAGTGCCGGGGTTGCCTCTCGTCTGTGTAGCGGCGACAAGGAGTTTGTGGCTTCTCTCCGGGAGGAGTATGCCCGTTTGCGCGAAATGAACAGCGGTCGCCGGCAGAAAGAGTACATCCCGATAGAGGAGGCGCGTGCCAACAAACTGCACACCGATTGGCAGGCCCTCTCTATTACCCGTCCCTCCTTCCTGGGGGTACGCACATTCAGCAATTTCCCTTTGCAGTCGCTTCGGGAGGCCATCGACTGGACCTTTTTCTTCCATGCATGGCAAATGAAGGGGAGTTATCCCAAGATTTTAGACGACCCTGAGCGGGGAGTCGAGGCCCGAAAACTGCTCGATGAGGCCAATGAACTGCTCGATGAGATTGTGTCCGACAAGCTGTTTGTTGCCAACGGGGTAGTGGGTTTCTGGCCTGCCCATACAGAAGGCGATGATATTCTGCTCTATGCCGACGATTCGCGAAGTGAGGTGATAGGGCGTTTCCCCCAATTGCGTCAGCAATTCCGTACCAAAGAGGGCGAACCCAATTTGAGCCTTGCCGACTATATCTCGCCTGTCGGGAGTGGCGTAGCCGACTATGTCGGCGGCTTTGCCGTTACAGCCGGGATCGGTATGGATTGTTGGGTTTCGGAAGCCAAAGAGGCAGGTAATGATTTCCGGGCTATTCTGCTGCAAACCCTTTCCGACAGGTTGGCCGAAGCCTTTGCTGAGGTGCTTCATACCCTTGTACGGCGCGAACTGTGGGGATATGCTCCCGATGAGGCCCTCACCCACGAGGAGATCCTGAGAATGAAATATCGCGGTATCCGGCCGGCAATCGGCTATCCTGCCTGTCCTGACCATACCGGGAAAAAAGAGCTCTTCCGCCTCTTGAATGCCACCGAACAGACCGGTATTTCACTCACCGACAATTTTGCCATGTACCCCACTGCTTCGGTTAGCGGACTCTATTTTGCGCACCCCGGCTCCTTCTATTTTGGCGTCGACAAAATCAGTCGCGATCAGGTAGAAGAGTATGCGGTTCGCATGAAGATGCCGGTCTCGGAGGCAGAACGCTTTCTGAACGCCGATCTCAACTACAAATAAGTAGAATGCCGGATTACCTGGCGAGCGGAGTTATCCACATCAGCGCAGGAATCCCAGAGGCGTCGTAACAGCTGATCTTGGTATCGACAGGGCAGGGAACTGAGTAATCCTTATAGGTAAGGTTGCGATTCCGGTCTCTGTTATTCCATCCGGTTACTATGTTTTTCTGCAGCCAGCCTATATACTCGGGCCGGTTTCCATCCTCGATAAGCCGAATGATATACTGTGCAAAAATGGCGGTATAAATTCCCTGCTCTTCCCCTCTTTTGAAAGGAAGTATCCCTTCGGTCGACGACAGGGTATCACGGGTGTAGTTGGCAGTTACGATGGCGTCGTTCAGATAGTATTGCTGCCCGGTTTCGTTGTAAAGCATCATAGCTGCCCCAATACAAGTGGCCTGGTTGTAAACGGTGGTTGTCCAGTCGGGATTTCCCTTCCCGTGCTTTGAGTCGGCCACCCTTCCTGTTTTTTCGTCGAACAGATTAAAGTGCGACCACTGGTATATTTGCATCGCCCTGTCGCGGTACGACCTCTCTTTCGTGATATGGTAGAGCGTCATGGCTGCAATCACCGTGGGATAGTTGATACAGGCCATCTTCCCCATATTGCGCGGTTGCACAGTAGGGTTTTTATGATCCCAGTTCCAATACATGCCTCCGTCGATGGGATCGTACGAACCTTTGTCGCCCACCACCGATGAGCCCGACCAAACCCTTTCGAATCCCGATTCGGCCAGGCGGAGATATTCGCGATCGCCGGTAATTTCGTAGCCGCGAGCCAGCGAAATCACCCACCACATGATATCATCGTAGATGAACCACACCTTTCCGTTGTTCCAATCGTACTGCGCGTAATAGTTTTTGTTCCCCTCGAAGATCGTTTTTACCAGTTGCAGATAGTTTTTATCCCGGGTCCGGTTGTACGCGTTCATAGCCATATCCCAATAGATGGCCTGGGTCCAGATAGCGCCCACCTCCCGGGGTTTGTCCGTGTCGCGATAGTAAATCCCCCTTTCCGGATCGAGCAGCTGGCGGTTGAATGCATCGTATGCCAGCCTTATATCAGCTTCCGAATATCCCGGGTTTTCCGGCACCACAGAACAGAGAGGCGCAGAAGCCTTCATCGGGTATTCCGGGCCACATAGCGCAACCAGGAGCAGGAAAAAGGAGAAACGAGTTGGAAACAACATAGATTTGGGTTTTGAATACAGTTCTGCGAAAGTAAACCCTTTTACGCAAATAATCACCATATCCTATTGGTGCTCTAGTGCTCTGGTGCTCTAGTGCTGCGCTTTGCGCACCCTTTCCATCACCAGTTTCGAGCTGATTATGGCCATGGGCAATCCGGCTCCGGGAACGGTGGATGCCCCTACGTAGAAGGTGTTTTTGTACAACTCATCGTAGTTTTTGGGTCGAAACGCGCCAATCTGCAGCATATGGTGCGATAATCCCAGGCCTGCCCCCTGGTAGAGGTTGAATTGATCTTGCCAATCGATGGGGGAGTAGGAGGCTTCGAAGATCACCTCCTTCCGGATATCGCAACCTGTGCGTTCCGAAAAATCGGCCAGGATGCTGTCGGTGATGGCTTTTTTGTCGGACCAGTCGGGCTTGAAGAGGAGGTTGGGTACGGGACAGACAAAGAAAAGGGCTTCGCACCCTTCCGGTGCGCATTGAGGGTTGTGTTCGGTAATTTTATTTACATAATAGTAGGGCTTTTCGAGTGTGCCGGGATCCCGCTCCAGATTGCCCGCATAGCTTTCGAAGTTGTTACCCAGAAAATAGTTATGATGATGCAGATTGGGCAGGCGACATTGTATTCCTACATAAAGGGTGAGGTATCCCATGGTCCACGACATTTTTCGCAATCGGCTTTCTGAGAAGGCTTTGCGTTGAAAGACTTTTCCTCTGAACCAGGCAGCATCGGCATTTACCACAAACTGATCGGCCTTCCACGTTTTCCCGTTCTGATCGGATACGGATAACAACCGATCTTTTTGGGCTGTAAAGCCGCAAATTTCGGTGTTAAAGTGGAACGTCACATCCTTTTTTTTCAGCGCCTCTACCAGGCCGGTTACTATGTTGTACATACCCCCCTCCACATTGTAGTAGCCGGTATGCGAAAACTCGATATGCGACAGGAGGGTATACACAGCATTCGTGTCGAAAGGGGTGCGACCCAAAAAAAAGGCAATCAGCGATACAATTTGCCGCGCCTCCTTCGATTGGAAATAGCGCCCGGTTTCGCGCCAGAAACTGCGCAATAAAACGGGAAGATGACGGGGATTAACCTGAGCCAGAGCCTTTATATAGGCCGGCAACCCATCAAAATTTTGTTTGATGACTACATCTACGGTATCGTTGTAGAGTGCCTCACAATGTTTCAGGTAGGCGCTGAATTTCTCCTTAAACCGTGGTTCAACCTGCTCGAACTGTTGGCTTAGGCGGTCGATATCTTTGTAGAGGGTATAGCTCTTCTCGCTTCCCCGCAGATGGACGGTATAGAGCGGATCCAGTTCAATAAAACGGAAAGGTACGGCTATGTTACAATCGGCCGCCAACTCCTCGAATTCGTAAGGCATACTAAAGAAACTCGGTCCCACATCGAAGGTAAAACCCTCTTTTTTCAGCTGGTTTAGTCGTCCTCCCGGCCGAGAAGCCTTCTCAACAAACTGCACCGAATAGCCTCTGGCTGCCAGTCGCAGTCCGGTGGCAAGTCCGCCCAGGCCGGTACCGATAATGAGTACATTTTTCTTCATAAGATCATCAGTTTTTTTGCCTGCAGGTAGAGGTTGTGCTTCTCCCAATTGAATGCGGGTTCAAAGCGCTCAATTTTCCGGATGTAGCGGTGAGCCTTTTCGGTCTGTTTCTCAGCCAAACAGGCATTGATCAGAGTTTCCAGTATATGCAGATAGTGCCAGCTTTTTTCGCTCAGTCCGGAGCTCTTCTCTGCCATTTGCAGTGCCTTCTCGTACTGCTTCACCCCTTCGGCAGGCGATCCGCCAAACATTTTCGGGGAGTAAAAGGCAATATTGCCCAGTTGCAGATAACCCATAGCAAGGGTTGAGTCAAGAGCCACCGATTTTTTTGCCCAGGCAATGCTCTGTGGTCCGATAATCGGCGCCTTTATGGGGGAGAGGCCAATCTCAAACCCCGCGAAGGCTGCTTTGTAAGCGTATAGCAGGGACAACCTGAAACCTGCCTGTTCGAGCGGTTTCAGCAGCGCTTTGGCTCTTCTAAGATGAGTTCTGGCCTCCTCTTCTCTATTTTGGCTCAGACACCATCCAATGTAACCATAGTGATAGTCGATGATTTGCAACTGTTCATCCGGGCTATGGCTTTTATTATCTTCCAGCGTGTGGAGCGTCTGTTTCCACAGCTGCATATTTCCGCTGATATAGGCCTGATAGATATCGGGATGCTCCTCACTGCAGTGCGCTCCGCAATACATAAGCAGGCAGAGTAACATAATAAGAATCAGCAGACATTTCGTCCTTTCCATAGCAGCTTCGCACGCTTTTTATTGAACAGGGCGCTGCACATCAGGTGCAACATAAAGAAGAGATGCGCCGGGAAAAGCAGAAGGGTAATTCCAGCGGGTTGCCGGCTCACCCTTGCGTAGCCTAGCTGAACGAGCAGGGTCAAAAGCACCCAAACAGGCAGGAATAATAGATGGGTTACAGCCACCGGAATCCATCCCAATGCAGCAAAGATCCAGAAAAGAAAGGCCAGAGCGGGAACATTCCCGAAAAAGGCAAAGATGTTTTTAGAGAAACCATTCAATGCTTCGCGGTACGAGCCATACATTCTGCACTGTACTCTCCTTGGGCCGGCAATGCAGGCAACGCGGGCTTTCTGCCGTTTGTAGTACCGGGCAATGGCTACATCCTCCACTGCCGATTGGCAGAAGATTCTATGGGGTTGTAACTTTCGGTACTGTTCAGCCTCAAACAGCATAAACTGTCCGTTGGCTGCCGCATGCGGGGTGAAGGGCGAATACCTGACATACACCAGAGGTAAAAGCGTAAGAAGGATATAATGCATGATGGGAACCGTACATCTCTCGCTCCAGGTCAGCAACTGCTGTTTGGGAAACAGGGAGAGGAGTCCGAGACGGTTATTTTTCACGTAGCTAACGGTATCCGCAATGATGTTGCCATACAGCAGCACATCGGCATCGAGAAAGAGCAGGTAGTCTCCTTTTGCCTCCTGAGCCAGCTGATAGCAGGCATGGTTCTTTCCCAGCCACCCTTCAGGCAATGAACTTCCCTGCAGCAATCGGATCGAACTGTTGTGTTGGGCAAAGGTGGTTACAACTTGTGCGGTGTCATCGTCCGACTGGTCGTCGAATACCCATATCTCTGCCTTTTCTATTTGCATTTTGCTCAAGACACGCAGCAGGTTGCCAATGTGTTTCCCCTCATTGCGTGCCGGAATCAGAATGGATACGGATTCCGTATTGCCCTTCCGGGTGTGGGGGATCTTTTGGCGAAAGAGGAGGTTAAGCAGTACATGAAAGAGCTGCAAAAGCAGAAAACCAAACGATAGGGCTGCCAGGTATTCCATTACGAAACAAGTGTTTGATGATGGCTTAGGGTTTTCCTGTAAAAGAGGTTGTAGGCCTCTTCGAGCCGACCTTTTTGAACGTTCGATGCCGGCTGAGTCTGGGTATAGATATAGAGCGAGGGGCGGGGATGCGAAAAGTAGTCGGTAAAACTGGCAGCAAAGAGTACCTGTGTATCGCAGTCGATGTGGTCGGCAAGATATTGCGCTCCCCTTTCAAAGTGCAAGTTGTTTTGATAGGCCGAATGGATCTTTCCCTGCGGGAAAAGAAGTACCAGATTCCGACTGTCACTCAGTAAGGTCATTGCATAGTGCAAGGATTGCCTTATTTCTGCCGAACCCGGTTGAACCGGGAAGCCTCCTGTATGGCGGAAGTAGCGGTGTTTCCTGAGTTGTGCCTCATGCATCATAAAAAAGAATCGCCGTCTTGTAACCCTTTGGTTCAGAAATAACATCCAAAAGCCGTCCCACCACCCCACATGGTTTGCAATTAACAGGACAGCCGTGCCGCTGTCGCGAAAATCGGAGGCAATTTGCACCTCATGAAATTTTCTGTGCAGCAGTGTGCGGGTTAACCACTGGAAGAAGGGGTCAATTACACTATGGTGTCCGGCAGTAATCATGTTACCCATGCATTGTAAAGTGTTATCGCGGCAAAAAAGAGAAACTGACAGACAAAGAGCGGAATGGCCACCGGGTTGCTCTTTCGGGAAAGCAACCTATGAAGCGGCGCAGTGAAGAGAAGGGCCACAACCCACCAGGCTACGTAATTATTTATCGGAACAGTGCCCCCTTCCCAATACCACATATCCCATTGGGGGGCAATTTGCTCTAATAGCAGATCGTAGGCCACCATCAGTGACGGGGCCAAAACCCATCGGAGCGCTGTATGAGAGCCAATCCTATGCGAAAGAACGGTTACACAATAACTCAGAAACAACCAGTTTATCCCAATCAGAAGGGGGGTTCGGAACAGTTTGGGGCCCAACGACTCTCCATAATGGTAGTGCCCGAAAATGAGACCACTATTCACTCCCACCGCTTCAATGCCAAATCCAAGAAGGAAGATAATCGCAAAAATTGAAAGCTCTTTTCTGGAAAAGGGGCCGTGATAAAGGGCAAGCAGCCCGGTGGTGAAGAGTAACGACAGCGGGGTAATGGCTACAAAGAGCGGCTTTGTCCACGGCAGCATATACCCCGCCATCCCGATGAGATAAAACCGGACAAGAAATTTCCGGACTTCAGCAGCCGGAGGCCGGTGTAGGGTAAGGGACTTCATGGTGCAGGCAACTATCGTGACGTCAGCGCAATCACCTTTGCGGCAATATTCCGGAACCACACGGTGTAACGATCCGGATTTCTCTCCATCTCTTTCAGCATCTCAACAGGATCGACCCAGGAAAAGTCGGCCACTTCGTCGGGATGAGGGGTGGGGTCATTGTCGGAAAAGGCAACAAATACATGATCGAATTCATGTTCGGTCAGTTGATTATCGAGGGCTTCGCGATAGGTGAAATCAAACAATTTGGTCACCTGCTTAACCCTTAATCCCATCTCCTCTTCCAGTCGCCGATGTGCAGCCTCTTCGTTGGTTTCGCCCGGATAGGGATGGGTACAGGCGGTATTGGTCCACAGAGAGGAGCTGTGATATTTGTTCGATGCCCGTTGTTGCAGAAGGAGTTTCCCTTCCGTGTTAAACACAAACACCGAAACGGCGCGATGCAGTATCCCCAGGCGGTGAGCCTCCATCTTTTCAAGCTCACCCAGCGGGGTGTCGGTTTCGTCGACCCAAATCACCTTATGCTCCATCTATAGCAGTTTTGTTTTGTAGAGAAACGAAACCTTCAGTAAGATGAGATATTTACGCAGATTGTTAATGCGAATCCTCTCCGAGAGTAACCTCTCGGGAGGACATCCCTTGATTTTTTTGAGCAATTCCGTGTAATAGTAGTAAGCCAGTGCCACGGCCAGGCGCGATCGGCCAGGAAGCCGGACAATACCCTTCCAGGCATCAGCAAAATCCTGATCGATTGATTGTTCGATTATTCTTTTGCTTTCCGGCCCAAAAGGTCCGTCGGCCAGTTCCGAAAAATAGCTTCTACCCAACTCCAGCGTGTCCTCTTTAACGTCGCGCAGGAAATTGACCTTTTGGAAGGCCGATCCCAATCGCTGGGCCGAATATTCGAGCGACCCGAAGAGTGCAGAGTCGCCATTGCAGAAGACTTTCAGGCACATCAGCCCCACTACATTGGCCGAACCGTAGATATATTGATCTAATTGGTCGTTTTGCGTGTAGGTGGTTTGCGTAAGGTCGGCCCGCATACTGGCTAAAAACGCATTGATATGGAGAGGATCTATCTGGTATTTCTTTGCAGCATGTGCAAAGGAGGCCAGGAGGGGGTTTGTACTGATACCTGTTTGGAGTGCGTAATGTACCTCCTCTTCCAGATGGGTCAGTAAAAAGGGCTTGTCGAAGTTGTGAAAGCTGTCGACAATCTCATCGGCCAGCCGCACGAATCCGTAGATGGCAAATACGGCTTCTCGTTTCTCCTTTTCCAGCAGAGAGGTAGCCAGCGAGAAGGAGGTGCTGTACTGCCGCGTAAAGAGTTCGGAAGTCTTGTAACAACTCGCAAGATAGTGGGCAACGCGCATAGAGAGAGTGGTTTACAGGTTTAACAAGGATACCACATAGTGCAGCGCAACCTCGGGCCTTTAGTTTCTGTGTGGTCGGCGTCGAGGGGGTTATCTTTAATAAAGATAATCAAAAGTTTTTACATTTCTACTCCTCTAATGGCATAGAGGGGAACGTTGGTCATCCATGATTCTTCCCGATATCCGGCTAATGAGGTTCGGATAGCCATTGATGGTTTGTATTTCTCGTAAAATATTTGGAAGCTTCTTGCCTTTAGATTATTAGCCGATTTTACCTCAATCGGTATGATGATTCCCTCATCTTGGATAACGAAGTCAACCTCCGATGTGTTTCTTTCATTTGTCCAATATCCTATATATCGATCAGGGGTTAAACGTAATTCTTGCATTACATATTGCTCAGTTAGTGCGCCTTTGAATTCGGTGTAAATCCCGCTGCCTTCAAGGATTGTCGTCACATTCAATCCGGCCATAGCCCCAAGTAAGCCTACATCGAGCAGAAATAGTTTAAATGCCGAAAGATCCTGGTAAGCGGCCAGCGGAATTCCCGGTTTCGATACGCGGTGGCTTTTCAACAACAATCCGCAATCGACTAACCATTGGATGGCTAATTCAAAATCTTTCGACCGGGCGCCCTCTTTTAAAACCCCATAAATAAACTTTTTGTTCTCTTTAGCTAGCTGCGAAGGGATGCTTTGCCATACCATCCGGATACGAGGGACTGTTTCATTGGGCGCATGTTTCGAAAAATCGGCCTCATACGAATGGAGTATGCGGTTCTGTATATGGCGAACCAACTGCCAGTCGCCGGTTTCTGCAAATGCGTTGACCACTTCGGGCATCCCCCCGATATAGATATAATAGCGGAGATAGTTGATTAATTTCTCCGAAAATAGAGCGATTACATCCCATTTTCTCGCCCTTAGCGCATCGGCCAGTCCAGATTCATTTATCGATAGCAGGAACTCGTGAAACGAAAGGGGGCGCAAATCCAGAAAGTCGACCTTCCCTACCGGAAATGATACCCCGCCGTGCAAACCCATACCCAACAATGACCCTGCGGCAATAATATGGTATTCAGGTGCATTCTCGCAGAAGTATTTAAGAGAGGTCACTCCGTGTTCGGCCGACTGAATTTCGTCGAATACAATTAGCGTATCCTCGGCCGATATAGTGGTTTTCGCATGAATTTGGAGTGCCGCTATGATCCGTTCAATAGAAAAGTCGGTGGAGAATATATTTTGTAAAACCGGGGTCTCTTCGAAATTCACATACACTGTTTGGGCATACGAGGTGCGCCCAAACTCTTTAAGAAGCCAAGTTTTGCCTACCTGACGTGCCCCCCTAACGATGAGTGGTTTTCGATATTTATCCTCTTTCCATCTCTGTAAACTGACAATCGCTTCTCTATACATATACGTTCCTTAATGAATAGCGATGCAATAATACACTTTTTGCATGTAGAAAGTGTGGGCTGAATACACTTTTTACATGCAAAAAGTGTATTGGTTATACATTTTCTTCAAGATAAGTCAATGCCGTCCTCTACTCCTCCAAAAAAGCATCCATGGCTTTGGTGGGGCGGCCGTCTTCGCCCCAGGCGCTGAGGGCGTAGCGGCTCCAGCTTCTGGCGCCCTGCGGTTCCCAGTAGATTACGCCCAGCCCTTTTCCGCCCGGAACCTCCTTCACCTTTTTAATCACGGCTACCAACATATCGTAGGTGTTTTGGGCTTTGGTGTCTTCGCCGCCCACTTCAACCACCATCACCTCTTTGCCGTAGCGGGCCACCATATCGTTCATGTTGTTGCCCAGATCGTCTATCGAGAGGGTGTAGTCGGGTTTGCCGGGCAGCCAGTAGGGATAATACGAAAGGCCGATGATGTCGTACTTGGCGCCATTCTTTTGGGCGTTATCGAACCAAGTTCTGAACCGTTGATTGTTATTACCTTGGTCGATGTGCAAAATCACCTTCGATTTGGGGCTTACCTCTTTGATGGCATCGTAGCCTTTGTTGATGAGCTGCGCAAGCTGGGGCCAGTTGGAAACGCTCCCTTCGGGATAGATCATTCCACCCGGGGTTTCGTTACCCACCTGTACCCACTCCGGATAGATTCCTTTGGCTTTGAGGGCCGACATCACCTCGAAGGTGTAATCGTACACATCTTGAAGCAGTTGCGGAAAGTCGTGGCTCTCCCAGGCTGCCGGTTTCTTCTGTTTTCCGGGATCGGCCCAGCTGTCGGAGTAGTGAAAGTTAATCATCACTTTCATGCCATATTTCCGGGCCCGCTCGGCCATGGCAACCGTCTCCTCTTTACTGCAATGGCCGCTGGCCCTGTTCTGCGAGGGGTTAACCCAGGTGCGCAGGCGGATGGTATTGATGCCGTGATCTTTCAGAATCTTAAAGCAATCCTCCTCTACGCCATTGTCGTTATAGAATTTATATCCGGTGGCCTCCATTTGCGGCAGCCAACTGATATCGCCCCCTTTGGCAAAATCTTTATGTTGCTTTGATCCGGAGAGGTTCTTTGCGGTGCCGCAGCCCGCAAGTATGAGGCCCGATAATAAAATAACGAGAAGAGAATTCTTCATTGTTTGAGGGTTTGTTTAAGGTTCAGTCTGGATGCGTTATGCATTTGTAAGTCAAAACTATCATTTTTTTCGGTTTGTTTTCGGCGCCTCGAGGGTAAGGTACAAGGGTTCGTTGCGTCGGCACCGGAGTAGATCCTCCTCTAAAAAGAGTTCGGCTACCTGAATGGAGCTTCTTCGTGAGGCTGTCTGGCGGCTCATGTTTACATCCTGCTCCCTGCCGGGATGGGTAAAGTAGAATACAAAAGCCCTGTCGCCCGAAACCACCACATCGCAATGCTGTCCCTTTGCCTTATCGTCGATGCCGAGACCGGGTGCTTCCAGCAGGTTTTCCGGCTGCCGGACCCAATTAACCATATCGTCCGAACTGTATGCACCCAAACCACTCCAGTTGTCAACCAGCATACGGTACTTCCCTTTCCAGTAAAAGACTTTGGGTCCTTCGCCCGCTTTGTCGCCCACCACCTTTTTCCCGCTGTCGGTCCAGCGGTATAGATCAGGACTGTCGGCATAATAGATCGATTTACCATCGGCCTCGTTATTATAATACATCCGCCAGTTGCCGTCGGGGAGTTGATAGACACATGCATCGATACAACGACTGGACGAGAGGGTGAGCCTGGACTCGAATTTCCAGTCAATCAGGTTTTTGCTGGTTAAATGGACAATATACCGTTCATGGTTCCAGTCGGCAAAAATCCCCGGCACATAGGTAAGGTACATATGATAGATTCCCCTATGTTCCATCACCTCGGGTGCCCAGTGGGTATAGTCTGCATCGGGTCGGAAGCCGATATTGCAGGTGTCGCGGTAGCGCCACGTAGCCCCGCCGTCAACCGATTCGGCAATCCCGATACGGGTACCGTGCACCCATTCAACGCCACCGGGCAGATTGGTATTGGCTCTGCGGTTGGTATAGAACATGAACCATCTCTTTTCGGCCCGGTTGTAGATGACCACCGGGTCGGCGGCTCCGTCGAAAACCGGATCGCGGTACAAGGGCTTATCAGCCCGGTTGGGTCTCACCTCTGCTTCGTAAAACTCCGCCTCTACAATCCGTAACTGTCCCTCCAGCTTTCCGGCATTGGGATCGCGGAAGAGATCCAGTTCGATATTTCCGGAGAGTTCGACAATGGCATTATAGGCGTCTTTTTCGGTATTTGCGCCGGTGAGACGGATAGTAACCTCTTTTCCTTTTGCGGGGGTAACCGGGATGGTAACATACCCCAGGCTTCGCTCGGTGGTTCCTTCAAAGACCACTCGGTTGCCCACCAGAATCTGAATAGGGTACTGACGCATCCGCCAACCGCTCAGTTTTAAACAAACCTCACTGATTGTGGCCTCTCTTTCGAGCCGATAAGTGATGGATCCGGTGGCGATATGCCCGTCGTTGGTCCACTCCGAAAGTTCGTTGTCGTCGTAACTGCGTTGCGCCGCATCGCCATTCACTGCAGCCGTTGCACTCACGATTTCCACCGGAGTGCGGGTCATTTTGAACGAAGGGGTCAGGGGGGTGGGGCCGCGATCGGTATAGGAGGGGAGTGCCTCACCGGCAAATTGTTCCGAAAGGCCGTCGACCACCTTCACAGGTTTGGAGGTTACGCTTACCTGATCGGAGCGCAGCCCCTCGGAGGAGGCCGATACCGTAACCTTGCCCGCCTGCGTAAGCGAACGGATCATCACCCGGTTCACACCGCATTCCACGGGAAGGCTCTTTGCCAGAATGAAATTATCGGGTCCCTGCGCCAAACCGCCACGCCACTCGGCAGGGCCGCTCAGAGTAAAGTGAATCATATCGTTCGAGGCAGGGCACCGCATTCCCCTGGCGTCGACCACCTCTACATCTACCAGAATCACATCGGCTCCATCGGCTGCGAATCCCTGCGGCGAGGTGTGCAGGGTCAGTTTTACTGCTGCGGGCTTCCCGGCGGTGCGGAGAAGGGCTTCGCTCAGCTTCTCTCCTGTGGCGCTGTAAGAAACGGCCCTGATTTCGCCGGGCTCCCAGGCCACCTCACGGAACGAGAAGAGAAAACGGTATTTCTGCTCGCCCATTCCTTTCGAAACCCCGTTCACAAAGAGTTCTACCCTTTCGCCTGCCGATACCACGTGGATATCTTTCACCGTGCCCGGAGCATAATTCCAATGGCCGATGATATGGGTCCGGAAACGCTCCAGATCTACCCAGCCGTCCCACATCACCTGATGGGCCCAGAACCCGTCTTTGGGGAGCCGCATCGCATCGACCTCGCCGCTGCGGCGATAATTCTCCTCCCCGCGAAAATGGGTGTTCGAATCGGAGAAGACAATATTGACTCCCCCCGAACTGACCCTTTTCCCGGTTCCGGGGCGCTCCCGCCAGTAGTCGAACCAGCGGATTACATTTTCTATGGCATGCGAATCCTGATTGCGGTTGTATTCGCGGGCCGGAGCCTCTTTGTAGAGCGGGCCGTCGCCATCTTTGTGGAAGGGCGGGGTGTACTCATCCCAATATTTACGGAGCCCTTCGTCGCGCGAATATTCGGTAGCAAAAAGCGGTTTCCCGGCGCTCTTATTGATGTAGAGCATCTCGCCTCCATATTCGGCCACTTTACTGTCGAGCATCTCGCGCGAACCTGCGGCACGTCCCCCATGAGGGTCGAACCGATTTCGCAAAGCAACTATCTCGGACATATGGGTTTCACTGATGGCCTCATTTCCGCTCTCGTAGAAGATGATGCTGGGGTTATTGCGATTGTAGATGATGGCATCGCGCATCACCTCAACCCGTTGTTCCCACTGCCTTCCGGTTACATCCTTTTCCGAATCGCCGGCAGGCATCATCTGAATCAGGCCCACCCGGTCGGCCGATTCTACATCCTGTTTCCAGGGTGTAATGTGCATCCACCGCACGGTGTTTCCGTTGCTCTCTACCATCATGCGGTTACTGAAATCGCTGATCCAGGGCGGAACCGACATCCCGATGGCCGGCCACTCGTTGCTAGTGCGCTGGGCATACCCTTTAATCTGAAGCACTCTGTTGTTGAGATAGAACATGCCGTTCTTGAAGGCGGTTTTCCGGAATCCGGTACGCGTGGAAACCTTATCGACCACCTTTCCGTTTTCTGTGAGGGCTGTTTCAACCGTGTAGAGGTATCCATATCCCCAGCTCCAGAAATTCAGCCCCGACACCTCTCCCGCGGCCTTCACCACTAAGGTTTCGCCCGGCTGCAGCGTGACGGCCGGAGCGGAGAACTGCTTTACCTGCTTTCCCTTCATATCGAAAATGCGTACCTCATATCCGAAACTCCTGGGTGAGGAGTCATCGTTTTTTACCTCCGATTCGGCGGTAATGGTGGCCGACCTCCCCTCGATGTCGAAATTTCCTGCATAGATATAGACACCGGTGGTTTGCAGAAAGCTGTAAAGGGGGAATGTCTGGTAGAGCGAACCGGTAACATGCAGAATCACATTCTTGGGGATGCCTCCGTAGTTGGCGTTAAAACTGGTATGATTCCACTGGAAACCGGTGCCTGTGGCCCGTTCCTGGTAGCGCCAGCTGTTATCGATCCGGAGAGCAATCACATTCTCCCCGTCGAACTTCACTTTATCGGTGATATCGAAACCAAAAGCCATCACCCCGTTTTCGTGCAGACCGAGTTTTTCCCCGTTCAGGAAAATTTCTCCTCCCTGGCGAATGCCCTCAAACTCTATGAAGACCTTTTTGCCAAGGTCCCGTGCCGGTATGCGAAAGTGTTTTCGATACCACACAATCCCTGTAGATAACTGATTGATGGCCAGTTTAAAGGCATCGTCTTCGTTGAAGGCGTGCGGCAGGGTAACCTGCTTCCAGGAGGTGTCGTTAAATCCGGATTGTTCGGCACCCTGAGGGTCGCCCACAAAGAGTTTCCATTCCGGGTTAAAATTGTACCTCTTTCGGAGGTTTCCATCCTGGGTCGAAGCGTAGGCCGTATGGCATACGGCCGTCAGCATCACGATGAAAGTGAGGAGTAGTTTTTTCATATTCGAGGGTTTGTGGCTGTAAAAGTAACCATCGCTCCGAAAGATTAAAAGATATCTTAGCCTATCTTTGTCCAAAGGAGAAACTATCATGAAAAAGAAGGAGGTTATCACCCCGCAACAAAAGAGGATGGCCCGTTATGCAAAGGCTTTGGGGCATCCGGTTCGCCTGTTTGTTTTGGAACGTCTGTCGCATCAGTCCTGTTGTTACAGCGGCGACCTTACCGACGAACTGCCTATTGCCAAATCTACCCTTTCGCAACACCTGAAAGAGCTTAAGGAGGCGGGTTTGATTCAGGGTGAGATAGAGGCACCCCGGATTCGGTATTGCATTAATCGCAAAAACTGGGAGGAGGCAAGGGCACTTTTCAGTTTTTTTTGGGGTGTCACTCTTTCGGGCGAAACCGGCTCAGGCTCCGACACCCCTACGTGTTGCCCACCTCTCACCGATTGAGGGTATGAATCCCGACGCCTCTCCCTTCAGGGTGGTAATTGCCGACCCCCACTTTTTGACCTCCCAAGGATTGGACTCGTTGCTCGCTTCGCTGCCGGGTTTTGTAGTGGCAGGCACCGCGACAAACCGACGGGAGCTCTATCGATTACTTCGTGACGAACCCGGTTATCTGCTGATTACCGATCCTTTTACCTTCGATTACAGGGGATCCGATTCGCTGAAGCTGCTGAAAGAGCTCTTCACAAAGGTGGAGGTGATGTTGCTGGCCGACTCCTTCCGGGCATCCGATCTTTATGCCTACGCGCAACTCGGAATCCGCAATTTTTCCTTAAAAAAAGGCAATCGGGAGGAGTTGACCGCTGCCTTTGAGGCCGCGGCAAAGGGTGTCCCCTATGATTCGTCCGGATTATCGGCCCTACTGCAGGAAATTGGTTTGGGCGACATGATGAATTCCCGCTCCGAAACATCGGTTGCCGCCAGCGATACCCCCTCCGCTGCGCGACATCTCCTCACCGACTCTGAGATGGAGATAGTGCGTTTGATAGCGTCAGGGCTTACCACCAAAGAGATAGCCGCACGCAGGTTTCTCAGCTTTCACACCGTGAACACCCACCGCAAAAATATCTTCCGCAAGCTGCAAGTGAAAAGCATCTCGGAGTTGGTGATGATGGCGGTGAAAGCCGGTTGGATAGA
>CAYVJA010000056.1:6718-16895 GCA_964451605.1 uncultured Bacteroidales bacterium | reverse complement strand
CCACATCCGTCCACATTAGGCGGTAACGTTCGGTCGAGACGTTGGAATCGGGCTTTTTAGCCTGTTTTCCGAGCGATTTGCCATTCAGGAAGAGCTCAGCCTCATCGCCGTTGGTGTAGACAAATACCGGCACGTTTTGCCCCTCCATCCCCTTCCAGTTCCAGTGAGGCAGAATGTGTACCATATCCTTTTCGGGGCGCCAGTGGCTCTGGTAGAGGTAGAACCTGTCTTTGGGGATACCGCACAAATCGACAATCCCAAAATAGGAGCTCTTCGACGACATAAACGGGGTGGGCTCGCCCAGATAGTCGAAGCCGGTCCAGACAAACTCGCCGGCAATGTACTTGCCCTCCTCCTGCCACATAAAATCGTCGTCGGGAATCTCAGCCCAATAGGGGGCATTGAGGTCGTACGAGCTCACCTGGTTCTGCTTTCCAAATTGGGTCTTTGTTTGAGGCAGAGGCAGTTCATAAAATCCGCGGGTACTTACGGTCGAACCCGATTCGCTGATGATCACCGATTTGGCGGGATCGAGCTTGCGAGCCGGTTCCCAACGCTGCCCATAGTTCCACGAATGGACATCGTAGTAGTCGAAGTGGCGCCAGCGGGCATTCTGATCCTGGTCGCAGGCAATGGTTACCGGCCGGGTGATGTCGTATTTCCGCACAAAACCCACCATGGCGGCCAGCCGTTTGAGGCCGTAGTCGGCATTGCTCTGGATGTCGCCCATCTCGTTGCCCACACTCCAGATAAACACCGAAGGGTGGTTGCGGTCGCGCATCACAAAATCTTTCAGAATGCGTTCGCCATATTCGTAGAAATCGGTTTCGGCAAAGATGTCGGCCTTTTTATCGTATTTGTCGAACGCTTCGTTAAACACCAGCATCCCCATTTTATCGCACAACTCGATCAGTTCGGGGGCGCTGATATTGTGGCTGGTGCGGATGGCGTTGCAACCCATCTCCTTCATAATCTCGAGCTGCCGCTCCATGGCGCGTACGTTAAAGGCAGCCCCCAGGGGTCCGTGATCGTGATGCAGGTTAACCCCTTTCAGTTGAACCCTCCGCCCGTTCAGATGGAAACCATCGTCGGCCGTAAAGGCAATGGTTCTGAAACCAAAGGGGGTAGCGCTCGAATCGACCGCAGTGCCATCAACCAGCACCCGGGTCTTTACGCTGTAAAGGGTGGGGCTGTCCACATCCCAAAGCGAAGGCGATTTAACGGTAATCCAGTTATCGAACTCGGAGGCACTACCCGGGGCAATCCTTCTGGCGCGCGATTTGGCCGAAGCCACCTGATTGCCCTTTGCATCGAGCACCACCGACTCAACAGCCACCTGCTGCGCTTCGGCCGAACGATTCTTTATGTTCGACAGGATGCGCATTTCGGCCTCCTCTTTGGTTACCACAGGGGTGGTGATATAGGTGCCCCAAATCTCTTCGTGCACGGCAGGCGAAACCATCAGCTCCACCTTGCGGTAGATACCTGCACCGGGATACCAGCGGCTATCGTGGTTGCGGGTATCCACATATACAGCCAGGGTGTTGCTTTGGCCAAAGTTTACAAACTCGGTAACATCCAGATAGAAAGTGCTATAGCCATAATCCCACTGGCCGGCCAGCTTGCCATTCACATAAATCTTAGGCGACGACATCACCCCGTCGAACTTCACATAGACAGTCTGACCCTTATCGGCGGCTTTCAGCGTGAACACCTTACGGTACCACCCCTCCCCTCTCCAGGGCAACTTTCCGGTAAAGCCCGACTCCTGCACATTAAACGGGCCGGTAATGGCCCAATCGTGCGGCACATTCACCTTCTCCCACGCAGCGTCATCGAAAGCCACCGCCTGCGCATCGGCAGGGTTCCCCTTCGAAAACCGCCACCCCTTAGAGAGATCCTCCCATTGCGCCGAAAAAGCCACACCCGAGGTAAAACAGAGAACCAGAAAAACTGGAAACATTTTGCGTAGTGAAATCATATGTAAGAAATTAATGGTTAATGCGCCGGGGCGAAAGTGCTCTAGTGTATCGAAGCGCGTTCGCGCTTCAAGTACTCTAGTGCTGCGCTGACGCGCGAAAGAAATTTTAGGGAACTACTGCATTTGAGCATTGTTACATTGTTGGATTGTTACATTGTTGCATTGCGCGAAGCGCAGCACTTGAAGCGCAATTGCGCTTCGATGCACCAGAGCACTAGAGCACCCGATCACTAAAGCACCAGAGCATTTCCTGTTTCTTGTGTTACATTTATCGTGATTGTTTCGCTTTCCATGGTTTCGGATCGCGCTTTGATTGTGAAGGTACCGCTTTTTTCGGGTTGTACAATGGCCAGGCAGAGGCCGTTGAAGGCTTTGCGTTTGTTGGCTTTCACGGGGTCGTGATCGCTCAGGTTGCCGTTTTCTACGCCGAGAATCTTGGCCGCGCCTTCAATTTCGAATTCTATGAGGTTGTTGGCCAGGGGTACAAGGTTGCCCTGGGCATCCAGTACTTCGACGGTGCAGTGCACCACTTCGTCACGATTGGTGGTAAGTTTCTGTTTGTCAACCTGCAACCGGATGGAGGCCGGCTTGCCGGCGGTATGCAGCTCTTCGGTTACCACCACTTTGCCGCCCCGTTTTCCCACTACCTTCAGGGTGCCGGGTTGGTAGGGAACATCCCACGCTACATGCAGATCGGCGGTGGTGGGGCGCACCTGTGGACGGTCGTAATGGGCCCACGACTGGGTGGTGCCCGGACGGGGAAAGTCGATCCGCTTTTCGCCGTACGATGTGCCGTTCACAAAGAGTTCGAGGGCCTCACAGTTGGAGTAGCAAAGCACGGGAATCACCTTGCCCTCGTACCCCTCCCAGTTCCAGTGGGGAAAGAGGTGCGCCATGGCAACACTGTCGGTGCGCTTCCAATGGCTCTGGAAAAAGTAGTAGCCATCTTTGGGGAAGCCGCAGATGTCGAGCAGCCCCGAGGAGGCACCCCGGCCGGGCCAGCGGGTTTCGCCATAATAGTCGATGCCGGTCCACATAAAGTCGCCAATTACATAGTCGTTCAGGGTGGTGAATTTCCACCTCTGCTCCACATCTATCATCTGCGAATTATAGGAGGGTCTAAGCTGTTCGGGGTTGTTGCCCAGGGAGTAAGAGCCCCTGACGCCGCCTAGTCCGCCCGATTCGGTCGAAACCATCTTCCACTCAGGATGGTCGTGGCGGTCGATGCTATAGTAGAGCTCGCGACGTTCGCGCCAGCGGTCTACATAGTTGTAGCCCACAATATCGAGCAGTTTCAGGAATTCGGGGGTGGTGGCGCCGTCGTCGGCCGCAATATGGTCGCATCCAGCGGTTACCGGCCGGGTGGGGTCTTCGCGGTGAAAGATATTCACCAGCTTCTCTAACACTTTGTAGCCCCCTTCCACATGTTGCTCGCCAATCTCGTTTCCGGCACTCCACATCACCACCGAGGGGTGATTCCGGTCGCGATGAATAAAGTCGATAAGGTCGCGCTCGTACCACTCATCAAAAAAGGTGCTGAGACCCTGGCGAACCTTTCCTTTCTGCCACTCATCGAACGCCTCGTTCATCACCAGAAAGCCCATCCTGTCGCATAAGTCGTAAAATTCGGGTGCCATGGGGTTATGGGCCGTCCGGATGGCATTACAGCCCCCCTCTTTCAGAATCTGCAACCGCCGCTCCCAAACACCGAGCGGAACCGCCACCCCCACAGGGCCGGCATCCTGATGCAGGTTAACTCCATGCATCTTCACCTGCTTCCCGTTCAACATAAAGCCCTTATCCACATCGTACACAATCTCCCTGATACCCATGGGGGTCGCCAAATCGTCGGCTTGGGTTCCTTTTTCGTCGAACACCACACTCTTGAGGGTATAGAGATAGGGTGTTTCCAAATTCCACAGGTTGGGCTTCGGAACCCTGATCTCTTGCGACACCTCGGTTTCTGACCCACTGCCCACCTCGAACTCCGAACGGGCGCGTGCCACCTCCTTTCCATCGGCATCGAGCAGGGTGGCCACAACAGCCCCCTTTTGCCCTTTGGTCAGGGCGTTACGCACTGAGGTGCGCACTTTGAGCAGGGCCTGCTCGGGCGAAACCTCGGGCGTGGTTACATACACGCCCCACTGTTTAATGTGCAAAGGATTCGAAATCACCAGCCGCACATGCCGATAGATGCCCGATCCGGTATACCATCGCGAGTTGGGCTGTTGCGAGTTGTCGACCCTAACCGCCAACAGATTCTTGCCTTTCCGCAGATACGGGGTTACATCGTAGCTGAAGCTGACGTAGCCGCCGGGACGTTTCCCAAGTAGCTGTCCGTTGAGCCATACCTCGCTCCGCATATGGATTCCGTCGAACTCCACTCGGACCTGCTGATTGGTTGCAACCGCCGGCATGGTGAATGCTTTGCGATACCAACCGATGCCTGTGGGAAAATAACCCCCGCCGCCACCGGCCGGCTCCTGTTGATTAACCGTCAACTCAATACTCCAATCGTGCGGCACATCGAGCGTCCGCCACCCCTTATCCGCAAAGCCGGTAGCATACGCCCCCTCGGCCTCACCCAAAAAGAAACGCCAATTCGCATCGAGCGAAAAACTCCTCCGGACCCCATCTTGAGCGGCCACAACCCCGCATCCCAAAAGCCCCAACAAAACCGCAAACCAAATCTTTTTCATATTCTTCAAGCATTAATTCAATAAATCGTTCCCACACTGTTACACTGTTACACTCGCGCACCAGCGCAGCATTAGAGCACTAGAGCACCCGCGCGAAGCGCAGCACTCGAAGCGCATGCGCTTCGAAGCACCAGAGCACTTGAAAACATGAAAATCTTTACATCATGGCTTTGCCATAGATGAAAAGATTTTCATGTTTTCATTCGTCTTTCCTTCGCGATCAAACAAATTGCCCCAGCCAGGTGAGGTGGCTTCCCAGATAAAGGTGCCCCAGTTTTGTTCTTTGGGCAAGCGTTGCATAATTTCGTTTACCTCTTTGCGGTATTCCTGGTATTCAACGATGCAAACCGGTTTTTGGTAGCGTTTTGCCAGGTTGTTGAGATTGCTCTCCAGTTCGGGGAGGGTACCGTGGTATTTGGGGTAGTACGACTGTCCGATGACATCGAATTTAACGTCGCGGGCTATGATCTTATCAAAGAAGGCTACCGACTCTTCGTTCTGGCCGCCGCAGGCGATGTGTACCATGATGGCGATGTCGGGGTCGACGGCTCTGACGGCCGCACTGGCACAGCGGAGCAGCACACAGAAGTTCTCCATCTCTTCGGTGGAGTTCACCTTCTCTTTTGCCTTGGGGAGTTGTCCCTGAGGCCAGAGGAAACCGTTGTTGATCTCGTTACCTATCTGCACCATGTCGGGGCGGGCCCCTTCGTCGATGAACCGTTTTACGGTTTCGTTGGTGTAGCGGTATACCTGCCCTTCGAGGGCTGAGCCGCTGCTCCGCTTCCAGGCGGCGGGGGTAAACTGTTTTTCGGGGTCGGCCCAGGTGTCGCTGTAGTGGAAGTCGAGCAGAAAGTTCATGCCGGCCGCTTTGACCCGTTTGGCCAGAGCCAGGGTCTTCTCCAGGCCGCAGTACCCCTCTTTCGAATAGCCGTTTTCGGCCGCGGGATCGACAAAGAGGCGAAGCCGAATCCAGTTAAAGTTGTTGTCTTTCAGTATCTGCAGAATATCCTTTTCGACCCCGTTGTCGGAATATTTCTTGCCGCGCGACTCCTCTTGCGGTACAAACGAGATGTCGGCACCAATCAGGGGGGCGGATAGTTTCACTTTGCGTTCGAAGGGGGGTGCAACTACGGGTTGGGTTTGGGGGTTGGCATATTGGGTATAAAGACCTGAATAGATGGCAAAGATGGGGGCCGAGGCCTCGCCGGTGCGCGAAAAGAGAACGCCCGACGGCTCCCAGGCCATGGTGCCGTAGCCCATTCCGTTGGGAACGGAACGTACAATGTCGTTGATTATCTTGATATTGCCGGCATTGGCGCCGTATTCGCACACGCAGACCGGTTTTTTGTAGCGGGCCGACAAATCGTTCAGGTTGAATTGTAAATCATTGTAGGTTTCATGCCACTGCTCGTAATAGGACAATCCAATGATGTCGAATTGGGCATCATACTGCTTCATCTTATCCAGAAACTCGCGGCAGAGGCGGTTTTGGCCGCCCAAAGCCAGGTGGATCATCAGTCTGGCTTCGGGAAGCACCTCGCGAACCGCCTGCTGACCGGCTTTGTAGAGCCCCATCAGAGCAGCCCAGTTGGCTTCGGTGGCGTTGTCTAACAATCTCCCTTCGGGCCAAACCATGCCGTGGCTGATCTCGTTCCCCACCTGGATTACATCAGGGGCAACCCCCTCCTTCTTAAAGGTGGTCAGCACGCTCTTGGTGTACTCGTAAAGGGCACTCTCCAGTTCTTTCCCGGTTTTATCTTTCCAGGCCGAAGGTTTATACTGTTTGTCGGGATCGGCCCAGGTGTCGCTGTAGTGAAAGTCGAGGGTAAACTGCATGCCTGCACTTTTAATCCGTTTGGCCATCTTAATGGTGGCATCGAGGCCGCAGAAACCCTCGCGCGAGTAGCCGCCCTGCGCCTCGGGATTGACAAAAAGGCGGAGGCGGATGTGATTAAAATGGTTGTCGGCCATTACCTGACAGATATCTTTCACGGTGCCGTCCACATCGGTGTAGCGGGCCTCGCGCCGAGCTTCATTTTGCGGAATAAAAGAGATGTCGGCACCGATGCAGAAAGGGGCCACTTTTTTAGAGGCGGTGCCGGAAGTGGCCGACCGGGCGCGGCAGACCGTAGCGGAAATAAGGAGCAGCAGCAAGATTGTACTAAGAAGAGAAGTGAAGCGATTCATAATGGATAGCCGGTTAAATTTGAACAAAGCTATCGATTGCATTACTGCTCAAAAGCACAGAAAGGACAAAAAGCACAAATAAATTGCCCCACCGAATGGCGAGAGGCGGCTGTACCCTTATGATTCGGGAAACTGGCTGGGGTTTTTGCCAAACTCCTGGTGGAAACATTTGGCAAAATAGGAGTGGTTTGAGAAACCCACTTTGTACATCACCTCCGATACGGTGAAGTTTTTGTTCGAGAGGAGGATGGCGGCTTTTTTCATCCGGATCGACTTGATGTAATCCACCGGGGTGAGGCCGGTAAGGGCCTTGATTTTGCGGTAGAGCTGCTTTTGCGTCATCTGCATCCGATTGCACAGGAAGGAGACGTTCAGGTCGGGGTTGGCCATCTGCTCTTCGATAAGCCGCGTGGTGCCGGCCAGAAACTTTTCATCGTCCGAAACCACCGCCTTGACCTCCGGGGTGGTGAGCTCTTCGATCCGAAGTCGCTTGGCCCAGCTCTTCCGGGCCTCCAGCAGCTGTTTCACCCGCGAATAGAGCGCGTCAAAATCGAACGGTTTGGCTATGAAGGCATCAATTTTCAGATGCATACTCTGCAACTCGGTGGCCTTGTCGTCTTTGGCGGTTAAGAGGATGATGGGAATGGTAGAGGTGGGCAGTGACGCTTTGAGCTGACGGCTCATCTCCAGCCCGTCCATCACGGGCATCATAATGTCGGCAATGATCAGATCGGGGAGCAGATCGGTGCAGATTTTAAGCCCCGATTTGCCGTTGTGAGCCACAACGCAGCGAAATTCGGGCGTCAACGATTGCGAAATAAACTGGGCGATGGCCACATTGTCTTCTACCACCACCAGCAGGGGCTTTGCGGTAGAATCCTCATCGGCTGCAAGTGCTGTAGGATCGGCGTCCGAAGCAGCAGAATTCGCAAACGCCTGGGCAAGCGGGAGGCGTACCGTGAAGGTGCTGCCCCCGCCGGGAGTGGAAACCACCCGGACGGTTCCCCCGTGCATCTCGGCAAAGCGTTTTACCAGATAGAGCCCGATGCCGGTTCCCCCCTTCTCCTTGTTGTCGGGCGACTGGTAGAAGCGCTGAAAGAGATAGGGAAACTCTTTAGCCTCTATCCCGATGCCGGTGTCGGAAACCGACAGTTCCACACTTTGCGCCTCAGGCAGGGGTTGCAGCGAGAGGAGAATGGTGCCGCCCCGGGGGGTATATTTGGCTGCATTCGAGAGCAGGTTGTTCACAATCGACTCCAACTTGATGGGATCGGCATCGAGCCAGAGCGCATCGACCTGCGAATGAAAAACACATTCTATCTCCTTTTCGCGCATCGGGGGTTTGCAGGCCTCAAAGAGGCTCCTCACAAAATCGACCAGCTCGATATGCGTACAAATCAGACCCGGCGAGCTTTCACTGTCGTCGCGATAGTAGGCAATGGCCTGTTGAACCAGCGTGTTTAACTTCATGGCACTCTGGTGGATCAACTCCAGGCTCTCCCGTTCCGATTTCCATTTTTTATCCTGCATAATCCGGCTCAGCGGTGCGATGATCAGGCTGAGGGGCGTTTTAAACTCATGGGCAATGTTGGTGAAGAAGTCTATCTTCATCTGCGCCTGCTCGGCGGTTTTTTCGCGTTCAATCCGGGCAATTTTCAGGTTGTGCCTTTGCCGGAAAAAGTGGATAATCCAGAGAACCAAAGCAGTGAGCAGAAGCAGATAGAGTATCAGGGCTGTATGGCTGTAGTACCAGGGGGGGCGGATAACTATCTGAAAGGTGCTTAGAGGGCGTGGCGGGTTGTTGTTGGCCCCCTTGGCAGCCAGGGTGAGGGTGTATGTCCCGGGTGAAATTTTTGTGAGCGAGAGGGAGGGTTCGGTGCTCTTCAGGGCAACCCAGTTGCGGGTGTCGGGGTCGAGCGTATAGAGATAGCTGCGCTGCATACCGTCGGTGGCATACTGCAAATCGGAAAACTGGAGCGTCAGGCTGTTCTGGTTATAGGGCAGCACGATGCGCGACGCATAGCGCACAGAGGGTTGATCGGGGCGATTGACATATTTCTTGCCATTCACAAGGATAGAGGAGAGAACGAGTTTCCCGTCCGAGTCGGGCGATTCGGAAAGCGACGGCGAGGAGAGGGCAATGGCATCGGCCCCGCCCAGCAGCACCTCCCTGCGTTCTTTGTCGAAAAAGGCGCAAGAGAAGAGCCGGTTGCCCGGATTGAAGTGACTAACCGACAGACTGGCGGTATCAATCATCCAGATCCCTTCGGTGGAGGAGGCCCACACCGTACTATCGACGGCAATCAGCGAATAGACCACCGCGTTTTCGGCATCCGGAAAGTCGACGGTTTGAGCCCGGAGGGTAAGCGGATCTATCCGGCACACCCCGTTTCGGAATCCCATCCAGAGATAGGGACCCCCATTGCTCAGCAGGCGGGTAACCGGTTGCTGGCGGGTAAAACTGTCGGTAGGTATCGGGGTAATGGCGTCGGTAACGGGATTGAGGCAATCGATCCGGTGATTCTGATGCAATGCCCAGAGACGACCGGAAGGGTCGAACACAATCTGATCGATATGGTTGCTGGCCAACCCGTTCTGTATTGAGTAGTGCGCATCGGCCACCTGTAGGGTCTGCGGGCCGGTGAGTTGTTGTTTTCCAATCCGAAAGAGCCCGCCGTTGTAACTGGCCACCCATAAATTGCCCGAACCATCGTCGGCCAGATGGTAGGCCCAATTGGCATTGAGCAAATTGTCGCGACTATAAATCAGATAAGGAATAAGTTTCCCACTCTGCTCATCATAGCGGCACACCCCGAAATCGGAGGCAATCCAGAGGGTTTGTGCGCTGTCTTCCAGGATGTGGCGTATATGATTATGGCGGAGGAAGGCATCGGGATTGCTCATGTTGAACCAGCGCAGATTCGGATCGACCCCGTTGAGCGAACGGGTCTGCAGTAACCCGTTATCGCCACCGAGCCAGTAGGTGCCGCGGGTATCGCGGTAGAGAGTAGAAAATTGGTTACCCCGCCCGATACCGGTAAAGTGAAAGATGGGCAGGTATTCATACCGGCGGTAGCGCGGGGCCATGGAGATGCCATAGTCGGTACCCATCCAGAGATGGTCGGAGCGATCTTTAAAGAGACTCCAGACCACGTTGCTGGCCAGCGAATAGGGGCGCTGGGTGTTGTGTTCGTACAGTTTTGCCTCCTGCAGGTCGAAGAGAAACAAGCCATTATCGGTGCCCAGCACCAGATTCTGGTCGCAGTCTATTTCGATGGCCTTCACAACCGGGAAACCGGGATAGCTTTCA
>CAYVJA010000056.1:0-6708 GCA_964451605.1 uncultured Bacteroidales bacterium | reverse complement strand
TCGACGAGATTGAAACGGGTAAGCCGGTTGCCCTCGCCTATCCAGATACAGTTGCGGAAGGGGTCTTTGCGGAGGGCGTTCACCAAGCGCCTGACTCCGTTCGAGGGGAAAAACTCGTATCGGTAATTCTGCAACGAAACCCGCCCAAACTGGCCATTGGCACCCAGGTAAAGGTATCCCTGATCGATCAGCAGCGCGTAGACAATTCCGGTGCGGAGCTCCTCTCCCGGCGTATCGAACATTCTGGTGAGTTGCCGGTCGGCAAAATGGTAGCGATAGAGGCCGTCGGCACACCCCAGCCAGAGATCCGATCCGGTAAGGGCCATAGAACGAATATCCTTGCGAATCTCTGTTTCGAAGGGCACGTACGTATCGTTCCGAAAGTTGTACATCAGGAGGCCCTGTTCGGTGCCCAGCAGCAGATACTCCTCCCGGTAAAAGAGGCCGCAATGCACCATTTGGTTTTCCGGAGAGCCGGGCGTGAAGTGGGCCGACGCACGGTACCCGTCGTAACTGAAAAGTCCTTTGTTGGTTCCCATCCAGAGCAGTCCCTGCTCATCCTGCATAAAACAGCGAACCGAACGGGCTTCAGGGCTGAGCAGAGTATTGTCGAGCAGCTGATAGTTCATGGATTGTCCGGAAAGCACCGAACATCCCAGTACCATACCCCAAAGAATCCCCAGTAAAATTCGCACTCGCCTCATGCTATTGTGTGGGCCCGGAGCCCGTTATACCGGGATAAAAGTAGTTTTTTTCTTCACGAAAAGCGCAAATTGTCTGTTTTTGTCTGATTTGTGCTTTAGTTCCGAAAGCACAAAAAGTAAGTTTGTTTCGGCAATTATGCCACGTTTTCACACCAACTAACTCTTGCCTTTATGAAATCCTATTCTCTCTCCTGCCGTCTCATTTTTCTCCTCGCTACCCTTGGCATGGGTTCCCTTCTCTGGGTATCGCCCCTGAGGGCACAAAACCCCAATCGGCCCGCATCGCCCCAAAACAACTTTGTATCGTTCCAGATGAACCCCGACGGTTCGGCCACCTTCCGTTTTATGGCACCCGATGCCAAAAAGGTAGAGCTGGGCGGCGATATCAAGGCCGAAAAGATTGAAAAAGCCGAAAACGGCCTCTGGACGCTCACAACCGGGCCCAAAATTAACCCCAGCGCCTATCGTTATTACTATATGGTCGACGGCATGAAGGTTAACGATCCGAGAAACCGGATGGTTGCCGATTTTCGTCCCATGGTCGAGATGGTTCCGGAGGGTGAAACGCTCTTCTGGCAACAAAAGGATGTGCCGCACGGCCTGATGTCGATTGTCTACTATCAGTCGAGTGTTACCAACTCTACCCGAAGAATGTTTGTCTGGACCCCTGCGGGCTATTTTGCCGGGAACAACGTGCTGCCCACGCTCTACCTGATGCATGGAGGCGGCGACAACGACACCAACTGGCCCGGCCAGGGTAAAGCCGGATGGATTCTGGATAATCTGCTTGCCGA
Organism: uncultured Bacteroidales bacterium; assembly: GCA_964451605.1. Lineage (GTDB taxonomy): Bacteria > Bacteroidota > Bacteroidia > Bacteroidales > UBA4181 > JAQVSH01. The sequence continues at coordinate 5,210 of CAYVJA010000056.1, read as the reverse complement.
GGGAAAGATGGTTCCGATGGTGGTGGTAATGCCCGACGGGAGTATTCCCGTGGAGACCTTTGCCCACGATTTGGGGAAGGTGATTGTACCTTATGTCGAAGCCAATTTCCGGGTATATAAGGATGCAGCAAACAAGGCCATTGCGGGGTTGTCGATGGGCGGCATGCAGCTGCTCGAAACCCTGGTTAACTACCCCGATCAGTTTGCCTATGTGAATGTGATGAGTTCGGGATGGTTCGCCGGCCAACAGGCCACCTACGACAAATACGATGCCCTGCTCAAAGCCGCTGCGCCCACCCTCAAGAAGACGGTGAAATATTTCATCTTCACTTCGGGCGGCGAGGCCGACGGTGCCTCGCGCAATACTCCCCCGACCCGTGATCTCTTTACCAAATACGGGATCGAATCGGAGTATACCCAAATGGAGGGCGGACACACCATGTATGTATGGCGTCATGACCTTCGCTCTTTTGCACAAAAACTCTTTAAATAATCGGGGTTTCCCGGGTTCAGTCACCTTATCTGTTTGTTTCATCTCTATAATCCGAAAACATGAAAAAATTTGAAATTCTGCCGAGAGTGCTTCGCGCCGTTGTGTTACTATTTCTCTTTCCGCTGATGGCCTTTTCGGCCGATCCTCCCGCCATCCCCGACGGCTGGTCGGACGGATTTGTCTATGGAAACGGCATTCGCATCCACTATTATCACGCCGTTCCTGCCCCCAATAAGCCGGTCATGGTGATGGTTCACGGGATTACCGACAACGGGCTTTGCTGGACAGCCCTCACCTGGAAGCTGCAAAACGACTATGATATCTATATGCTCGATGCACGCGGACACGGTCTGTCCGATCCTTTCACCCCTTCGGATAATGGGGAGACGTTGATTAAAGATGTGGTGGCCTTTGTAAAGGCAATGCAGTTCGAAAAACCGATTATTGTAGGTCACTCCATGGGGGCCGCAACGGTGATGCGTGTGGGTGCCGACTATCCGGATTTGGCCCAATCCGTGATAATGCTCGACCCGTTTGTCTCGCGTCCCGGCGGCAACCCGGGAGTTGCTCCCCGTGGCGCTGCCCGCCCCACGCCTCCTGCAGCCCCTGCCGGGGCCGCAACGCAAACCGCCCCTCCGTCCCGGCCGGCTGCCCCGGCTGCCCCGGCCAGAAACCAGGCACCTGCCGGTCAGCAATCGGCCAACCTCTCTGTGAATATGATGGGCACTCCTGAAACGCTGGTAAAGCAGAATAACTATCGTTACGAAGATTTGGTAGCACAAGGCCGCCGTCAGAATCCCAAATGGGGCGATGTGGATGTAGCCTACTGGGCTCTCTCTAAGAAGCAATACCACGGAGCCTACACCCAGGAGGGTTCGCAGGCCATGACCGGCACTATGCAGACAGGCGATGCCCTGGCCCGTATCACGGTTCCGTCACTGATTCTGAAGGCCGACGGTTCGCCCGAATCGCGTAAAGCCAACGAAGATGCCGTTAAAGATCTGCCGAAGGTAACCCTGGTTCACATCGATGGCGCCGCCCACAATCTGCACCACGACGATCTGGAACGCACCACAAAAGAGATTACCCAATTTTTAGGCAAGAACAAAGCCAACTAGGTATGCATCGTATTCTGCTATCCATCCTCGCCGCCCTGCTGCTGACCCCGATGGCAGCCACGGGAAAATGTATCGCAAACGCTACTGAGAGCAAAAGCTCTCTTCAGAACGACGATAGTTTGCGAATTGAAAGGGATATTGCCTACCGAAACGGCGACAGTAAGTCGTGGAGGCTCGATATGGCTATGCCTGCCAGCAAAAGCAGCAAGAGCCGACCGGCACTGCCATAGTGCATTTTTCAATAATATGATATACCTTTCGCTCCTAATGGCTTAAAAAACTTTCATAAACAACGTTTTACCTCCTACAGATTTTCTTAAAACTCAATGAAGATGGAAAACATGTCGAAAGAAAAGGTCGAAAAAATTCTCAAAGAGCTGGGACAACGCAAACAGCTCTTGAATGCAAAGGTGCAATTCGCCACCGGAGCTGATCCCACCAGGGGTGATGTGATAGGGAATACGGAAAGTTGCACGGATGAGGTATGTGGCGGAGGCACCGGGAATGTGGCTGCTTGTGATGATCAGGTCTGTTCCGAACCCGGGGCCGATCCCGATACCGCCGGGAATACCAATGCTTGCGGTGACTGGCAGTGCTAGCGCCAAAACCCGACAAACAACTCTATCCCAGGGTTAAAGAGAATTATCAGGTTCATTTGTGGGTTTCGAACCAACACAAAGAGGGCGTTTTACTTTGTGCCGACAACGGCAGAGACGAACACCTTGGATACGCTATTGCCTTTGCCCTGAGGCTGATGAACGGGAAAAGGGCCTACAGTCAACTGGTTAGGGAATTGGCCGACAACTGCCGGATGGACAACGAAGATGCCACCGTTGCCATCGAAGCTATCGTCTATCAATTTGTGCAGGAGGGTGTGATTGAGCTATCTGCAACACCCCAAAAGGGAAGAGACTTTCCCCCTCCTCTCTCTTCGGAATATCATCTCAAGATTCTGCAACTGCAACTGACCAACCGCTGCAACCTTGCATGTGCGCATTGTTATGCCGAAAGTGGAAAACCGCTTTCGTGCGAGATGAGTGCTGGTACCCTTTGCAGTCTTATCGATGCTTTCGCCAACCTGGGAGGTTGTCGGCTATTTTTAACCGGGGGCGAATCATTGCTCTGCAACCATCTGTACAAGGTAATCCGCTTTGCGAAAAGCCGGCATCTCTTTGTCTACTTAAGTACAAATGGATACGCCATCACCGATAAGAAGGCAGACGAACTCATTGCTTTGGGCGTTGGAGCGGTCAATGTGAGTATCGATGGCGATAATGCCGACACGCATGATAAATTTAGGGGCAAAAAGAACAGTTACGTACAGGCAAAGAGAGCCCTTGAACTCTTTGCAAAAAGGGGTATTCTTTGCGGATCGCAGACCACTATCTTTAAGGGGAACCTGGGCCAAAGCGTGAATATCTACGACGAGATGCAATCATTAGGGGTTCGCTCCTGTTTTTTTGTACGGATGATGCCGCAAGGTCGCGGAAGCGAGAATAGTATGCTTATCCCAACCCTGGAAGAATATGCCGCGGAACGCAGAAAGGAGTACACCAACCGACGAGTTCGGTATGGCAAAGATCTCTACCCGAAAAAAGTGGTACGGGGAGGGCAACCGCATCGATGCAGCGCCGGCATCAACCAAATGTATGTGCGAGCCGATGGCAACTGCTACCCATGTCCTTCGCTTGAACTCCCTGGACTATGTATGGGGAATTTTCCATCGAACTCCCTGGTAGAAATCTGGAACGGCCAAAATGCAGAATTATGCGAATTGCGTCGTTTCGACCCCTTTTCTATCAGCGAGTGTGTAGCATGCGAACATCTCCGGTATTGTAAAGGAGGTTGTGCCGGGAATGCATTTTACGCCACCGGAAATTGGCGTAATCCCGATCCCCATTTCTGCATCACAATGAATATTCGTAAAGAAGTCCAATCTATCGAACTATGAACTACAAAGCCTGTTAACATTGCTCAAAACGGCTAACAAGAGTTCTATTCTTAATCATAATGAAATCTGCATTTTGCAATAAGAATCTCGTCGCCTCTTACTTGATAAATGAGTCTGTGTTCGTCAGTAATTCTTCGAGAAAAAAAACCTTTATATTTAAATTTTAAAGGCTCGGGTTTACCAATCCCGGAATAAGGATGTCGTGCTATCTCTTTTAACAGATCGTTGATCCTTTTTAGCATCTTCTTGTCGTTTTTTTGCCAAAAGAGATAATCTTCCCAGGACTCGTCTACAAACGTATATTTCATTTGTCCAGTAAATCTTTATGAAAGGAATTACCCTCCTTTAATTTTTCTATTGCCGAATCGAGTCTCCGTTCATTCGTTTTTGAAGATAGTTCATGTTGTGTTGCCCGTAATGAATTGTATTCATCAAGCGACATAACCACCACTCCGGAATCCTTTCCCCTGTTGATTACTAAGGTTTCGATATTGGCAGTAACCGTGTCAAGATACTTTTTCATATCTCTCCTGAAGTCTGAAAGAGTTGCCGTCAGCATATTCTCAAGTTTAAATTGTACAGATTATGGTACAAATATATGTACAATTATCAAAAGAAGACTTTCGCATCATCTTTTTTCTAAATGAAAAACGTTTGGTAATTCCGGATCTTCAATCTCATCTAAACGGTACCGAAAATGCAAAATAATCTTTTAACTTGCATACCCATACTTATGGGAACTACTCCATCGGACTCACTGGCAGATATTTAGAACCGCAATAACTGTTTACATGAAGTGCAATCAAATAAAATAAAGCATTCCAAACGATCCACACTCTCCACTTCAGGTTCCATTCCTTACATACTCTAGAGTTATGAACTACAAAGCCTGTTTCCCCGGAAAGTATATTCAAGGTAGCGGTTCCATTCAGGAGCTCGCATCGCTGATTGCACAGTTTGGCAACAAGGCTGTGCTACTCACCTCAAAAACGGCTCAAACCTGTCTGCCGGAGGCCTATCGAAGCGAGCCCCTCTCCTCGTTGATTCGGGTGGAGCGCTTTGGCGGCGAATGTTGCGAAGCGGAGATTACCCGTCTTTCGGCCTTTGTGCAAGCCGAAAAGGCGCAAGTGGTTGTGGGGATGGGTGGCGGAAAGGTGATTGACACCGCCAAGATTACCGCCGACCGCGCCGGACTGCCGGTGATTGTGGTCCCCACCATAGCCTCGACCGATGCCCCTTGCAGTGGTTGTGCGGTAAGTTATTCGGCCGACGGCATCTTCGAAAAGGTGCATTATCAGCGGATGAACCCGGCCATTGTGCTGGTAGATATGGATATCCTTGCCAAGGCACCCGTCCGCTTTCTGGTTGCCGGGATGGGCGATGCACTGGCCACCTGGTTTGAGGCCCGCTCCTGTGCAACCACCTCGTCGGTGAACGAATGCGGCGGACTCGGCACCCTTACCGGAAACAGCCTGGCCGGACTCTGCTACGATCTCCTTCTGGAATACGGCTTGGCCGCCAAAAAAGAGAACGAAGCCGGAGTGGCCGGTCCGGCCCTCCAACGCATAGCCGAGGCCAACATCCTGTTGAGCGGCATTGGATTCGAAAGCGGCGGACTGGCCGCAGCCCACGCCATCCACCACGGTCT
>CAYVJA010000055.1:0-17159 GCA_964451605.1 uncultured Bacteroidales bacterium | reverse complement strand
AGAGCACTAGAGCACTAGAGCATTAGAGCACTAGAGCATTAGAGCATTAGAGCACTTGCGCAGCGCGCGCCTTATTCATGGCGTATTGCTTGAATGGGGTTGCGAAGTGCCACTCTGATGGTTTGCCAGAAGACGGTGGCGAAGCCGATGAAAAGCGCGGCGCCGCCTCCTAAAACAAAAACCCACATCGATTGGGGCACCTTATACACGAACTCGGAGAACCACCGGTTGCTAAACAGGAAGGCAAGTGGCAAAGCCAGAACAAATGCAACCAAAATCCATTGCAGAAAGTGTCCGCTTAACAAAAAAGCCACCTGAAGTACCGTGGCTCCATGCACCTTGCGGATGGCCACCTCCCTGATCCGGCGCTCTACAGCATACCAGGCCAGGCCGAAAAGGCCCAGACAACTGATCACAAAACAGATCAGGGTAAAAAGAGTTATCATCTTCGCAAAGCGAATCTCCTGGCTGTGCATCTCGAGATAGATGTCGGCCAACGACTTCGCAGAGTCTAGCTTGTAAGGCCCGCCATCCACCCCTTTAGAAGCCTCCGCCACAACAGATGAAAGCGTTTCGACCGAAACCGGACGAACGGTTTTCACATAAAGACTCCACCCCTTGCCGTATCTGATAATGAGGGGCTGTATGGGCTTCGAAAAATGTTCTACAGGCACATCCTTTACCACACCCACAATTACTTTCTTATCATAGTCGATGGTGGCTCCAATAGGATGGGTCAGCGAATCGGAGGCCACCAATGTCTGGTTTACAATCACATTCTGTGTTCCCATATCGGAGGGCAAAAGGTTACGCCCCTCCACAAGCGTCAACCCATACATAGCCAGATATCCCTCATCGCCCTCCACCATGTGACGAACCGTCCGATTTCCTTTGTTGTCGGACGAACTCGAGGCACTGGTCTTTAAGGGAGAGCAAAAGGAGAGCTCCTCTACCAGAGGGGAGGACCTAAGTGCAGAGAGAAACAACGGTGACACTCCCTCGGCATCCATATACGGAGAGATATCCAACTGACAGATGGCCTCGGAAGAGGGCCGCACATGAGACACAAAACGCACCTGCCGCTGCACGTTAAACCCTACAATTAAGAGCACAATCGAAACCGAAAACTGGGCAATCACACTCGCACGAGTAAGCCCCGACTTGCGCAAACGCCCCCGCCCCTTCACCACCTCGGCCATCTTCTGACCCGACATCATCCAGAGGATATAGAGTACAGGCAGCACCACCATCGTAATCACCAAAGCGGCCATCACTAACAAAAGCGTCGGATCTAGCAAAAAATCGAACTTCATCTCCGCCTCCATCATCCGGTTAAAGTGCGGCAGCAGGAAACGGATGGCCAAACAGGAGAGCAAGAGTCCAATCAGCACCTGGAGCTTGGTTTCGAGCAACAACATAAACCCAAGCGATTGTTTGGTTGCCCCGAACACCCACTGTTGCCCCACACTCCGAAGTCGGTGCAGGGTACGGGTCATGGTAAGATTCACATAATTAAAGAGCGCCACAAAGAGCATCGAAAGAGCCACCCAAAAGGCAACCCGTACGGTACCCTTGTCGCGCGAAAGAAAATAGTCGGACGAATGCTGTTGCCCAAAGTAGATTTCCCGGGCAGGTGTCAGAAAATGGCGCGACTTATGCTGAGCAACCCTTTCAGCGTCGAGCTTCTTAGCCACGTGCGACACATCAGCCCCGGGAGCAAGCTTCACGAACGAGATAATCTGGCCTCCCCAACCCATCTTCTCCTGCTCCTTCTCCTGCTCCGACAAAATTCTGCCACGAAACAGGGCAGGCAAAAAATAACCCTGCTTCCCATCATCCTCAACCACAGAGGTAATCTCAAGCCACTCCTTCTTAGTGTAGTTTCCCGACGGTTCGTACACGTGAAAGGAGAAACAGATCTGTTTTCCCAACGGACTCTCGCCGCCAAACCATTTGTGAGCCTGACTTCGGGTAATCGCCACCTGATTGGGCGAAGCCAGGGTAGCCTCCAGATTACCGGATATGTGCCATTTGCTAAATAGTCGGGCAAACGAAGGCGACACCCGGAAGAGCGAGGGCTCATCGGGTCGGGTAATTGAGTCGGGCGAAAGTTGGCCGGAGACCTCCTCAATCACACACACATCAGTAATTTCCGGCAGTTCATCTGCCAACTCCGCTGCCTGCGTAGGACCCGTATTATCCGAAAAGACGCTGCCATCCTCATACATCGGATCAATCTTTCGAAGCAAATAGACCTCCTCGGCAACCGGCAGGCTCCCGGCAATCCGGAGTTCATGCACCACAAAAGCAAAACAGAGCAAACTACAGATAAGACCCAGAACCAGACTCACCAGCGAAAGCACAAACGACAGCCGGTTCCGCTGCCAACCCCTGAAAATCAACTTAATATACAAAAGCCACTGCCACATACAACATCCTTAACAATTCATCACCTAAATAGTGCTCTAGTGCTCTAGTGCTCTAATGCTGCGCTTCGCGCACTTACCATTAGTATCCGCCTAATTGGAGGTAACTGCCTCCAAACGGCTACATTCTACATCACCAAACCGCCAGGCCATCGCGCGCCAGCGCAGCACTTGAAGCGCGAACGCGCTTCGATGCACTAGAGCACTAGAGCACTTTTTCACTGCTACACTGTTACATTGCATCACTATAACAGTGCCAAAACCACAACCATCAATCAATCAAACACTTCCAAAGGTCACAAAAAAACAATCCTGTCAAACAAGCAGACACAACTGTCTACTAATTTGACAGGACCCCTCCCTGGCAACCAGCCCACCAGCTCATTAACCATTAATCATTCACCACTAACCATTTGCGCAAAGCGCAGCACTAGAGCACTAGAGCACTATAAATCGCTCATCCCCGCCTTAATCAGCCCCTGCAATCCGTTGGTCAGATCCATATCCTCGCGAAGGACCGCCTCCTCTTCGGCCATCTTTTTGAGCAGGCCGTCTACAGCCTTTCCGGCTACATAGTCGGGGAGATCCGGGAGTGTATTCCCGGCGGCTACGGTGCCGGCCAGGGTCGAGAAAGAGTCGTAGATTTCGAAAGCCGATCTGGCGCCGGGAACTTTGGCTTCCAACGTCTCCTTGATTTTTGGCACCAACGAGGCTTTCAACTGGTTTCGGGCATGGTTCTTTATATAATCGGTGGCGCCTGAAGGACCGGCATTGATGATATCTATCACCTGGCGCTGGGTGAGCGGACGAATTACCTGGGTCACAATCGGGAGAGAGGCTTCAACGGCCGATTCGGCAGCCTGATTCATCTTTGTAACCAAACCATCAACAGTCTGTTGGGCTCCGGGAATCAGATGAATATAATTCATCACAAACTGCGCTTCGGGAGGAAGCAGAATTTTAACCAAACCGGCCGAAGAAAAAGCCCCCGGTTTGGCGAGATTTTTCACCGCATCGGTATAGTGCGCTATCAACGACTCTTTAAACTCGGTAAACGTTTTTGCCGACAAGGCAGTAGAGGCCACAGTAGCCAGAAACGAAGTACAGGAGGTCATCAAAAGCAGACCCGACAAAGCAAAAAGGAGCACCCTTCTTCGCAACAATATTCTCTTCATACAAACCGTTTTCGAAAGTCCAAAGATACGAAAATCAGCCATATCGATGCCGATCTGTCCCGCCGGAAGCGCGCAAAAAACTTCGAAAGAAAGATTACCTTTGCACACGACTTGCCCTTACTCTGCTAACCCCTGATGGCCGAACCTACCATTGCCTTTATTGTAAATCCCAAAGCGGGAATATCGAACAAAAGGAGCCTTCTCAGATCGCTTCAGAAGAGCGCATCTGAGCATCCCGGCTGGGCAATATTTCCTACCCGATATGCCGGACATGCCACCCGGCTGGCGAAAAGAGCTATAAAAGAGGGATACCAAAAGGTAGTCGCTGTAGGGGGCGACGGCACAGTGAACGAGGTGGGACGTGCCCTCCTGCACACCGGGATTCCTATGGGAATCATTCCCGTGGGTTCCGGCAACGGGCTCGCACGCCATCTCAGAATACCCCTCGACATGCCCCATGCGCTCAAGATTATCGGGGGCGATCAGTCCATTGCCATCGATGCCGGCATTATCAACGGGAAGTACCCCTTCTTCTGTACCGCAGGGGTAGGTTTCGATGCCCAGGTGGGCAAACAGTTTGCCCAGGCAGGACAGCGAGGCATAATGACCTATCTGAAGACCATCTTCGAAGAGTACTTTACCTACAAGCCTCAACACTATAAAATTACCGTCGACGGACGGGTTCTGGAGCGAAAGGCTTTTCTGATTACCATGGCTAATGCATCGCAATGGGGAAATAATGCTGTGATTGCCCCCAGGGCCGATATCATGGACGGAATGCTCGACATCACGCTGATGTCGCCGTTTCATCCACTCGAGGCTCCGGCTGTAGGCATCCTGCTGATTACCCGAAATATAGATGCTTCAGGACATACCGAGTCGCTTAAGGGAAAGGAGATCCGGATTGAACGCGATGCGCCGGGCCTGATTCATTGCGACGGCGATGCGCTTGAACTGGGATCGACCCTGATTATTCAGACATTGCATCATGCGTTAACTGTATTGGCTTAGATATAATACCTTTATGTATGAAAGCTTTACCCCGCCACCTCTCTGTTTTGGTACTAGTGGGTGCTGCCCTTCTCACCTTGCCATGGCTGGGCAATAAGCCCTTCCATACCAAGGGCGAACCTCGTGAGGCCATCACGGCGCAAGCCATGATTTCGTCGGGCAACTGGATTCTCCCTCAACGATACGGCACCGATATTGCCACAAAGCCTCCCCTTCTTCATTGGTTAATCGGAACCTTCTCGCTTATCGAAGGAGAGGTAACCGAGGGGACTTCCCGATTACCTTCTGCTTTGGGATATATTCTGGGAGGTATGGCCTTTTTCCTCTTTGCGCAACGGAACGAGGGCAGTGCAAAGGCTCTGGTGGCCACATCTATCCTTCTCTCCACTCTTCAGTGGAGCCATGGAGCCATGGCAGCCAGAGTGGATATGCTGCTCACGGGGTGTATGGTGTGGGCTCTCACAGCGCTCTATCGGTGGGAAGCGACCCAACTGAAGGGAATACCCTGGTTAGCGGTGGTTGCCATGTCGTTGGCTACCCTTACCAAGGGGCCGGTGGGCATAGTATTGCCCTGTATGGTGCTGTTTTTCTATCTCCTCTTGAAAGGTTACCGATTTGTTCAACTATTTCGGGCCATGGTACTTGCAGCCCTGCCCTCTGCGGTTCTGCCGGTCCTTTGGTATCTGGCTGCCTGGCAAACCGGAGGCGATCAGTTCTTAGCCATTGTCTACGATGAGAACATTGCCCGCTTTACAGGCACCATGAAGTTAGGCGGAGAGCATCGGAACAGCAACCTCTACATGCTGGGAACGTTACTCTCGGGAATGCTCCCCTGGAGCCTGCCCGCCTTAATTGCAGGAGGTATGGCCCTCTCGAAAATTAATAAGCCCGCCCCCGGATTCCTGAAAAGATGGGCAGAATCATTTCGGGCACTCCCCGCGCACAAACAGTACAGTGCGGTGGCTATTGCCTCCATACTCCTGTTTTACGCCATACCCGCCAGTAAACGAGGCGTTTATCTGATGCCGGCCTATCCCTTTCTTTCCCTTTTTATTGCCGACCTCTTCTTTGAATGGGTCGAACAGAAAAAACGGTTCTGGAGAGTCGTGGAGAATTTCTTTGGCGGAGCCTTGCTGTTGGCTGTGCTTCTCCTAACCCTCTTCACCCTTGGCTGGAACCCGCCGCTTGGGTTTCTCCCCGAAAAGTCGGCCTCCGCGGCAGCATTTTATGTGGATATAATGCAGAACCTATTCGCCGAAGCCTCCCTTTCGGACATTCTGGTTTCTCTGGTGTTTCTGACCACGCTAATCCTTTGGCATTTTCAACGAAAAGGCCCCGAACGGCTCATTCCCGGAGCACCTTTTTTGACTCTGCTCTTTTCTTTCCTGCTCTTTATGAATGCCTTCCTTCAACCGCAAATAGGCAAACATCTGTCGGTAAAGCCCTTTGCCGAAAAGATCAAACAACAGGAGCTCCCGGGAAATAACTACTACAGCTACGGACGATCCTGCTTTGTGATGAGTTTTTATCTGAATCGCATCTTTTTGGAATTTCCGGGTACCGAACCGGAGAGTGGAATCTTAATTTTAGGAGAAAAAGAGTTGGAAAAACTCCGTGCCGAAACAGGAGAGAAATATCAATTCACTGTCATCGATAAAAGTTCACACCCTTATACCGATATCCGACAAACCCAATGCCGGGTCTCGTTTCAGAAACTAGAACATCGTTAAGATAATCTGTATAACCATGAACAGAACAGATCGTCCCGAACTCTCGGTTGTTATCACCGTTCTCAACGAATACGACAACATTAAGCCGCTAATGGCAAAGTTACAGTCGGCACTTCAGTCAATAGACCACGAGGTAATCTTTGTTGACGACGGATCGACCGACGGGACACAGGCATGCATTCGAAAAGAGGCATACAGCGCCGTCAGAATGGTAGAACTGCGCCGCAATTACGGTCAGAGTACGGCTATGTCGGCCGGAATTGATTACGCCGAAGGAACCTACATTGCACTTATCGACGGAGATCTGCAAAATGATCCGGACGATATCCCTATGATGCTCCAAAAGCTCAAAACCGAAGATCTGGATGTGGTGGCCGGAAATCGGGAAAACAGGCAGGACGGCATGTTGCTGCGAAAAATTCCCAGCAACATGGCCAATGCGCTGATTCGAAAACAGACCGGCGTACACCTTCGCGATTACGGATGCACCCTGAAAGTCTTCCGAAGTGAGATTGCAAAAAATCTGGGACTCTACGGTGAGTTACACCGCTTTATTCCGGTACTTGCCAGCCTGCAGGGAGCCAGGATTGCGCAGGTCAACGTTAAACACCATCCCCGATCCTTCGGACAGTCGAAATATGGACTGAACCGAACCTTTAAAGTGGCCAGCGATCTGATACTGATTCTCTTTTTCCAGAAGTATCTTCAAAAACCCATGCATCTCTTTGGCGGATTGGGGTTGCTGCTCATGCTTCCGGGACTTGGAATCTTTGTCTATCTGCTGGTTCTCAAACTAATGCAGCAGGATATCGGAGGAAAGCCCATTCTGATTCTGGGGGTAGTACTTGTACTCATGGGGTTTCTGTTCATCATGCTGGGGATTATGTGCGAAATCCTGATTCGCATCTATTACGAGTCGCAGAATAAAAAAAATTACCTTGTAAAAAATCTCTTTACCTCCCCGAATGAAGCCAATTAAAAAGTGGGCTATCCTCCTTGCCAAGCTGGTTGTCACGGCAGCGGCGATTGCCTTTGTGGTATCGAAGATTCAAATCTCCGAACTGCAGCAGATCCTGGCAAAAGTCTCTGTACTTCCGCTGGTATTGGCCACACTTCTGTTTGTATTGTCGAAAATGGTCTCCTCTCTCCGACTCCGAATGTTTCTCTGCTCCTCGGGAGTAGAGATATCAGAGACCACCAACCTGAAGCTCTATTGGCTGGGTATGTTCTACAACCTCTTTCTGCCGGGAGGAATCGGAGGCGACGCCTATAAAGTATACCTGTTGCAGCGCGCGTCGGGAATATCTGCGCTCAGACTCAGTGGGGCGGTACTGCTTGATCGGGTTAACGGACTTTTAGCCATCCTGATTCTTAATCTGGCTATGTTTCCCCTCCTTCCCTTTCCCAAAATGTGGCAATGGGCTGCCATCTTGGTTATTATACCCGGATATCTGATATATATGCTGGGCGTGAAACGACTCTTCCCCCACTTTCACCGGCTTACTCACCCCACCACACTTTGGTCGTTTGGCGTTCAATTGCTGCAATGTATCTCTCTCCTCTGCATAGCCCGGGCCCTTCAGCTGACCACCGACCCTTTGCCTCTGCTCTTCATCTTTATGGCCTCGTCGGTTGTAGCGGTACTTCCCTTTACTATCGGAGGTATCGGTTCGCGCGAGGTGGTTTTTTTATTGGGCAGCCAGTGGTTAGCCATCCCTTCCGATGCGGCGGTTACCATAAGTTTGCTTTTCTTTGTAATCACAGCGGTAGTCTCGCTGGGAGGCATTTACTATCAGTTTCGCCCCCAAGCTATTGTCCTGCAATCTAAAACCCTTTGAAAAGGCTCTCCTATGCGTCCGACATCCTGGCACCTTCCTATCACGCTCCCTCTGTTTTTGCTATTGCTTACGATTGGCTTCCCGGGCTTCGGACAGACGCTCCCCAACGATGTCCCGGCCAGCCTTCATCTGCTGCCCGACAGCAGTGTGATCTTCACACAGCTCCCGTCGGTTAATAATGAAGCTTTGTGCGACACTGCGCCCAGAGACCAATTTGCCCTTCCCATTGCGGTGAATTTCCTGCCCGGTCAGGATGGAGTATGGGCCGTTAAAGGGGGGATTCATATCTGGCGTATGGGCATCTCCTCGCCCGGCGCCTTCTCGCTAAACGCACGTCTCCGGACAGAAGGATCGACATCAAACTGGCGGCTGTTTGCCTACAATGAAACGGGCAGCACTATCCTTGGCCCCTTTACGGCTGCCGATTTTACCTCCAACAGCCTCAACCTTGCGCCGATAGCCGGCGACAAACTGATTATCGAACTCAACTGCGACAGCAAACCCGAAGCAGCTCCGGTACGAATTGAGCAGATTGCACATGACTTCCGTAATTTCTACAAGCTTTCCGGACAAGGTTTACGCGCAATTGGCGAATCCTCGGTATGCCAGGTAGATGTTGCCTGTGACCCGCTCACCGGGCCCCAAAAGAATGCCATTTGCCTGATGGTTATTAACGGATCGCTCTATTGCACTGCCAACCTGATAAATAATACCTCCCAAGACAGCGATCCGCTTCTGCTTACCGCCTACCACTGTGTAAAAACCCCCTCCGATGCGGCCAATACAGTCTTCTATTTCGGTTACGAGAAGCCGGTTTGCGGCAATAGCACAAAAACTGAGGGAAAAACCCTTTACGGAGCCCAATACGTGGCCGGTGACGAACCCATCGATTTCAGCCTGCTTCGGCTGAACCAGGCTGTTCCCCGCTCCTTCCGGCCCTACTATGCCGGATGGAACCGCAGTAACACCCCCGGAAGAGGTGTTTCGAACATTCACCATCCGGCAGGCGATGTAAAGAAAATTACGCGCGATTATGATACCCCGATAACAGGAACTTTCCAGGAAAATACCGGAAAATTCCAACAGGATGGCTTCTGGCACATCGAAGAGTGGGAGCAGGGTGTTACCGAAGGAGGGTCATCAGGTTCGGGTCTGTTCGATTCGGAAGGCCGGCTTATCGGCACGCTGACAGGGGGAAACTCCTACTGCTCAAGACCCTATAACGACTATTTCTCGAAACTGCCGGTGGCTTGGAATCACAACTCGCAGCCCGAAAAGAGCCTCTCAAGCTGGCTCGATCCGCAACAGAGCGGAGTCTCGCTTTTAGCGGGTCTCGACCCCTGGGCTACCTATAACGAAACCTGCGATACCCTGCTTCATGCCTTGCCTTACAACCCGGAGGCCGACCTCTGGGCAGCCCCCTTTCAGGGATGTGCCGAACAGTTTAAAAATGCGTACGAAAGCGTAGAAATATCAGGATTTTACATCTCTGTTAAAAACAGAGATCTGGCCAAAAATACCGACCACATCACATGTAAAATCTGGACAGGAACGCTTGCCCCGGAAGAGGTGATTGCCCAAAAAACCGTCTATTTGAGCTCCCTGAACGGAGGCACGCAATACTATGTAGATTTTGGCGACACCTACACGGTGGAGGGCGACTACTTCCTCGGCTTCGAAACATCCGGACTGGGATCGTCGAACTTCAAAACCTCTTATGTATCCACACCCTCCGCTTCGCTCGGACAAGGCATGGTTCTGAAAGACGGGGTATGGATGCCCCTTCGCCAGCATCTTTCCCACCCGAATCCCGTTTCGTTTATGATATCGTCCATCATATGCGGGCCTAAAACTCCCCTACCTGTCGGAGATCCCTTTGATAAACTCACGCCCTACCCGAACCCCACCCGCGAAGGGGTTCTCTGGCTGGGTATTCCCGAAGGCGAACTGCTCGAGAAGGTAAGCTGCTTCAATCGCGAAGGCGAAGAGGTGGCTGTGAGAGTAGTCCGCCTTGAAGGCAAAACCGGCGTCGAGATGCCATCCGGCGAAAAAGGCCTCTTCATTCTGAAAATTAAGACCCAGAAAAAAGAGTACGTGGAGCGATGGATGCGAACCCATTAACCCCTCTTATCTATCCGCAGTATCGGTTTGCGAACCGCCCGAAATGATTACCTTTGCAAAACCCGCTCACACTAATTTCGTATCACCATGGCCAACAAACGCACACTGAAAAAAGCCATTAACCAACTGACCTCCAATCTGGCAGGAGAGTGCTATGCTTACGCATACTTTCACGAAAATGCCAATCTCGACTCTATCAACAAAACCTTGTGGGCTCTTGGACACACCTCGAACGAGCTGATCTCAAGAATAAACCGGGGTATCGTAGAAAAGAACAGCAAGGCGGTTAAAGCACACTACCAGGCCATTATCCGCGATGCAAAAAAACTGCCCGATCTCCTCAAGTTCGAGTAGTCAGCCTACAATCCCGCTCACGAAAATGGCCAGAATGGCCAAAGGAGCCACATACCGAATCACAAAAAAGAAGAGCCTGACATGACGTACATGCCGGGGCGTGCCGTTGGTTAACTCATCGACACTTGCCTTCTTGGTCCAGTACCACCCCACAAAGAGAGAGATAGCAATAGCGCCCAAAGGAAGCATCACATTGGCCGTAAGGTAGTCGAACCAATCAAAGAAGGTTTTCCCGCCGAAGACAGTATCCTTCAGGGGACCGAACGACCAGGTGGCAAGCACACCCAGGAGCATTACCACTCCCATTACACCTATGGTGGCTTTGGTTCGTGAGGCACCTGTCTCCTCAACAAAATAGGATACACCCACCTCGAGTAACGAAATAATAGAGGTAAGTGCGGCAATCATCACCAGAATAAAAAAGAGGGCTCCAAACAACTCTCCAAAAGGCATCATCTGAAACACCATTGGGAGGGTTTTAAAAATCAGATCGACCCCTGCATTGGGAGCTATCCCAAACGAAAAGACAGCGGGAAAGATGATTACACCCGCAGTCACGGCAAAAAAGGTGTCAAAAAAGACCACTGCCAGCGAAGTCTTCAACAAGATTTCGTCCTTCTTGATATACGAACCGTAGGTTAACATACAGCCCATACCCAGACTCAGCGAAAAGAAGGCCTGTCCCAGCGCACTGAGAATACCCTGAAGGGTTAACTTCGAAAAGTCGGGCTTGAACATAAAAGCAAGACCTTTGGAGGCATCCTCAAGCAGAAGCGAACGGATTGCCAACACCACCAGAATGATTGCCAACAGAGGCATCAATATTTTTGAGAAAGTCTCGATTCCCTTCTGAACCCCCCTCATCACTATCCATCCGCTAACGCCCAGGAATATGGACTGATAGACTATAGGCATAACGGGTTGCGAAATAAACTGCGTCAGCATAGAATCTACCGCTGTGGCATCGGCACCACGAAATGCACCCATGGCCATCTTTAGCGTATACTCCAATGTCCATCCGGAAATGGTGGTATAAAAAGCCATAATCAGGATGGAGGCTACAATCCCCATAATCCCGATATAGTGCCAACGGGTACCTGGGGCCGACTTCTGAAAGGCTCTGACCAGATTGCTCTGCGACCGCCTGCCAATGGCAAACTCCGACAACATGAGCGGGACTCCCAGCCCCAAAACAAAAAGGAGGTAAACCAGTAAAAAGGCTCCACCCCCATACATCCCCATAATATAGGGGAAACGCCAAATATTGCCCAGCCCGATGGCCGACCCGGCAGCTGCCAACACAACGGCAAGAAAACCGGTAAAATTATCCCTGGAATGATTCATACACTAAGAGGTTCAGAAAAAACGGGAAAATATATACATTTACCTAAAGATATAAATGTAATTCCTTTTCTTTTCTAAACCTCACTTACCATGCGCCGAATAATTACTGCATTATTTCTCCTGCTTGCCACCGCCGGCATAGCCTGTGCCCAGACCGAAGCCGGACGTTGGGTAATCAATCCCAGTTCCGAACTATCGTTGAGCAGCAATAACCCCTTTAGCGACAAGACATATCGGCATATTGTCCTGCAAATGGGTGCAGGCTATTTTGTGGCCGACAACTTTCTGGCCAGAGTAAGCTGTGGATACGAATACCAAAAGATGGCCGACGTCAAGGACCGTTACTGGAACTTCGGCGTAGGAGGCCGATACTACATCAACGGTGTGATTCCGGTAGGTATTACCCTGGAGCACTATATCTCCCGTATAAAAGTTCCGGGAGCTCCTGCTACCTCACAACCCTTTCCCGCCATTACGGTCGAAGCCGGCTACGCATGGTTTGTAGCCCCAAACCTCTCCATCGAACCTCTGGTGTACTGCAAACAATTCTACGGCAGCGGCCGGCATAACACCGAACGAATCGGCCTCAGCATAGGGTTTAACATCTATCTGTAGTCGGATTACAGGTTGAGCCCAATACCAAAAGTCAGCGCCTGCATCTCGGGACCCTTGTTCTTTTCGAAGAGTGAGGTGAGATTGTAGTTGCAAAAAATGCTCACATCATCATAGCCAATGCGGGCCGAAATAGCTGCCTGAAAGGGATTTACATCCAGATTCCCCTTCTGTTTGTGTTTGGGTCTCTTGAACTTGGTGTGCGATCCGACCACTACCTCGCCCAACACACCACCTGCCAAAAAGAACCGTTTATCCTCTGCGTTCTTTCGGGGAAACTGAACCTCCAGCTCCACCGGAACCGAAAAGGCTACCGTAGTCAGCTTCGACTTCTTATAATTCTTGTCGAGCGGAATCGGCATCAAAAGACCGTCCATCTGTGCCACCGTAATATTCTGATCGAACACATAATTATTCCAGGCAATCCCCAGACTGGAAACCAAACCAAACGTTCCCTCCTCGTTGAACGCCACCGAAGCATGAAAAGGGTTGATAAACCAACGCTGCGACCGGGCCACATCCAGCTCAAAAAAACCGTGATCGGCCTCATCATACATCGAATAGTCGGGCGACGGCAAAGTTGTAAACCCGAAACCCCACACCATGGGATGCCCCACATAATGATCACGGCCATAATTCACCTCAATACCCTTAAGCCCAATCCGCACACGATTCCGATGATCCAGATCAAACTCAAAAGACTGAGCCCCCAAAGGCAACACAAAAAACACGACAACCAACAGAAGAACAAAACGCAAGATATTTTTCATTTTAGTAGGATAGAAAGTGATAAATTCAGTAATAAAAGATGTTGTACGAGTGACGAGTATTATAGAAAACAGCATTCACCATTAACCATTTACCATTAATTATTAGAGCACTAATTCGTATTCAACTTAATGCGCTTAAAGTACTCCATCCCGTCAACTTTCACCGAACTGGAGAGTGCAGCTACCTGATCGAGCCGTAAAGAGCCCTCCATGCCGATGAGAATAAACTCGCCTTTCGCCACAACCGCCAGAACCAGTTCGCGAACCTGCTCCTGCTCTTCGCGAACAAAAATGGCGACCCGTTCGGAATTATCCTCAATCAATACAAGAGGCTCGAACGCTTTCTGCTGCTGCAGCTTCTCCAGAACCGTTCTGAAATAGAAGGGCGTATTATTTCCTGTACGCAGCACATAGAGATTGTCAAGATGCAGAAGAATGTCACGGAGTTTGGGTTCATATTTTACCTCTTCCGACTCGGCGGCCAAACGAAACATCTTTTGGGTAATGTGAACCTTTTTATAGGTATTGGAGGGGCTCTGTTCGGCAAATTTGCTCACAAAACCCTGACCCGCCAGCGGATGGGTAACCGCAAAAAGAAGGAGCAGGAGAAGCGGATAATAGAGTGTGTGTCGCATAACCATTAAGGATTTTCAGAATTGAGCGTAGGATCAACATATTCAACCGCGAGCGAGGTGCCCCGGCGCAGTTCGTCCGATACCAGAAAGAGCGACTCCCTGATAATAGACAGAGCCTCTTGCTGAGAGGGAACAACCGTGGCAGGGGTGTGCAACCGCCCGGTGAACGGTTCACGAAACAGTACCCCCAATCCGATTAAGAGAGAGATAGAGGCTGCAATGGCCATATGTCGCCAGAGCGATGAGGAGGAGTGTGTTTGCCGGAAGGTCCGCTTCCTGTCTCTGGCTGCGATAACCTTGCGTTCGAACGCTTCGTCCAGACCGACTCTGCGGCACCGCTCACCATAGGCCTCCAGCAACGAATGGAGCGAATCAGGATGATCAGATGGATGCATCGACTTCATGGCAGTAATATTTTTCGCATTCCTAATTTTATCCGATGTTTGGCCCTATAGAGGGTAATCTTTACAATGGCCGGGTTTATCCCGAGTGCCTCACCTATCTCTTTATAACTGAAGCCCTCTACTACCCGCAGCAGAACCACATTTCGCTGCATCTCGGGAAGCGCGGCAATCAGCGTGTGCAAACAGTTAAGCTCTTCCTCCTGTTCCAGCATTTCGGAGGGAGATGCAGAATCGGACTCTCCCGGAGGCAACTGATCCAAGGGCACCATCAACCGCCGCGACGACCGAAGATGATCGAAACAGAGATTCCGCAACACAGTAACCATGTAGGCCCTGTAACTCCCAATCTTTGGCCAGTTTTGCCGAACATCCCACATGCGCAGTAACGTTTCCTGAACTATATCCTCAGCCACATCCCGGTTGGCTACATAACGGAGCGCCGTTCGGAAGAGCATATCCTTTGCAGGCAAAATGTTTGTTATGAATTCGTCCGTTTCCATTCTTATCATGATGACGGTTCATGGGCAATAAAGTTACACCTCTCACCAATAAAAATCCCCTGAATATCTCGCACCGGAAACCGGGAGAAGAGATACAGGGGCTATAGAGTAAAGAAGAGGCGTGCACCGTTGCGACACGGAGAGTTATTTGGCCGGATGCTTAGGCAGGGTAAAGAAGAAACGGCTCCCTTTGGGGCTGCTCTCAACAGAAATAGATCCCCCGTGCTTTTGCACAAACTCCCGGCACAAGATCAGACCCAGACCCGTTCCCTCTTCACGATTGGTACCGTAACTCTTAACATGTTCCGAAACCTTAAAGAGACGTTGAAGATTTTCGGGCGCAATCCCGATACCTGTATCCGAAACCGAAACCTCGGCAAAGTCGCCTGCATCGGCCAGCGAAATAGTAACCTGTCCGCCCGGATAGGTGAATTTTAAGGCATTAGAGATCAAGTTCCGCAGAATGGTCGAAACCATATTCAAATCGGCAAAGGCCTGAACGGGGGTCTCGGGAAATACTTTTTTGAGGACAATCTGTTTCTGCGATGCCTGTCCGCTAAAGAAGGTGAGTTCGTTCTCCACAGCCATGGAGAGATCGAGTACAGCCGGAGCAAAAGGAATCTTCCCGGTTTGCACCCTGGCCCAATCTAACAGATTCTGAAGCAACTTGTAGGAAGAATCGGAAACCGCCTTGATGTGCGAAAGTATCTCCATCCGCTCCGAATCGGGGAGATTGGCGAAATCGGCAATCAAAAAATCCGACAGCCCCATCAGACTGTTAAAGGCCCCCTTCAAGTCGTGGGCAATAATGGAGAAAAACTTATCCTTGGTGGCATTGGCCTCGGCCAGTTCGGCTGTCCGTTCATCGACCAGTTTCTCCAAATTTTGGTTCATCGACTCCAGTTCCTGATTCTTTGTCCGAATCTCCACCTCCATCAGAAAACTGCGCAACGCCTCCTTAACCGTTAGAATCAGATCTTCGCTGTCCCAGGGCTTAGGAATAAACCGATAGAGATTGGCTTTATTGATTGCATTCACCACCCCTTCTACATTGGCATGACCGGTGAGCAAAATTTTCAGCGCATCGGGATTTACCTGATGCATCCTGATGAGGAATTCATCGCCCAGCATCCCCGGCATCAGATAGTCGGAGATGACCACAGGAACGGGAGTACCCTGCTCAGAGAGTTCCTGAAAAATTTCCATAGCTTCTTCTGCATCCAGCGCAGTTTCCACATCAAACTCGGAACCGAGAAATGTGCTCAGTTGGTCTTTCAGCGCCTCAAGAATGATATCTTCGTCATCGACACAGATAATTGCTTTCTTCATAAACTATATCTATTTAAAATGAGAATGAAGTCATCTTCATGATTCGACTGCGTGAAGGTAAGGAAGTTCCACAAAAAATTGCGTACCCGCGCCATTTTCCGATATAAAATAAATTTTTCCACCGTGCCGCTCGACAATCTGCTTCGAAATATCCAGCCCCATACCGGTTCCGAACCCTGCCTTTTTGGTAGTAAAGAACGGTTCGAAGATTCTGTCCTGAATGACTTCGGGAATACCCGGCCCATTATCGCTGATCACCACCTGTACGAACGAGCCCTTATCTGCAACGGAGATGTCAATAAGATGCTCCGTTTCGAGAGGAGCCATCGCCTGTATGGCATTATCGATGATATTGGTCCAAACCTGGCATATTTCGTCCTGATGACACTCCACTGCTTTAATCGGCTCAAAGCGGGTTACAATTCGCGTTTTTGTGTTTTTTGCCACATTCGAATTAAGCACTAACACCGTACGAAGTGTTTCGGTGAGATCGGAAGCCACAAAGTCGTTGTTGGCATCACGGTGAATATACCGCTTCAGCGCCTTTATGATGGTCGAAACCCGATCGACTGCCACTTCAATATTAGAAGCGTTCCGATTGAGCGACAAAATAACTTTGGCCAATGAGAGGAGTTTTAATGCATTGGGGTCACCCAGCGCAGAACGCATCTCACCCACGCCATCGCCCACACCCAGCGCAACCAACAGTTCGGCAATATGTGAGGCATTGTCAATCTCCCACTGCTCCAATTGAGCCTCCACCTGACGTTTCTGGTGGCGTTCCTCTTTGGTAAAGACAGACGTCATCCTGCCGGAAGAGTTCGATAAGAGCCCAAAGAGCCATATCAACTCCTTCTGGGTACAATTTCGAACAGCCCAGGGGATGTCTTCATTTATTGCCTTCACCACC
>CAYVJA010000054.1:550-17689 GCA_964451605.1 uncultured Bacteroidales bacterium | reverse complement strand
AGATCGACCGCATTCAAAGCGGTAGTTTCAATCTCTTCGGTACGAAATACTTTGGATAATTTTTCGATAGTAATCATATAATTGTTTTTAAAAGGAATTCGTATGCTAACGCAGTTCTAACCGCGTATTGTTTCCAAACATCTCATAACCTGAGGTAATCACCTCCTCTCCGGGTGTCAGCCCCTCCAGCACCTCATAATATTGAGGATTTTGCCGGCCTATCCGAATGGTGCGTAACACCGCCTCCTTGCCATTGGCCGAAAGCACAAAAATGAATTGCCCGCCGGTGGTCTGAAAAAAGGGCCCCTTAGAGATCATCACCGCCTCGGCAGGCAAACCCAGCTCAAGCAACAAGGTGTGGCTCTGTCCATTGCGAAGGTTCTCGGGCGTGTTTCCGGTAAACACCAGGTCGGCCTTAAAAGCCCCCTGCCGAACCTCCGGATAGATTTTTCGGATCCGCATCTCGAAACTCTCCGACTGCCGTTCCAGGCGAACAGGCAGGCCCGAATGAACCCTGTCGATGTAGCTCTCATCTATCAATACCTCGAGCTTAAAACCGGCACCGCCCGTCATCTGGCCAATCTTCTGTCCTGCACCCAGGTTCTGCCCCATCTCCACATCGAGCATGCCCAGCTGACCATCAATCGGGGCCTTTACCTCCAACTCATCGAGCCGTTGACGCACCATGGCAAGGTTTCGCTTCATATTGGCAAGCCCCTCCTCCAACTGTTTTACCTGCACCTCAGCAAAAATGGAATCCTGTGCATGACGGGCCGTCATCAACTGATAACTCTGCAGCGCATAGTCGTAATCCTCCTTCGACTGCAGATACTCCTCGTGCGAAAGCGAAGAGCGAAGCGCCGTATTATTTTCGAACCGCCGTTTTTTTCGCAGCACATCGAAATTCTGCTGCAAAAGCTCCTGTTGCAACCGAATACGATTCTGTTGCATCTGAATCAACGTATTGCGCAAAAAATTCTCCTTCTCGGCCAACTGGGCCTCACTATTAATCACCGTCATCCCGAGCGAGGGATTGCTTAACCTGACAATCACATCGCCAGCTTTCAACTGACTCCCCTCCTCGGCCACAATCTCCTCGACCCTGCCCGCCTCCGAAGGACTCAACATAATCACACTATTAGGCAGCACCGTACCGGTCAGCCGGATATACTCCTTAAACTCGCCCAAAATCACCTTCGAAACCAACAACTTATCGCGATCGACCCTAACCGTTTGACCGTGCGATCCAAAAAACACCCACAACAGAAGCGCCACAAAAAGCGCCCCTCCCGCCAGCGGCGCAATATGCTTTCGCTGCAACCACTTCTTCCGTTCAATTACTCTGTCCATAATAACCTTTTTAGTGCTCTGGTGCTCTGGTGCATCGCGCTGACGCGCAAGTGCTCTAGTGAAAAAAACCGTTACGCGCAAGCGCGAAAGACAACTCGTTTGCGGCGCGTCAGCACAGCACTAGGGCACTACTGCACTAGAGCACTCATCATTCATTTTCCTTGCCAAAACCCTCATACTCTTGTATAACAGAGTATTAACAGAATAGCTGCGTCTCCGATTCGTTGAAAATGTAGACAATAGTGTCGCAAATTTTGACAATGAGGTAGAATCGTCTCTTTTGAAGGTTACCTTTGTAAGAAAAGCGAATACTATGTCGAAAAAGGCGGGTACCATTCTGGTTGTCGACGACAACAAATCGGTTCTGGGGGCACTCAAAATGCTTCTTGGGTTGCACTTTGATCAGGTAGTTACCCTTCCGGGGCCGGTTCGCCTGCTTTCGGTGCTTGAGTCGCAACCTATCGATGTGGTCCTGCTCGACATGAATTTCGACGCCGGGGTAAACAGCGGAAACGAGGGGATCTTTTGGCTTCGGAAGATTCACGAGAAATATCCCGACCTTCCGGTGGTTCTTTTCACCGCTTATGCCGACATCGAGTTGGCAGTGAAGGCCGTAAAAGAGGGAGCTGCCGATTTCGTGGTAAAACCCTGGGAGAACGCCAAATTGGTTTCGACCCTTCTCTCGGCCTGGCGTTTGGGTCAATCGAGAAATGAGGTGCGTTCGCTCAAGAAGGCCTCTGCCACACTGAAACAACAGATAAACCAGAGCCCCGTGATGCTCATCGGCAACTCGCCTGCCATGAACAAGGTGATGCACACCATCCGGAAGGTGGCCAAAACCGATGCCAATGTGCTCATTACCGGCGAAAACGGAACAGGGAAAGAGATGGTTGCCCGTGAACTGCACCGCCTCTCCAGACGTTCGGACGAAATTTTGTTGTGCGTCGATATGGGTGCTATCACCGAAACCCTTTTCGAGAGCGAACTCTTTGGCCATGTCCGGGGGGCCTTCACTGACGCCAGGGAAGATCGGGCCGGAAAATTCGAGGCAGCGCACAAGGGAACTCTTTTTCTGGATGAGATAGGAAATCTCTCCATTGCTAATCAGGCCAAACTGCTGGCAGCTATCCAGAACCGAAGTATTACCCGTGTAGGGTCGAACCGACCTGTGCCGGTAGGTATCCGCCTGATCTGCGCCACCAACCGGAACCTCGACGAGAGCGTTTCTGCCGGCACATTTCGCGAAGATCTCCTCTACCGTATCAATACCATCCATATTGAGGTGCCCCCGCTTCGCGAACGGGGCGACGAACTGATAGAGCTGGCCGAATATTTTACACTCAGGTACACCCACAAATACAACAAACCCCCGCTCTCGCTCACCTCCGATATTAAACAGCTTCTCCGGCAATACCACTGGCCGGGTAATGTCCGAGAGCTGGAACATACCATCGAAAAGGCCGTTATTTTGTGCGACGGATCGAGTTTCCGATCGGAAGATTTTCTTTTTAAGCCCTTGCCCAATACCCCCGGCTTCAGTGATACCACCCTCGATGAAATGGAGTTGCGGCTTATCCGGAACACCATCGAACGCTTCAACGGGAACCTGTCGGCCGTAGCAGCTCAATTAGGCATCAGCCGGCAGACACTGTACAACAAAATCAAGAAGTACCAACTCTAATCCGGCCCCACATGCGTCTGAGCACCCGTACCCATATTCTTATAACCCTCGCCGCCCTGTTGGTACTCTCGGGCTGCGCCGGCTTCCTCTTGTCCGACCATCCTGTATCAGCAGCCGTTCTGCTGTTGACAGCCCTCTGGCTGGCCTTTCGGGTGGTCAGCCTTACCGGACGCATGCACCGAAAAATCGGCTACCTCTTTGCATCCATCCAAAACAACGATTTCTCCTTTGGCGGCCCTTCAGGCCATGGCGACAACGACGAAAAGTTTCTGCACCAGACCATGACAGAGGTGTGTCAACTCATGGCAAAGATCCGGCACGATGCCAAACTGCAGGATCAGTACTACCAAATGATGATGGAGCGCATGCAAACGGGCTTTGTTGCCGTCGATGACAAAGGATTTGTCTTTCAATCCAATCCTGCCGCGCTCAAAATACTGGGGCTTTCGGTTCTCACCCACCTGGATCAACTGCTGCAAATCGATACCGAGCTTCATCAGGCTTTCACCACTATTCGTGCCGGAGAGAGTTCTCAAACCTCCTACTATACCGAACGGGGCAGCGTCCGTCTCTCGCTCCACGCCTCGCCCATTTTTCTCTACAACCGATATCTTAGGCTGATCACCCTGCACGACATCGAAAACGAGATGGACGAGAAAGAGATAGAGTCGTGGATCCGTCTCATAAGGGTACTAACCCATGAAATCATGAACTCGGTGGCACCCATCACCTCGCTGGCCGACACCCTGTTAACCATGCACACCCAACCCTCCTCTGCCACCTCGACGGCCATCGCACCAGCCACCCCGCACCCATCAACCGAAACGGTGCCCTCCACTTTGACCCAAAATACCGTCGAAGGGCTCCAAATCATTCGCGACACCAGCCAGCGCCTCCGTGAGTTTGTGGAGAATTACCGCAAACTGACCCGGATTCCCAAACCCGAACCCACCCGGTTCGAAGCCCTTCCCTTCTTCCGGCAGGTAGCGGTTCTCTGTCAGGATGCCCCAAACTACGCAAAAGTGCAGCTGGATCTCACAGCCACCCCGGAGCAACTCACTCTTTACGCCGACAAAAACCTTCTTACCCAGGTCATGCTTAACCTGATGCGCAACGCCTACCAGATGATGGACAACCAACCCACAGGAACCCTTTCAGTTCATACCACCTCCCTATCCGACAACCTGATCCGCATCACCGTATCCGACAACGGCCCCGGCATCGATCCCACACTCCTCAACGACATCTTCATCCCCTTCTTCACCACCCGCCCCGAAGGCACCGGAATCGGACTCAGCCTTGCCCGTCAGATAGTCCGCCTGCACGGAGGCAACCTCAAAGTCTCCTCCCAACCCGGCAAACAAACCCACTTTCACATCCACCTTCCCACCGGCCCCACCCCTTCACCTCAATAAACCGCCCCGATTCAACTCACAAATAATTCCCAACTTATTCGCTACCTTTACTATCATTCAATCCCACGCATCAGATCATTAACGCATCGCGCGCAGCGCATTCACCATTAACCATTAACCATTATCTCTATGAAACGTCTCCTCTCCCTCTCCCTCCTCCTTGCCTTTGCAGGTTCGTTGGTTGCCCAAACGGGAAAAGTGTTCGACAACCTCTCCTTTTCCAGCACCCTCCTCAAAAGCGAACGCAAGTTTGCCCTCTATCTGCCCCCCGATTACGAAACCTCGCAGCGCGCCTATCCGGTACTCTATCTGTTGCATGGTGCGGGCGACAACCAAACCGGGTGGATCCAATTCGGCGAAGTACTCCGCATAGCCGATAAGGCCATCCTCGAGGGAAAAGCCACCCCTATGATTATCGTAATGCCCGATGCCGACACACAGACACGCGGCTATTTCAACAACATCCAGGGTACCTGGAACTACGAAGATTTCTTTTTTAAAGAGCTCATCCCTTACATCGAAAAAACCTACCGTGCCCGAACCGAAAAGCGTTATCGGGCTATTGCCGGGCTCTCGATGGGAGGTGGCGGAACCCTGATGTACGCCCTGCACCACCCCGAACTCTTTGCGGCCGCCTGCCCTCTCAGCGCTGCCGTTGGTTCCATACCGGGTGCCGCAAACAATCGCCGTCCGCAAACCGGCCAGACCCAGATTGACGAGGCTACCCTGGAGGCTTATCAGAAAAATCACAGCGCCATAGAGCTGGTTAACTCTCTTCCGGCCGAAAAAGTAAAATCGGTACGGTGGTACATCGATTGCGGCGACGACGACTTCCTCTACGAAGGCAACGCCCTTCTCCACATTGCCATGCGCAAGAAAGAGATTCCCCACGAATTCCGCGTTCGCGACGGTTCGCACAGCTGGCGCTACTGGCGCGAAGCCCTTCCCGAAGTGTTAGACTTTGTATCTCAGAGCTTTCATCAAAACTAACAGAACGCACCGTACACAAACGCTCCCAACAAAAAACCCGGCTGCTCATTTGCAGACCGGGTTTTTTGTTGAGATAAGAAACGAAAGAGTTTACTTCTTGTCGTACACCGAAGTCATCTTCATTTCGCCGTTAGGGGTAGTAAAAGAGTTGGTAACCGTCAACACCGTAGGCGAAGTCAACACCCAAGCCTCCTTAGTAATAAACTCCGTCTTCTGGCCCTCCCTTTCAAACTCCATCTTGGTGGTGATGGTCATCGTCTTTCCGTCGGCCGAAAAAGCGACTGTCGATTTGCTGGTCATTTCACCAAAAACGGGATTCACGCTCTCTTTCCCATCGAGCGTATACTTCAAAGTCATGTCACCTCTTTCGGACGATCTAACCAACTGCAGGAGATTGGCATCCTGAGTTACCACCATCTTCTGAACAGACATTCTGGGGCCGTTGCCCTCAGGTTGCGTACTCTTGGCCTCATTGAAAGCCCAGGTACCGGCAAAATTGGCCTTCGTTTGACCCATCAGAGTGGAAGGCATCATGCAGAAAACTGCAAGAAGAGAAACTGCGAAAATTTTGACAATCGATTTCATAGCTACGTAATTAGTGGTTAGTGGTTAATGGTTAATTGTGAATAACTAGTGCTCTAATGCTGCGCTGATGCGCAATGCGTTAATACAAGCGGATATGTTCTGGCTTTGATGGTGTTAGATTGGAAAGGTTTAATGGGAGGAGGTTTTTTGGGTTACTATTTTTTTGCGGGTTGTGGTTTCTGTAGTTTGATATTGCGGAAGTTTCCGCGTAGGCCGGCTTCCTGATCCGATAGAAGGGTAAGTTGTGTTTGTCCGGATATATCTTCGAATCGACGAGTGATGTCGGTGAAGAAGAGGTTCAGGAAGAGGTTTGCAATACGACGTGCCGGTGAAATCTTTTGCCCCGGTGGAACAAATTTATCGAAAACAACAACCTCGCCACCCGGTTTGAGGACTCGTTCCACCTCACGCAAACAAGCCACAGGATCAGGCAGAACGGAAACAATCAGATGAAGCACCACCTTGTCGAAGCAATTATCGGGAAATTCAAGCGCCTGACCGTCCATAACCATGGCGGTAACCGGAAACCGGAGACGATAACTGCGCACACGAATCCGGCGAACCATTGCCGGAGTAATATCGGTGGCAACCACCTCGCAACCTCGGGGAAGAAAATCGAGATCGAGCCCTGTGCCAGCCCCCACAATCAACACCCGATTGCCCGGCTGTACATCCAACAACCAGGCGCATACAAAGAGTACCGCACCCGATTCCAGCCATTCGTATTCACCCCATCACTATTCCACTTGCGCGCAGCGCAGCATTAGAGCATTAGAGCATTAGAGCATTGCGCTTTAGCGCAGCACTAGAGCACTAGAGCACTAGAGCACTTTAATCAATATCTCTTTAAACTCGATTCCCTGTCCCTCCGATTGCAGGCCTATATAGCCTTCGGTTAGCAGGGCACGATCTCTGATCAGGGTGGTGTCGAAACCTGAGGCCACTCCGCCGGCCAGTTCCACTTGCGGTTTGGTGTATTGCAGCACAGTGTCGCCATTCACGATGTGTTTAACCAGAGAATCGCGGTAGACAATAATCTCGCCGGTTACCCACTCGGAAAGTTCGTAGGTTTTAGATGTTGAGTTAATGCAGTGGCGGGGATCGAGCCTGCCCTCAAAGACCACACCGGTGCCGGGCGAGCACATATTACCCGTAGGACGGGGACGGCCGTCGCCCATGCTGCAAAGAATCTGGTATTCCACCGAAATAGGCCAGTTCTGCTCCTTCAGAATGGTTTTTGGATCCTGCGAATGAAACATCACACCGCTGTTGCGAACCGTGTACGACGGAGCATCCTTTTGCCACTGATCGCGGAACCGATAGGTGAACTTGAGATGATAGGAGGAGAAGGATTCATCATAAAAAAGATGGCCGTACTGCTCATTAAAAGGGCCATAATCGTCATAATTGATCTGAATGGCACCATCGACCACCCGGAAAGTGTTGGCGTAATTCTCACCTACATTGTGGTGATGGATCTTTACCACCCAACCCTCAAGATCTTTGCCGTTAAACAGGGAGCGCCATTCGGAATCACCTCCTGAACCCTTCCTGGCACCATTGGTAGCACAGGCAGAAACCATCACTAAAAAAGCAAGAAAAGAGAACAGACGAAATCTCATAGCAGATAGTATTTGTAGTTAATTATAAATCAATTTTTTACAGAAAATCAGCCCCGAAGCATCCAGTCCGACAGCGCAACGACCCCCTTTCGACAAACAAAGCGTTCGGAAAATATCAGCAATGTATTGAAAAAACCATGAATACCCAAAGATTGGCCACGCATCATCAGTCGATAGCCATACCGGGCCACTTTAGGAGCCGTAGAATGAGGGAATCGGTTCGACATCAGACTTTTTCGTGTATGTGCCACCGTATGAAACCCGGTGTCGGTAACTCCCGGACAGAGAGTAGAAACCTTCACATTCGACCTCCGAAGTTCGTAGTGGACTGCCTGCGAAAGACTCACCAAAAAGGCCTTGGTTGCCGCATATCCGGCCATGCCGGGCAAAGGTTGAAAGGCTGCCGTAGAGGCCACATTCAGAATTCGTCCAAAGCCCCGGGCCTTCATATCGACCAACAAGAGCCGCATAAGCAGAGCCGGCGCCAACATATTGAGCCGATACATCTCCAGCTCACGTTCGGCATTCGATTCACTGAAAGAGCCGGAGGTTCCGAAACCTGCATTGTTAATTAGGTATGCCGGTATTTGGTTCGACTCTTTAAGACGGTTGTAAAGCGCATATACCTCCTGTTCATGGCTTAAATCGTGTACATAACAAGTTACCTCCACCCCAAAACCGGATAGTTCGCCGGCAAGTGCCGTGAGCCGGGCCTCATTCCTTCCGGTAAGAATCAGATTAAACCCCTTTTGGGCAAAGAGGCGGGCAAATTCGGAGCCTATCCCCCCGGTAGCCCCGGTAATCAGCACAGTTTCCATAGGTTCATTCTATTTAGACGATGGAAGTAATTTATGGTTCAACACGCCAAAAACGGCCCAGAACTGATTGGTTGCCACAGACTGATCGGCATCTTCCGCCTGAAAAATGGTTCCTCCCGGATCTTCCCGGAGCAAGGGCATACCTTCGGGTGTAAGCCCCTCAAAACGAAAACTCCGCCATTGGGTCACATAATCAGGAGAGGTTAGCAGGATGGCAGGATGACCGTCCGGATCGTTCTCATTGGGCCCTCCGTGTACCGGATGGCGTTTTTGGTACATAAAAGCAAAAAGAGGAACCGACTGATTCAGTTCTGCTGCAATCCGGGCTTTTGGAACCTTAGGCGGGTTTGCAAAAGCGGAACCCTGATTATCCGGGATGGCCACCACCCTGAATTTTGCCAATACAATGGCCCAGGCCCATGGATCAAGTCCGGCATTATAGGTACGCTCCTCTGCACCAAAGATACCCATCACTACCACCTTATCGGAAATGGAAGGATCTAAGAGCCACGCATTCGCAATGGAGGTGAGCTGTCCTCCGGTGATGACAAACAGAGGGTGAGCAGGCGAACATTTTGCGGCCTGCTCCACAAGATAACGAGACCCGTCGATGGAAAGCGGGACAGTTGCCTCCATGCGACGATCTAACGGCATAACCAACTTCCGGTTGGTTCCATCGAAAAGAAGGGGCAACTTTCGAAGACCGCTTCGACGGGCCAACTCCCAAATCATTTGGCGGCCCTCCACAAACTGGCCATATTCCCGGTCGGCATAGGTGGTGATCACGCCCTTCACTTTCATTTTGCCCAAACTATGGAGCGCCAGCAAATATTCGTCGGTATAGACATCACGGTGATCATCGTTGTCGTAGATAACCCGGCTTCCCTTCTTTACCGGAAGGAAAGAGGGGCCCAGAGTCGGCGGACCGACCAGCAGCAACGAAAGAAGAAGCAGTAGCAGATTCATTTCGACACGATTGAATCCCGTTCGGAAAACAGAGGACCGTTGCTTTTGGATCTATCTACAAATATGCGACAAAAGAGGCAGGAAGCAAACCTCCCGATACAGCCACACGGCCGAAATATCAAAAAAAATCATAGCTTTGGGTTTGAAAAATATCGAACTCATCATGAAAAAAAGTGCACTTCTCCTTCTGACCCTTCTGCTGGTTTCCGTACCGGGCTTTTCGCAGGCGCAATCGAATCAGGTATTCAAAGCCAAGTACATCAAAGAAAAAATGAACGAGGTGGCCGCCTGGCAGCTTGCCAACCCCAAACACGCGTTGTACGATTGGACTAACGGAGCCTTTTACGCCGGTGTCTCGGCCGCCTACAAAACCACGCGCAACAAAGAGCTGTTGAACGCCATGATTGCCATGGGCGAAAAGAACCAATGGAAGCCGGGACCCCGTCTGCAGCATGCCGACGATCACGTGATTTGCCAGACCTATGTAGATGTGTTCCGGATTAAAAAAGATCCGAAAATGATTACCCCGTTCAAAGAGACGCTCGAGAAGTTCCTGAACACCCCTTACCAGCCCAAAGGGATTGAAACCATTACCTGGTGGTGGTGCGATGCCCTCTTTATGGCACCTCCCGCTTTTGTCAAAATGTGGAAAGCAACGGGCGACCAACGCTATCTCGACCGGAGCCACCAACTCTATATGGAGTGCTACAATCTGCTTTACGACGAAGAGGAGCAACTCTTTGCCCGCGACCTGGGTTACGTCATTAAAGGACAACCCTCCGACCGTCGCGAAGCCAACGGTAAAAAGATCTTCTGGTCGAGAGGCAACGGTTGGGTGATGGGCGGCTTGGCCCTGTTACTTGCCGAATTGCCCAAAGATTACGCCGAACGCTCCTTCTACGAAACCCTCTACAAAGAGATGGCCAAAAAAATTGCCTCCATTCAGCAAGCCGACGGACTCTGGAGAGCCAGCCTGCTTGACCCTGATTCTTACCCCGGCGGAGAGGCCAGTGGTTCGGGTTTCTACACCTACGCTCTGGCATGGGGCATCAACAACGGCCTGCTCAGCAAGTCCGAATACCTTCCTGTGGTAGAAAAAGCATGGAAAGGGCTCAACGGCCTGATTCAACCCGACGGTCGTGTGGGTTGGTGCCAGCCCATCGGCGCTGACCCCAAGAAAAACTTCAATGCTGAAAGTTGGGAAGTGTATGGTGCAGGTGCGTTCCTTCTGGCCGGAAGTGAGGTGATTAAGTTGAAGATCAAGTAATAGTGCTCTGGTGCTCTGGTGCTCTGGTGCTGCGCTGTGCACTTCAAGAGCTCTAATGACATGATACGCGCAAGCGCGAATGTTATTGTCCTCCACCTCTCCTTTCTAAAACAGCAGGAAAGGCCCACAATAGACCAGAATTACGTTATATTTATGGTTGAATGTCATGATTTTATGGGGTTCAGATCGACAGAAAGCCCCAATGCAGCAGCAATCCGGTAGAAGGTGGATACCTTCGGCTCTGTTTTGCCGGTTTCGATGCGTGAGATGTACGACTTGTGGGCTCCTATGCGTTTTGCGAGCTCTTCTTGTGATAGAAGAGCCTTTTTACGAGCCTCAACGATGACTTGACCCGTAAAAAATGCATAAGCCTCTTCTGAGAAGGCTTCACGCGTGGCTGTTCCAACCTGTCCGTATTTATCGTCGAGGAATTTGTTAACGGTAGCCAACTTTCTTACCTTCTCCATTTTTACCTTTTTTTGCGGAATTACATTCATAAATAATCCTCCATGATATGATTGGCTTTCGCGATTTGTTTCCTGTAATCGGCTGTTGATTTCTTGATAAAACCATTCAGCACTATCCATGATGCCAAAGTAAGATATAGTTGCTTACTTATACAACTTTTTTTTGTAGAACTTTTTCGTAGACACGGCCTCTCCCTACTCTTCTCCTACGAGTTGTAGGGAAAGAACAAACAACCGTAGGCGAATCGCAGGAGAATGGCAGAAGGAGACAGGATGCAGATACGAAGCCGACACGAGTTAAAGGGTCTTGGTCCAGAAGTGCATGATCGGATCGCATTCCTTGAAGCCCAACTTGTTGTAGAGCTGTTTGGCAGCAGCGTTGTCTTCGCGCACCTCTAAGGTTAGTTTACAATAGCCTCTTTGTTCTGCAATCTCAATAACCTGGTTAAGCAATGCCCGGCCCAGCCCCCCTCCTCTAAGATCATCCAGGATTACAACATCATGAATGTAGAGATAGCGTTTGAGATAGAAAGTTGAGTAGTTGGTAAAGAGCGTGACCATACCCACATAACGGTGGTTAAAGGTGATAAACAGCACCTCTGCTGTGGGGTGCTCTTTTAGATCATGAATCAGACGC
Organism: uncultured Bacteroidales bacterium; assembly: GCA_964451605.1. Lineage (GTDB taxonomy): Bacteria > Bacteroidota > Bacteroidia > Bacteroidales > UBA4181 > JAQVSH01. The sequence continues at coordinate 5,891 of CAYVJA010000054.1, read as the reverse complement.
AACTGCTCCTGCGGATTCAGCGGCGGATGGTTGCCCATGGGGTCGCTCATATAGTGATTGAGCAATGTGCAGAGCGCATTCTGATGCTCCGGATTATCAAAATCGCAAAAAACAAAACGAATTACATTTTCCATCACTTCTCAATCGGTAATCATTATTTGGGGTTGAATGTCGCACTTTTTGGACAAATTTCCATCATTCGCAGCGCATCCCCGTGTTCTGATGAACCACGAGTCGCCTCTATCTGGAATCAATCACTATACGGGTTAGAAAGCATTCTCAATCGTCACATTTCTGACAGAGGATCAGTTTTCCGACGTCAATTCGACGACTAAAAAACAGTCAAAGCATTGTGATAGAATTTTCGAAAAAAAAGTAACTTTAGTGGAAATATCCATCCCATACTGATGGGTCCCAGACCACTTTTCGGGAGGCAGGATCGAAACATTGAGGCAACTTAACGCGCTTATAATGAATTGATTTACTGCGCCATAATAATTAACAACTACAACTATGAACCGAGTATCTATTGCATTAATCGTGATTAGCGGATGGGTACTGCTCTCTACAAGTGGCTGCAGCAAGGATGAGAGCCAAGGTGCTTTACCCACAATCTCTACCGACTATATCGAAGTGAACGGAACCCAATTAACCATGGCCGGTACCTTGAGCAGTGATGGTGGCACTAACATGGTTTCGCGGGGCTTTTGTTACGATACCCAATCTGATGTAACGAGGAACAATAATCCCGTCTACACCTCAAATAGCAATCCCGGTTACGGAGAGGGGCAGGAAATCTGGATACAATATAATCTGCTGCCAAACACAAAATATTATGTAAGAGCGTTTGCCGAAAACAGTAAGGGCGTTGCGTATGGAGAGGAACTCGAAATCACAACAGGCCCGGTATTTACAGCCGATTTTCCGGTGGTCGATTTCGAAGGAAACAGTTATAATACCGTAAAGATTGGCAGCCAGATCTGGATGGCAGAAAATTTACAATCAACCGTTTATAATGATGGAAGCGCTATTCCATATGTTACTGATGAGGAGGTTTGGAAGGAGTTAGAGACTCCCGGCTACTGCTGGCTCGAAAATAACTCAGGCTATAAAGTGCCTTATGGCGCACTTTATAATTGGCATACCGTTCAAACCGGAAAACTTGCGCCAATCGGATGGCGTGTCCCGACAGATGCCGACTGGACTAAACTTTTTCAATATCTGGGAGGTAATGTAGATTTCAATTTTTTTGCCGGCGCAAAGATGAAAGAGGCTGGTTCCACGCATTGGTCTCCACCCAATTCCGGTGCCACAAATGAAAGTGGATGGACAGGACTTCCGGGCATGTATCGCCATTCATCCGGTTTCTTTCTGGGTCAATTTCCGGATCTGAATACCCGATGGTCGGCCGGGTATTGGTGGTCGGCCACATCGGCAGATGTAACGGAAGCCAATTTTGTAACACTGGGCTCCGGCGGCAGTGCTATCTGGATAAGCCATATAAACCGACAGTATGGCTTCTCCGTTCGTTGCATTAAAAATTAACCAAATTTTTGCTATGAACCGAGCATGTTCTTCTCGAAACGCAAACTTGCATGAACAAAATCAACATGCGAGCTCCATCCGACCTTTAAAAATCAATTTTGTTCGGATGAAACCGGCCTTATCAAAGTTGCTCCTTATCGCTCTCTGCCTATGCTCAGGCTGTCTATCATTTCTGAACGCCAGGGCGCAATCGCCCGACTCAACCTCTTTGGACGGGTTGTTCAGGTATTTTAAGACGGAGCATATGTGGGATGCCAAGGTGAAGATTGGCGGAGCTATCGGTTTGGGAGAGAGTAAACGCGGCGGTCGGAATATTATCCCGATAACCGGAGGCACTTTTCAGGGCCCGAAGATTAAAGGAGAGGTTTTGCCCGGAGGAGCCGATTGGCAGAATGTGCGCCCCGACGGCGACGTGGAACTCTACGCCCGCTATCTGTTAAAGACAGACGATGGGCATATTATCCAGGTGATCAATCAGGCCTTAATTCATAATTCGCCCGACAATAGCAAAAATGGCCCCTATATCAAATCGGTGATCGATTTGGAGGCTCCGGTCAACAGCCCGTACAGCTATCTGAATCACGCCATTTTTCTCGGAACACTCACCATACCTCAACTCAAGCCCGGAGAGGAATCTTATGTAATCATCGGGGTGTTTAAGGTATTGTAGGTCGAAATTTGTAGATTTGTCGGACAACATGATTATTACGACAATCCTATGAAACACACTTTTACCACTACCGCCTTCTTACTCATGGTTTTACTGGCTGGCATCAACCGAGTGGGTGCGCAGAATCCCATCGTCCAAACGTACTTCACCGCCGATCCTGCGCCCATGGTTCACAATGAAACGGTCTATCTGTACACCTCGCACGATGAGGACTCGACGGTAAACAACTTCTTTACCATGTACGACTGGCGTTGTTACTCTTCGACCGACATGGTGAACTGGACCGATCATGGCGCAGTGGCCTCGCTAAAGAGTTTCAAATGGATGGACAAAACCAACGGCGCATGGGCGCCCCAATGTATTGCACGTAACGGCAAGTTCTATCTCTATGTGCCCATTCATGGCGAAGGGGTTGCCGTACTGGTTTCCGACTCACCCACCGGTCCTTTTACCGATCCCATCGGGAAACGACTGGTTGAGAGTAATCATGTTTGGCAGGATATCGACCCCACCGTTGCCATCGACGACAAAGGACAGGCGTGGCTTTATTGGGGCAATCCCCAATTATGGTACGTTAAGTTGAACGACGATATGATTTCGTACGACAAAAGCATTGGCGACAAAGGTGTTGTAACGGTTGAGATGACCCCCGAAGCGTTTGGTTCGAAACCAGGCCGCGAAGGGAGGCCCGGAACCACTTACACCGAAGGCCCCTGGTTTTACCAGCGCAAAAATCTCTTTTATATGCTGTACGCTGCATCGGGTATCCCGGAGTATTTAGCCTATTCAACAGCCACCTCTCCCCAAGGTCCCTGGAGCTTCAAAGGGTTCATTATGGAGCGTGCTCCCCAACTGGCCTTTACCAATCACCCGGGAATCATCGATTTTAAAGGCAACTCCTATCTCTTCTATCACGATCAGAGTTTGTCGAAAGGACAGGGATTTAAGCGTTCGGTGAGCGTGGAGCCATTCACCTACAACGCAGACGGAACCATTCCACTGATTGTTCCCACCAAAGAGGGCGTTACCCAAAGCGTGGGCACGCTGAACCCCTTTAAAAGGGTCGAAGCCGAAACCATTGCCTGGAGCGAAGGGCTGAAAACAGCAACCGACAGCAAAACCGGAGTCTATGTAACGCGGATTGAGAATGGCGATTATCTGAAAGTGCGCAGTGTCGATCTGGGCAAAGGGGCAAAGAAGATTGAGGCCGGCGTAGCATCGGACGGAAAGGGCGGCCGGATCGAGATTCGTCTGGACAGCCCCGATGGCGAGCTGTTGGGTACCCTCGAGGTGAAAAATAGCGGCGGCTGGAAAAACTGGACCACCGTAAAAGGAAAGCTGAACAAGCGGGCCGGCAAGCACGACCTTTGCTTTGTATTTACCGGTGGCGAAGGCGAATTATTCAACTTCGACTGGTGGAGTTGCAAATAACGGCCCTCCTTCACAATGTAAACCTGCACAATTTTACCATCAGATATGAAAAGAACACAGAAAACCTGGATAGTGGCCGCCGGCACACTACTACTGGCTTCATTCGGATTGCAAGGCGGTTATGCTGCTTCCGGAAGCCTCAGCGGGGCACAAGCCCAAACCGATACTACGCGAACCCTGGCACCCTACTTTTCCCCTGCCACTACAAAAACTGTTACACCTGATGCACAGGGTTTTATTGGCCGATGGTTGCTTCTTGAACCCATCAGTAAACCCAATCGCACCAACACGGTTTTTACTGACAGCTACCTTAGGACTGCCTTTACAACAGAGTACTTTCCCAACCAGCTTACAGTGGTTCCCAAACACGGCGATAAGGTAACCGTGGGAGAGCAGCAACTCACCTGGCATGCACTCGAGAGTAGACTCTTCAATGTGAAACTCTTCCGTTTTGCCTACGGGTTGCATAAAGAGATATACGGCGTGCTGTTTTGGGCGGTAACCGTGGTTAACGCGCCGCAGGATATAGAGAATGTCCGCCTGGCGGCAGGCTCCAATTCAGCCTCGATGTGGTGGTTGAACGGTGAAGAGGTTTTGCTCCTTTCGGGCGACCGGAGAATGGTGATGGACGATGGCCTTTCTAAGCGACTCACGCTGAAAAAAGGGAAAAACATTTTGCGGGGAGCCGTAATCAACGGGCCCGGCATGAGCGATTTCTGTGTCCGCTTTCTGAATGAGAAAGGCGAACCGGTTAAGGGTGTCACCATCAGTTATCAATAACTCGCATTACAATTTGCTTCGGTATCGAAAACGCTTTAGAAAAGAGAACAGCTATGAAGAAATCATATAGTATCATGGGCGCTATCGCCCTCTTATGGATCGGTTTTGCTGCAACAGCGGCAGCGCAAGTGGGAAAACCCTTTATTCACGACCCGTCAACCATTATGGAGTGCGACGGAAAGTACTACACATTTGGTACAGGGGGTGGCGGACTCATCTCGGAAGATGGCTGGAGCTGGAACGGAGGTGGTGTACGACCCGGCGGCGGCGCTGCCCCGGATGCCATTAAAATTGGCGATCGCTACCTGATTGTTTATGGCGCCACAGGCGGTGGCCTCGGAGGCGGCCACAACGGAAAGATTCTCACCATGTGGAACAAAACGCTCGACCCGAATTCGCCCGACTTTCAATATTCTGAAGCCATTGTAGTGGCCTCCTCCGACGGTGTGGAAGATAACGACGCCATCGATCCCGGACTGCTGCTGGATCCCACCACCGGAAGGTTATGGTGTTCGTACGGCACCTACTTCGGGTTTATCCGCCTCATTGAGTTGGATCCCAAAACCGGCAAGCGGGTAGAGGGGAATAAAGCCATCGACATTGCCATCGACTGCGAGGCCACCACGCTGATGTATCGCAACGGCTGGTACTATCTGCTGGGCACGCACGGCACCTGCTGCGATGGTTCGAACTCTACCTATAACATTGTGGTGGGCCGTTCGCGGAAAGTAACCGGCCCCTACCTCGACAACATGGGTCGCGATATGCTGAAAGGGGGCGGGAAAATGGTGATTGCGGCCCATCGCAGAGTGATGGGGCCCGGCCACTTTGGCCTCTGGGATCTGGGCAATGGCGTGCAAAAGATGTCGTGCCACTTTGAGGCCGACTTAGACCAAAGCGGCCGCAGTGTATTGG
>CAYVJA010000054.1:0-540 GCA_964451605.1 uncultured Bacteroidales bacterium | reverse complement strand
GACCCATTCCAGGAGGGCACTTACGAAATTGAGTCGGAGCGGAGAGGCTATGCACTGGAACTGATTGTCGACTTTGTACGCATGGCCGGCGGAATGCGCGGCTTTAACCGCAACAGCGACGAACCTGTAAAACCGGTTCCCTCGCAGCAGTTGGCCGACGTTCTGCCCACCTGGCCCACCGGAAACATCGGGGTCAGAATTGGCGACTATATGGTTCGCCCTCACCAGCGCTGGACCATTACGGCTGTTCCCGAAGCCGGAGGCTATCCGGGAGGACCCTACTACAAGATTGTGATTGCCGGTACCGAAAGGGCTTTAACCGCCACTGCCGAAGCCGAAGTGATAACGGTTCCGGCCTTTACCGGTGCACCCGAGCAACTCTGGCGCATAGATCAGCTCATCGACGGAACATACCGGATCATGCCCAAAGTGGTGCCCGACTCCACCGAAAAATTGGCGTTGGTATCGTCGGGCGACAGTACTCCTGCCCTCGCCCCCTTCGATATGAACAGCGACAACTCCAAATGGAATTTCAGAGAT
>CAYVJA010000053.1:13877-18535 GCA_964451605.1 uncultured Bacteroidales bacterium | reverse complement strand
TGTGTCGGGAGGAAGTTGGTTCAGTAGGGCAGGCTCTTCTGCCAGATGATTCAAGGCATCTGCATCAACCACCAGTGCCCCTTTCCAGGAGGTAACCACCGTTTGGGTAAGGTTTTTGGCTTCGGCCGAACAACCCAGACCGGGTCCGATGGCCACGGCCCGGTATTTCGAAAGGTCGCCAACCCATTTTTCGACGGGGGAGGTAAGGGTCATGGCTTCCGGAACCGCTGTTTGGACAATGGAATTTTCGGAAGGGGGAATATGAACGGTAAGCAGGCCGGCGCCTCCCCTGAGGCAGCCCCGGGCAGCCAGTACGGCTGCACCCATCATGCCGTGACTTCCGGCTATCAGAAGGGCATGTCCGAAGTTCCCCTTGTGCGAAAAGGGATCTCGGGGTGCAATCATTCCGGCAACCGATTGCATCTGTACCATGAAACTCCGGCAGGGGATATTGTGCGTTAATAGTCCGAAATCGACCAACTCGTATGTTCCGAAGAAAGGGGCAGTCTCGGGGAGAAATGCAGTAAGTTTTGGTGTATGCAACAGGTAGGTTCTGTCTGCTTTTACCACCTGATGGGGCAAAAAGCCCTCAAAGGTTTCGCAGGGCATCCCTGAGGGAAGATCGATGGAGTGCACCTCCGCACCCGATTTGTTGAGAGCCTCAATCCATAGAAGCGATTCGGATCGGAGCGGCGAATGGATTCCCGTTCCAAAGAGTGCGTCTATTACGATACTGCCGGGTAAGGTCGAAAAGGATGACAATCGGGGAGGGAGGAAGCGGATCACTCCCTCCTGCATGGCCGTACGAAACTGCAGTTGCGTGTCGGGGGTACATTGAGCCACGTCGGCTGTGCAACAGAGATCAACCTTCCACCCCTTTTCGGCCAGCCTTCGCCCCATACAGATTCCGTCTCCTCCGTTATTGCCCTTTCCAGCCAGAATGAATACACTTCCCGGAGTCGGATAGTGGGCAACAAAATGGTCGGCACAGGCACCGGCGGCTCGTTCCATAAGTTCGGCCGAACTTATGCCCAACTGCTCCATGGTGAAGCAATCGGCTTGTTTGCACTCTATAGCCTTAAGAATGGGAATCATGGTTCAACACTATTTGATGGCAGCCTTGTTAAGCGCTGCCCTGTATTTCTGAGCATTACGGCTGTGTTCGCGCAATGTTCTGGCAAAAAGGTGAAGTCCGGAGAAGTCGTCGGCTGCACAAAAGTAGAGAAAGTCGTGCTCTTCTGCCCACAAAACCGCATCGATCGAAGCAATCGACGGGGTGCAGATGGGCCCCGGAGGGAGTCCTGTATGGAGGTAGGTGTTATAGGGTGATTTTACTTTCAGGTGGTCGAAGAGAATTCTGCGCAGTGACCGGTCGCCCAAAGCAAATTTAACGGTAGGGTCGGCCTGCAGGGGTATTTTTTTCCGGAGTCGGTTCAGATAGACACCGGCCATGCGCTTCTTTTCACTGTTTTTCTGCGTCTCCTGTTCAATGACAGAGGCCAGAATAGAAACCTCAATGGGTGTCATGTCTAGTTTTTTGCACCGTTCTGTCCGCTCGGGATTCCAGAAACGTTTGTATTCAGTGTGCATTCTTTCAAGAAAGGTTTGGGCAGTGCTATTCCAGTAAAATTCGTAGGTGTTGGGGATAAAGAGTGCCGGCACAGTTTCCGGGGAGAATCCCATCGGATGCAGAAACAGCGAATCGTTCATCAGTGTAATCAGCGACAGTGAATCGGCTTCAATCTGAGAGGCGATAACTTTTGCCAGTTGCGTGGTTGCGTAGATATTGTGAAATGCCACCTTTACCGGAGTTTGTTGGCCCGATCGCAAGAGGCTTGCCAATTCTCTGCTGCTCATTCCTTCATGCAGGATATATCGCCCCGGTTTCACCCCTTTCGGATACTCCATCTTTCGGGCGGTCCATTCAAACCAGGCGGGACGAACCAGCCACCCGCTGTCGGTGAGCTGCTGCATAACTTCCGGGAAGGCAGATCCCGTTGGAATGCAGAGTGAGGACTTTTCTTTTCCTCCCAGTGTGACGTTGGGGGCAGTGACCTTTTGCCAAAGGTGCCATGCCGTTAAAAGAAGCGCTGTCGCAAGGAGGAAAATCGGCCCTAAAAGGAGAATTTTGCGCCGGAAACGGGTGGGGTTTGACATTTATAGTAAATTTGCACGATTTCCGGCAAAAGTAACAACAAAACTCCGAGATATGGATAAAATCAAAAACATTGCTATTGTCGCGCACGACAACCGAAAGAAAGATATGATTGAGTGGGTAGAGTGGAATTGGCAGGTTTTGTTGAAACATCGGATTATCTGTACAGGGACAACCGGCCGTATGGTCGAGGAGGCCCTGCTGCACAAAAAGGCCGAAAATAACGACCCTCGTACGCTCTATCTTACCCGTTTGAAATCGGGTCCATTAGGTGGCGATCAGCAGTTGGGTGCCCTTATTTCGGACGGCGACGTCGATTTGCTTATCTTTTTCTGGGATCCTATGCAGCCCCAGCCCCATGATGTAGATGTTAAGGCACTGTTGCGCATTGCTGTGCTTTACAATGTGGTTACTGCCTGCTCCCGTTCCACTGCCGATTTTGTCATCTCTTCGCCCCTGTTCGATACCAGGTACGACAGAGTCATAAAGAGTTATAACGATTATGTTAACCGTGACCTGGGCACTGCCGGCCAGGTTTAATTCTTCAAATATGCAGATTGCTCTGATAGGATATGGCCGGATGGGTCATGAGATAGAGGCCGTTGCAACGGAACGTGGCCATTCGGTTGTACTTACCATCGACGTGGATAACCTTCACGATTTTACCCCCGAAAATCTTCGAAAAGCCGATGTGGCCATTGAGTTTACCCGGCCTCATACCGCCTCCGCGAATGTGACCCGCTGTTTAGAGGCGGGTGTTCCCGTTGTGTGCGGAACCACCGGTTGGTCCGATCAACTGCCCGCTGTCGAGGCGCTCTGTCACGAGTTGGGAGGAGGAATGCTCTGGGCCTCCAATTTCAGTTTGGGGATGAATCTCTTCTTCAAATTAAACGACTACCTGGCACATCTGATGAACCGTTTCCCTGAATACGATGTGAAGATTTCCGAAACGCACCATATACATAAGCTGGATGCTCCGAGTGGTACTGCCATTACACTGGCCGAAGGGGTGCTTAAGGCAATCGATCGGAAATCGGTATGGGAGTCGCAGTCGCAATCTTCGGCCGATGTGCTTAGGATAGATTCGGTGAGAGAGGGGAGTGTTCCCGGTATCCATACGGTGCGTTACGAATCATATTGCGATGCCATTGAGATTACCCACGATGCGGCCAACCGGAAAGGTTTGGCAGTGGGTGCTGTACTGGCTGCGGAGTATCTTGCCGGAAAGACCGGTGTGTTCACCATGAATGACGTATTATTCCATTGATAATCAGCAGTATGAAGAGTTCGGTAAAGGAGGGCAAAGGGTCGGATCCCTCTTCTCCTCGTTATTCGCGGAAAGATCTGGTTCAGTTTACAATAGTTATGCTGCTCTTCCTGTTGTTTGTAATCTGGGTAGGTTCGGCCTGGCTGTTGGTTCTTTGCCCGATTATCGTAGATGCATACCTTCTTAAGAAGGTGAACTGGACATTCTGGAAGCGTCGTGAAGGGAAGAACAATTTTGTGGTAGAGTGGATTGATGCACTCCTCTTTGCCGTTGTAGTGGTTTCGCTGATCAATATTTTTATTTTTCAGAACTACAAGATTCCCACCGGCTCTATGGAGAAGACCCTGTTAATAGGCGATCATCTCTATGTAAGTAAACTCAAGTATGGGCCCAAACTGCCCAACACTCCCCTTTCGCTCCCTTTTATGCAACACACATTACCCGGAACATTGGGTACCAAATCCTATCTGGAGTGGATACAATGGCCCTATAAGCGTCTTCTGGGTTTTGGAAATGTTAAGCGTGACGATATCGTGGTGTTTAACTTTCCGGAGGGTGACACAGTGATTTTACAGTTGCCCAACGAAAGTTATTATGGGGTTTTGCTGCAATATACCTCAATGTTTCGCAGCGAATCGACTCCGGGAAGCAATCGGTCGGCCGGATGGTACGAAGCCAAAGCCCGCGATTATATCCGGCAGAATTACAATCTTACTGTGCGTCCTGTCGATCGGCGCGATAACTATGTGAAACGTTGTGTAGCCCTTCCCGGCGATACGCTCGAGGTAAAAGAGGGAAGGGTCTTTGTCAATGGCAAGGCGCAGGAAGAGTTTGCCGGTATACAGTTCGACTATCGTGTTGTAACCGATGGCGCACGCCTCAACCCCAAAACCCTCGAAAATCTGGGCATCTATCGCGACGATATGGTGGCTGAGTCTTCGAGCAGCTACATTGTTCCTCTCACAGAAACCTCGGCGGCAGCGTTTCGCCAGATTCAGGCCGTGAAGAGTGTCGAACGGGTCATGAATACGGCCGGTTATTACAACGAAGCCATCTTTCCCCACCACCCCGATTTCAGCTGGAACGAAGACTTCTTCGGCCCGTTGGTGATTCCTTCCAAAGGAGCCACCGTAGAACTCAACCCTGCCACCCTGGCCCTTTATGGCCGGATCATCTCGGCTTACGAAGGAAACCGGCTGGAATACTCCTCCAACCCCTCCACACCCATCCTCATCA
>CAYVJA010000053.1:0-13865 GCA_964451605.1 uncultured Bacteroidales bacterium | reverse complement strand
TACTTCATGATGGGCGACAACCGCGACCACTCACTCGACTCCCGCTACTGGGGCTTTGTTCCTGAAGACCATATTGTAGGTGCTCCCCGCAGAGTCTGGCTCTCGCTCGACAAAGAGAAATCCTTCCCCGCCAACATTCGCTGGAACCGGTTCTTTAGAGCAGCAGGACGATAGTGCGCGAAGCGCACCTAGCTCAGGCTTTTCTCCAACTCCTGTATCAATTCCCTGCCTTCCAGGCCGTAGAGTATTTTGCCTTGTACGGCGAGTGAGATTTTACCTGTCTCTTCCGAGACCACCAGGGCTATGGCATCGGTTTGTTCGGTGATTCCTACTGCGGCGCGATGGCGGGTGCCAAAGTGAGCGGGAAGGTTTTGTTTTTCGGTAATGGGAAGTATGCAGCGGGCTGCATAAATTTTCCCTTTTCGCAAGATGACTGCGCCATCGTGGAGGGGCGAGTTTTTAAAGAAGATGTTGAGAAGCAGCGGGCCGGTTGTTTCTGCGTTAAGCACTACCCCGGTTTCTACTACGGCCTGCAAGTCCGATTCGCGCGTAATGACAATAAGGGCCCCTGTCCGGGTATGCGACATCTCTTCGCAGGCGCGGGCTATGGCGTTAATTTTTACCGTTGCCTGAGGTTCGTCGTGCGAGAAGATTCGTTCAATCGACTGCTTATAGCGGGAGAGATAGCGCGACCCTACCATGAGCAGGAATCGGCGGATCTCTTGTTGAAACAGGATGAGCAGCGCTATCATACCCAGGCTCATTACCTGCCTGAAGATGGCACTCATCAGCTGCATTTGCAGAACCTCCACGAAGAGCCATATGGCGTAGATTCCCACAATGCCAATGGCAATGTTCATAGCCACGGTCCCCTTGATCATCCGGTAAATCTGATACATCAGATAGGCAACCAACAGGATGTCGACTATATCTATGATCCGGAGCGACAGAAAGCTAAACATAACAATTTACGATAAAGTAGGTCAAAAAAGGCCATCTCCATGCGGAGACGGCCTTTTTGGGGAGGAGGTCGGATTCGTTAGGCCATGCGAACCTGATCGCCTTCGTATTTTCCGGCAGCAAGTTTTTCTTTCACCTCTGCAAAGGCTTTGAGAGTGAGCTCAACATCCTCGAGAGAGTGTGCGGCAGTAGGAATTACCCTGAACATAATCATCCCTTTGGGAACAACAGGATAGACAACAACCGAGCAGAATATGTTATAGTTTTCACGTAAATCGAGAATAACGTTTGTGGCTTCGGGAACCGTCCCTTTCATCATGACAGGCGTAACCGGCGAGCCTCCTTTTCCGGTGTCGAATCCTAACTTGCGGAAACCATTCTGCAGAGCATGGGCAATGGTCCAGAGGCGTTCACGCAATTCGGGGCAGTTTTTGAGCAACTCGAGACGTTTCAACAACCCTTCGACCATGGGCATGGGAAGCGACTTGGCGTAAGTCTGCGAACGCATATTGTAACGCAGGTAGTTGATAATGGATTCGGGGCCGGCAATGAAAGCACCGATTCCGGCCATCGATTTGGCAAAGGTTCCGAAATAGAGGTCAACTCCTTCCATGGTTTCGGGTCCGTAATATTCGGAAGTTCCTCTACCGTTCGGACCCATGGTACCAAAACCGTGTGCATCATCAATGAGCAGGCGGAAGTTGAATTTCTTCTTAAAAGCTACAATTTTGTCGAGGGCACCTAAGTCGCCTACCATTCCGAATACACCTTCGGTGATAACCAGGATTCCTCCGCCGGTCTCTTCGGTAATGCGTGTAGCACGCTCCATGGCCTTTTCGAACGAATCCATATCATTGTGCTGATAGACAAATCTTTTCCCCAGATGGAGACGCATACCATCCATGATGCAGGCATGGTTATCGGAGTCGTATACAATAACATCGTGACGGCCGGCCAGATTGTCGATGATAGAAATCATACCCTGGTAGCCATAGTTGAGCAGGAAGGCATCCTCTTTTTGCTCGAACGAAGCCAACTCTCTCTCTAATTGTTCGTGAAGAGATGTTTGACCCGACATCATCCGGGCTCCCATGGGATAACCCAGCCCCCATTTTTTTGCGCCCTCGGCATCGGCCTTACGGACTTCGGGGTGATTAGCCAGACCGAGATAGTTATTTAAACTCCATACCAACACCTCTTTTCCCCTGAACTTCATTCGGGGATTAATGTCGCCTTCGAGTTTTGGGAACATGAAGTAGCCGTGTGCGTTTTTACGGTATTGACCAAGGGGTCCTTCTCCCTGTTTTGTGATTCTTTCGAAAATATCCACGATTCTATGGTTTAAAGTATGTTACAAACAGATAGTTTAATTGGCACAAATGTAAGGGTTTTTCTCAAAAAGGCCAGTCTGCGGTATGGAATATATTTTCCGGGCTACGGTAATTAAAACTCCTTTTTTTACCTTTGCCCCGAGGCTAATAGAATAACCAATGGATATAATTTCGAAGATAAGGAGCCATTTTGGCGAGCGGCTGCTCAGGAAGGCCTCGGTTAATCGCCGTCCGCGAGCTTCGCTGGTAACTTTCGAAAAGGCCGAAACCGTTGGCGTTTTCTGTCGCGTTTTCACAGAGCTGGAGTTTCAAAGGCTTCTCGATACATTACCCTCTCTCTTCTGTTCTGCGTCGCGTATCTCTCTTCTGGTTTGGAACCGAACGGGTAAACCCCTGTCCGGAAAGTCGGATCAGGTGGAGGTGACCTTTTTTCGCAATCGCGACTTAAGTTGGCGAATGGTTCCTGAAACCCGGGATGTCCGGACGTTTATTGAAGAGCCGTTTCATCTGTTGTTCGTGCCAGACGATCCCCGGCTTTTCCCGGTTCGCTATATTACAGTAATGTCGAAGGCCGGGTTTAAGGTGGGCCCATGGAGTCAGGCCAGAGAGACGCTTTTCGATTTTATGTTGAATCACCATGCGGGGAAAGACCGCTATGCTTTTTGTATGCAAATGCAAAATTTGCTGACTATGTTTGCCGATAATAATTCCACACCGACACGTTAAAAACCCCCTATGCGTTCATTCACTTTTCAAGGGACAGGAGTTGCGCTGGCAACTCCCTTCACGGCCGACGGCTCTGTAGATTTCAGGGCACTTACCCAATTGGTTGAATATGTTATTAAGGGCGGCGTTGATTATCTGGTTGCCCTTGGCACCACCGCCGAAACGCCTACTCTTACCCCTTCCGAAAAATCGGCCATTCTTCGTCACATTGTTGAGGTTTCGGCAGGTTCGGTTCCGGTTGTTGCCGGAGTTGGGGGAAATGATACTCTGGCGGTAGTGAAAACCCTTTCGGCAACCGATTTTTCGGGTGTTTCGGCCCTTCTCTCGGTGACTCCCTATTACAACCGGCCCTCCCAGCAAGGACTGTTCGAACACTATTCGCGTGTAGCCGATGCCAGTCCTCTTCCGGTGATTTTGTACAACGTGCCTTCACGTACAGGTGTTAATCTGGTTTCCGAAACCACCCTGCGGCTTGCATCGCATCCCAATATAGCCGCAGTAAAAGAGGCCTCCGGTAATCTGGCTCAGGCTATGGAGTTGATTAAGGGAGCACCCGCCGGTTTTTTCGTTATTTCGGGCGACGACCATCTTGCTTTCCCCATGACAGTGTTGGGTGCTACGGGCGTTATCTCTGTGGCCGCCAACGCTGTTCCTTTTCAGATTTCGCAAATGATCAGGGCTGCCCTGGCGAATAGAATTGCCGATGCCCGTGCCATTCACTATTCTCTGACAGAACTCTTCAGTACTCTTTTTGCTGAAGGAAATCCCGTTGGTGTAAAAGCAGCCCTCTCCCTTCTCGGAATCTCCGAAAACTGTCTCCGACTGCCTCTGGTACCCGCTACTCCGTCACTTCAAACCGCCCTTAAACAACAACTAGTACCCTTCATGGGCTAATATACCTTCATCATGCGCCTCGCTATTCTTCCCCTCCTCCTCATTTTTTCCCTGCTTCTGTCCTGTACTCCGAATAGAAAAGAGAACCCTGAAACTCCGGCGCCAGTCGATTCGCTTGTCTGGTACGATATGTCCGACTGGACGGTGGAGAGTGTACAGAAAACCGATACCCTGTCGGTAAGAGGCCCTCTGACGCTGCATGGCGAAACCGATATGATGTTCTATGCCGGCGAACCGGAATCGGGATACTACGACAATTTTCTCCTTCGTGCTGAGGTAAAGAGTGGCGAAGGGGGGGCAGGCTCTATTTGGGTTCATACATCGCGTATGCGCACCGGCTACGAGATTCTGATCAATAACAGCGATACTCTTTCGGATAAAAGGAAAACCGGTAGTCTTGCCGGCATCAGAAATCTTTACAAGTCGATGGGGAAGAACGGCGAATGGATTCCCATACAGATTCGGGTTGTGGGAAAACAGATAGAGATAATGATCGATACCATGCCGGTGGTGCGCTATATGGAACCTGAAAAGCCATTCCGTATCCAGGAGCATCGCAATATGCGCTTTATCGGCGGTCAGATTGCCATTCAAAATGTGAGTGGCGAAGTGGCCTGGCGCAATATGCAGATTGCCAAGCTTTCGCGCGATCTCCCTGTCGATTCTTCCTTCCTGGCTCAGGATGAGCAATCCGACTCAGTAATTCGCTTCCAACAGCGAAACTTTCCGCTGATCGACTATCATGTTCATTTGAAGGGCTGGGGTAAAGAAGAGGCACATGCTCACAGTATGCAGGTGGGAATTGTGTATGGAATTGCTCCCAATTGCGGAATCGGCTTCCCCGTTACCGACGATGCCGGGGTTTTTGCCTACCGCGACAGTACCAAACATATGCCCTTCTTCTTTGCTATGCAGGGTGAGGGGCGAGAGTGGCCTAAGACCTTCTCCGACTCGGCCCGCAAGCAGTTCGACTATGTCTTCACTGATGCTATGACTTTTATTGATCACAAAGAGCGTCGTACACGTCTATGGATGCCGGAAGAGACCTTTGTGGATATTCCCCGCGAAAAGTACATGGATCAGATTGTCGATAATATTGTGAAGGTGTTGAATGAAGAACCCATAGATGTCTATGTGAATCCCACGTTTCTCCCCGATACGCTTGCCCCCGCTTACGATCAGCTCTGGACAACCGCCCGGATGAACCGTGTTATTGATGCGCTGGTGAAGAATAAGATTGCTCTGGAGATTAATGCCCGTTACAGAATTCCAAGTGCTGCCTTTATTAAGGCGGCTAAAAAGAGAAATGTGAAGTTTGCTTTTGGAACCAACAATGGCGATCCTAAAATCGGGAAACTGGAGTATTGTATCGAGATGGTTACAGCCTGCGATCTGACTCCCGACGACCTGTGGTTCCCCTAAAACACAAAAAGAAAGCTGCCTTAGGAGCAGCTTTCTTTTTAGGGTGTAGTAGCGTTAAAACGAATCTTTAAAAAGTCCTTTCAATTATTCGGCTAATTTAACGTCAACGGCCTGGGGTCCTCTCTTGCCATCAGTGATTTCAAAGGTAACTTCATCACCTTCCTGCAGAGACTTAAAACCATCTTTGGCGATTCCTGAGTAATGTACAAACACATCACCTTCTTCTGCTGTATGGATAAAACCATAACCTTTAGCAGAATCGAACCATTTTACTGTTCCTTTCATGAGAAAAAAAAATTAAAGAATTAAAAAATTTCACGGCAAAGATGATGTATTACTTTCAGATAATCTAATTTTTTCGATAATTTTTTTTACGAGAAGAAATTTATTTTGAAACCTCGTCCGAAAGGCGTTAATTTGCCCGTCTAAACATTGATTTATGGTAATTTCAAACAAAAAGGTGGTATCTCTCTCTTATCAACTGCGTGAGGGTGATGTATCAGGAGAGGTTATTGAAACTGTGACGGCCGATCGGCCGTTGGTTTTTTTATATGGGGCAGGTAATCTGCTTCCCAAATTTGAAGAGAATATCTCGGGGCTCAGCGTGGGCGACGACTTCTCGTTCCGGCTGAAGGCCGAAGAGGCCTACGGTGAAGTAGAAGATGATGCAGTTGTGAAGGTGCCCAAATCGGCATTTGCTTCGTCTGATGGAGAGATTGATCCCGACTTGCTTGTAGTTGGCAATATGATTCCCATGCTCGATCATCTGGGAAACCGGTTGGAGGGAGTGATAATCGAGATTGGCGATGATGCCGTGGTTATGGACTTTAACCACCCCCTTGCCGGCGACGACCTCTTTTTCACCGGAAAAGTGGTTGAAATCCGTGACGCTTCGGCCGAAGAACTGGCCCACGGCCATATCCACGGTGCCGGCGGTTGCCAGAGCGGATGCGACAGCGAAAGCAGTTGCAATGGCGGGGGTTGCAGCGGTTGCGGTTGTTCCGATTAACCTGAAATAGTTATGGCTCTGTAATGGGCACGGCAGCGGGATCGTTGCTGTTGCCCGCTACTGCATTGATTACCTCCGGAGGCAAATAGAACTGGTCGGGATGTCGTGCGGTTACCCCTACAAAGAATTTCTGCAACTCAAAGAGATCTTTTTCGTAATTCCCCGTAGGGTAGAACAAGGGTCCAACCCCGATAACCTTTCTCTTATAATCGAAATAGGAGGGGAGAATCGGCACTCCTGCCTGCGTAGCAATCTGGTAGAACCCTTTTTTCCAATGTTTGGTCTTCTTGCGGGTCCCTTCCGGGGTAATCGTGAGAATCAGGGAGGAACTGTTCTTAAAATTCTCCACAATCTGATCGACAATTCCGGTCGATTTTCCCCGATTTACAGGGAAAGCCCCGATACTTCTGAGTATCCGCCCCAACGGAAAAAAGAAGAGCTCCTTTTTAATCATCACACGAGCATCAACCCGGTTGGCAAAGTAAAAAAGCCGGCCAATCACATAATCGTACATACTTGTATGAGGAGCCGAAATCACCACAACCTTCAGATGATGGAGATCGGGCAACGTGCCGGAGAGCTTCCATCCCCATTTCTTCAAAATCCACTTAGCTAATACAGTCATAAACAATTCTTTAATTCTTTGGTGCTCTAGTGCTCTAGTGCTCTGGTGCTGCGCGCCAGCTTATTAACTACTTGCGCGCCAGCGAATCATTAACCATTAATTCCGTGATACATTAATAATTCCTTTTATCTTTTTCAGTCGTGCTATCAGGTTGTCGAGATGTTGAATGTCGCTGACCAGGAGCGAGAGGTTTCCTTCGAAGAGTTGACCTTCGGTCCGGACGTTGATGGAGCGCATGCTTACGGTGGAATCGTGTCCCATTTCGTCGGTTATGCGACTGATCAGGCCGATATCGTTGATTCCGGTTATGAGTAGCTCTACCGGGTAGAGGGCTTTCCCGTCCGATTTGGCCCAGCGGGTCTTCACTACGCGGTATCCGAATTTCTCCATCAACTGTTTGGCATTGGGACAGTTGGTGCGGTGAACCTTGATCCCGTCGTGAATGGTGACAAATCCGAAAATGGGATCGCCAAAAATCGGATTGCAGCATGGGGACAGCTTATAATTAACATTCGAGATATTTTCGTCGATCAACAGATAGTCGTGGGCCTGTTCGTAGACCGGAGTCTTTATCAGGTTTGAAACTGCCTGCTCGTCAATTCTTTCGGGTTGTTTCGAGGCTTCTTCCCGATCAGGTTTATCTGCAAACAGCTCTTTCAGGATGAGCGGGTCGATCCGATTTTCTGCGACTAATCCGTATACTTCGGTAACCGATTTCGCCTTCAGAAACTTCATGATTTTGAGTAGTGCTGCATCATCGAGGGCAATCTTCCAGTTTTTAAACCTTCGCTGCAACTCTTCTTTACCCAACTCGGAGTTTTTCTTCTCCTCTTCGCGCAAATAGGCTCTGATTCTCCCTTTGGCTTTCGATGTCACTGCAATCGACAGCCAATCTTTTTTTGGCTTTTGCGATTTGGCGGATAGTATCTCTACCTTGTCGCCGTTTTGCAATACATAGCGGATGGGAACCACCTTTCCGTTCACTTTCGCACCCGTGCAACTTGCTCCTAAACGAGAGTGTACCTCGAAGGCAAAGTCAAGCACAGTGGCCCCTGCTGGCAATTGTTTTAAATCGCCCGTAGGGGTGAAGACAAATACCTCCTTGGCGTAGAGATTCAGCTTTACGTTGTCCATGAAGGCATGGGCATCGGGATCCGGGGTCTCTACCACTTCCCGGATCTTGGCAAGCCAGGTTTCAAGACCCTGATCGGAGTGGCCCCCTTTATACTTCCAATGGGCAGCAAGCCCTTTCTCGGCAATCTCATTCATGCGTGCCGTTCTGATCTGCACCTCTACCCAACGCCCTCCGGTCATAACCACTGTAGTGTGTAACGACTCATACCCATTACTTTTGGGTACCGATATCCAGTCGCGCATCCGCAGAGGATTTGGCTGATAGAAGTCGGTTACCACCGAGAATACCCTCCAGCAGTCGGACTTTTCGGTTTCCGCAGGTGAGTTCAGTATGATGCGAATGGCAAAAAGGTCGAACACCTCTTCGAAATCGATGTTCTGTTTCCGCATCTTATTGTAGATGGAGAAGATCGATTTCAATCGCCCTTTTATCTCAAAATCGAAGCCCAGACGGGCTAACTCTTCACGAATAGGATGGATAAACTCACGAATTACCCGATTACGGCTCGAAGTGGTTTCGGCCAGTTTACGTTCGATGGTGGCATACGCTTCGGGTTGCGTGTGCTTGAGTGCCAGGTCTTCGAGTTCCGATTTCAGCGTATAGAGTCCCAGCCGGTGGCCCAAAGGAGCGTAAAGCTGAAAGGTTTCGAGCGAGAAGCGAACGCGTTCTTCGGCGGCCTCTTTCGCACTGAGGGTTCGCATAGCGTGAAGGCGCTCTGCGAGTTTAATCAGGATTACCCGAATGTCTTCGACCACAGAGAAGAGTAACTTTCTGAAGTTTTCTCCCTGATTCTGGTTGGCTTTTGTCTCCATTTCGGTGATTAAAGCCAGACTGGAGGAGATATCGGCTACCTTATCGCCAAACTCTTTTCTGATCTCGTCGCACGTGAGCTCCTTACACCCTACAAGAGGAAATAAAATACAACTTACAATGGAGGTACTCCTCAGCCCCAGTTCGGAAGCACAGATAACCGCTACCTCAAGTGATCTTGCAACCATCTCTTCGCCATACGAGGTCTTGCCCGAATGGTTCCATACCAGGTAAAAGGCTTTACGGATGTAGGCCGTATCTTCGCGGGTGAGGAAGGTCCTGCTGCTTTTTAACAACTTGCGGTACAGTCGGCTAAGCGAAGTCGGAACTATGATAGAATCATCTCTTTGCATATCCCAGTCGGATGAAGTGAAGCGATACCGGCAGTGCCATAATTGCACAAAAATAGGCAAATAAGCGTTGAATTTAGCTACCTTTGAAGCCCAAACCTTGTTGTTTTCGCTGGAATGAATCAACCGCTGGCCGACAGAATGCGCCCCACTACGCTCGACGATTACGCCGGGCAGAAACATTTGGTGGGAGAAAAAGGGGTATTGCGCCAGATGATTGTGGCCGGACGTCTTCAGTCGTTCATTCTCTGGGGCCCCCCCGGAGTGGGAAAAACCACATTGGCCCGCATCATTGCCTCCTTGCTGAATCGACCGTTTTTTGCTCTGAGTGCTGTACATTCGGGTGTTAAAGATGTGCGTGAAACCATTGAAAAAGCAAAACAGCAGCAGTTCTTCGATAAACCCAATCCGCTTCTGTTTATCGACGAAATTCACCGGTTTAGTAAATCGCAGCAGGATTCTCTGCTGGGTGCCGTCGAGATGGGTCTGGTTACACTGATAGGGGCAACAACGGAGAATCCCTCGTTCGAGGTGATCTCACCTCTCTTGTCGCGTTGTCAGGTTTATGTGCTTAAACCCCTCGAAGAGGCCGATTTGAAAGAGATTGTCGATCGTGCGCTCGCAACCGATTTACTGATGCAGCGGCACAGGGTAGAGGTACGCGAATATGAGGCGCTTTTCCGTTATTCGGGAGGAGATGCCCGTAAGTTGCTGAATCTTCTGGAACTGGTGGTCACACAGGAATTGGCTTCGCAAAATCTCCCTCAGCAGAAGACTTCCCCGGCGGAGGAGAAGAGTTCTCAGACCCTGATCATTACCAATAGTATGGTGATGGAAAGGTTGCAACAGAATCTCTCGCTCTACGATAAAGATGGCGAGCAACACTACGATCTGATCTCTGCCTTTATAAAGTCGGTTCGTGGTAGCGACCCTAATGCCGCTATCTATTACCTTGCCCGGATTCTTCACGGGGGCGAGGATCCTCTGTTTGTGGCCCGGCGTTTAATCATTCTGGCCTCCGAAGATATCGGCCTGGCAAACCCGAATGCCTTACTCCTGGCAAACAGCTGTTTTCAGGCGGTTCACCAGATAGGGATGCCCGAAGCTCGGATTCCTCTTGCCGAAACAACCCTTTATCTGGCCACTTCACCGAAAAGCAATTCGGCATACCTGGCAATCGATCAGGCATTGCGTACTGTCGAAGAGACAGGTAATCTGCCGGTTCCGTTGCACCTACGTAATGCCCCCACCTCGCTGATGAAAAAGCTGGGATATGGTCACGATTACAAATATGCGCACGATTATCCGCTTAACTTTGTAGAGCAGGAGTTCTTGCCCGACCTTCTTTCGGGTCATTGTTTTTACACGCCTCAGTCGAATGCCCGTGAAAAGGAGAGTGCTGAATTCCTTCGCAAGCGGTGGCAAAAAAAATATGGCTATTAACCGTCAATTCGTTTATGATGTACAACATTCCCTTTCTGGCCTCCTACGGTTCGAACAATTTTTTTCTGATGGCAGGCCCTTGCGTTTGCGAAGGACGGGAGATTACCCTCTCCATTGCCAAAACCTTGCAGGAAATCACCTCCGAACTGGAGATTCCCTTTATTTTCAAGGCCTCCTATAAAAAGGCCAACCGGTCGAGACTCGACTCTTTTACCGGAATCGGCGATTTGGAAGCCCTTTCCATCCTGGCAGAGGTTCGCGATACCCTTCGGATACCGGTGGTAACCGATATTCATTCGGAGGCCGAGGCTGCCATGGCGGCTCCCTTTGTAGATGTGCTCCAGATTCCTGCATTCTTGTGCAGACAGACTGATTTGTTGATGGCCGCTGCGGCTACGGGCAAAGTGGTGAACATTAAAAAAGGGCAGTTTCTTGCACCTGAAGCTATGCGCTTTGCCGCCGATAAGGTGGCAACGGTGAATCGCAAGATTATGCTGACCGAAAGGGGCACCACTTTTGGCTATCAGGATCTGTTGGTCGATTTCAGAGGTATTCCGGTGATGCAGCGCATGGGCTATCCTGTAGTGTTAGATATTACCCATTCGCTTCAACAGCCCAATCAACTTTCCGGAGTTACCGGCGGTATGCCTGAAATGATTGAAACACTGGCTCGTGCAGGGGTGGCAGCAGGTGTCGACGGTCTCTTTATGGAGACCCATCCCAACCCGGCTATGGCCAAATCGGATGGGGCAAATATGCTGCCTCTTTCTGAGGCGAAAAGCCTTTTGCATCGTCTGGTGGCCATCAGGCAGGCCGTTCTGGGTTTTTCCTGATTTTTTTTCGAAAATTGTGCTTTGAAATCTGCGCAAATTGTATTTACATTGCCGCGAATTTTGATACGGGGTTTTGCCGCCCGTTCACTTTTCGGATAATCTGGGGGTGCCCCGTAAATATTGTTTAACCTGCATTTCAAATGAACACAAAAAGAAGGATCGTAATCAGTTACAAAAATTGTTCTCAGGAGATTCTCAATGAGATTAAAGCGCAGTATCCCGGTGGCTATAACGATCACGTTATCAAAGTTACCAAGCCAAATCAGGAGTTTTTCTATGCTATAACGCTCGATACCCCCGACACCACTTACCTAATCAAGGTTGATGTGAAAATTGATAATCTGACTGAAGAGGAATTTGAAAAAGAATTTGGCGATAATGATCCTGTAAGCGACGACACCTCCTTTGGTTCCGATACAGAGGAGGATGCCATTGATCCGATTGATACGGGAGATGCAGGGTTTGAAGAGTAGTTTTCTCAGGGAGTTTCTCCCTCGCGAAAAGGCTGTTGATAACTTCGACAGCCTTTTCTTGTAGATAGATGCACAGAAATCGTAATTTTGTTTTTTTATCCCATCGTATATCTCTTTCGCAATGATCGAAAAAATTATTATTCTCGACTTTGGATCACAAACAACGCAATTAATTGGACGAAAGGTTCGCGAACAGAATGTCTACTGTGAGATTCTGCCGTATAACAAATTCCCTGAATCGACCGAAGGAGTAAAAGGGGTGATTCTGTCGGGCAGTCCCTTTTCGGTTTACGACCCGCAGGCCTTCAAGGTAGATCTGGACGCCATTCGCAGGAAATTTCCCGTTCTGGGTATCTGTTACGGTGCGCAACTTATGGTACATCAGGCCGGTGGAAGTGTTGAACCCACCCATTCCAGAGAATATGGTCGAGAAATCTTATCGGTTTCGTCCGATTGTGCTCTATTCGAAGGAGTAAAGAATTCTTCGGAGGTTTGGATGTCGCATGGTGATTCTATTACCTCACTTCCCGAAGGATTCGGTGTAATTGCCAGTACACGCGATGTTAAGGCGGCTGCCTATAAAATTGCCGGTGAAAACAGTTGGGGTGTACAATTTCATCCGGAGGTCTTTCACACAGAGGAGGGCCCGAAAATTTTGCAGAACTTCCTGGTCCGTATTTGCGGCTGCTCCTGCAACTGGACACCTGATTCGTTTATCGAAACCACTGTGGCTGAGTTAAAACAGACCATCGGGAACGATAAAGTGGTTTTAGGCCTGTCGGGAGGAGTAGACTCTTCGGTAACTGCAGTATTACTCAACAGAGCCATCGGGAAAAATCTTACCTGCATTTTTGTCGATCACGGACTGTTACGGAAGTACGAATTCGAAACCGTGTTGAAGAATTACGAGCACCTTGGGTTAAATGTAATTGGGGTAAACGCCAGCGATCGTTTCCTGAACGCTTTGGCTAATGTTTCCGATCCTGAAAAGAAACGCAAAATTATCGGGAAAGGCTTTATAGATGTTTTCGAGGAAGAAGCCAATAAGATACAGGGTATTAAATGGTTGGCTCAGGGCACCATATATCCTGATATCATTGAGTCACTCTCCATCACCGGCACTGTTATCAAGTCGCACCACAACGTGGGCGGATTACCCGAAAAGATGCAGCTTAAGTTAGTAGAACCGCTTCGTTTGCTCTTTAAGGATGAGGTGCGCAGGGTAGGCCGTGCTCTCAATATGATGCCCGATCTGTTGAACCGCCATCCCTTCCCGGGTCCCGGTCTGGGTGTGCGGATTCTGGGCGACATTACGCGCGAGAAAGTACGGGTGTTGCAGGAGGCCGACCATATCTTTGTACAATCGCTTCGCGAGGAGGGTCTGTACGAGAAGGTTTGGCAGGCGTTTGTGGTGTTGTTGCCGGTTCGTTCGGTGGGTGTTATGGGCGATGAGCGCACCTACGAAAATGCAGTGGCACTTCGTGCCGTTCTTTCAACTGATGCCATGACTGCCGATTGGGCACCCCTTCCGTATGATTTTCTTGCCAGGGTTTCGAACGAAATTATTCGTAAAGTTCGCGGGGTTAACCGCGTTGTGTACGATATCAGTTCGAAACCTCCTGCAACGATTGAATGGGAATAGTGTTCCGAATCAGCTAAGCTATGCGTATCCTGACGGCTCTTCTGCCTCTTCTGTTGTCACTTTTTTGTACCGTTTCTACGGCCGGGGTGCGCGAATCCCATTTGCCTCCCGATTCACTCTGCAGGACGGTCGATCCCCTTTTTCCTCCATTGTATGCGGCGCTTGATACTTTTTGGATGGAAAAAGCCGGATACTATGGTGATGTCAGGCAG
>CAYVJA010000052.1:17678-18813 GCA_964451605.1 uncultured Bacteroidales bacterium | reverse complement strand
CCCATAGCCCGTTAGAGGAATGGCGTTGTGGCGCATCTGCGCCACCGACACTCCCATCAGACAAAAAGCAAGACAGAGCACTGTTACCAGCCAAAGAAGCCGTTTCATGATTCCGGTTTGTAATACAAAAGTAGAGCATACGCCACCTGAAGTCGGCCCCAAAACCTTGGCAAAGTCGTGACATTTTCGGCTCATAATTCTTGGGCCTCCTCCCCGAAATTTTCCAGATAACGCACTGCGTCGGATCCATCGTAAAGAGCCACCCGGCTTACCCGGCCAAACCCTTTACACCGAATATCAAATCCATAGAGAGAGTCGAGCGGAGCACGGTAGGGCAAAGTGAGCAAGAGAGTTCCGTTTACAGAGAATCGGAGCGTTTTATCGCGAGCCTCCATAATGAGATGTTGCCACTCTTCGGTATCCATGCCCGAGAGTGCCGAGAGATCAGAAAATTCGCCCCGAACCTCTTTATCGGAGGCAACAGCCCGCAATTGAGAACTGCAGGTTCCGGCATTAATACCGGTGCGAAACATCCCGTTATGTGTATAGAGCTCTACCTCAATATCGTAACAGGGAACGGCCCCGTCAATACGGGCATTTCGCACAATTGTCTCAAACCGAAAACGGTTTCCGTCGGCCAGATTATCACCAATATAGCGAAAATGAATGGAGGGATTCAGGGGCGAAAGATTGTACTCTCTGGCCAGTCTGGAAGGGAAACGGAAAGCGCCCTCCTCCAGAAACAGGGGGTCTTTTTCGAGAAAAAACCAGTAGTTGGCGGCTGTTTTGGTTACAATCACCCAATCTTTCGATGGCACCCTGATGCGCAAACGCTTTTTTACGCGATTCTTGTAAACCAACCGGACCTCCGATGAGGCGGGAATCATAAAAGTATGCTGCATGGTTCCTTTCGATGCCGGAAGGGCAAACCGGCTCCTTTCATTATAGCTGTCTATTTCCAAAAAGAGACTGTCGGTAACCCAAAACGGGTATTGCCACGAAAACTTCACCTCAAGAGGAGAGGTGTTGGTTTGGTACGCAGCCACCAGCCTAAACCGCCCGGGCACCAGCCATGGCCATACGATCACTGCCAGCACCACCCCTGCTACAATCCATCCCAACGTAGGTATCCGGG
>CAYVJA010000052.1:16849-17668 GCA_964451605.1 uncultured Bacteroidales bacterium | reverse complement strand
CAAAAGAGTGCCTTTATCGGTGCTAATAAGCGGAGCGGCTTCCTCTTTGTCTGATTGCCTCTCTTCGGGGGTGTCGCAGTGCAAACTATCCACCCATGCCGACTCAATCGCCGGAGCTTTCTCGCCGACATCCCTCTCCCGAAGCAGCTCATTGGCCCACTGGGTAAAGTGGTACCAGCTCTCATACCCCACAAACCGGGCAAGGGCATTGCGGGTAGCCATCTGAGGGTTGGCCACCTGTCGGTGTATAATCCTTCGGAGGGTATATTCACTGATCCTGATACGGGTACAACCCTCAATCTGCTCTTCGAGAATGCGAAGCTGGCTCGAACTCCACTGAGCCGGGTCGCCCCATCCCACCTTCTTGGCCAATTCGGCAATCAGGAGTCCCAAAAAATCGGGTTCCTGATGGGGTAATTGGGAAGAAAGTGGCATTTCGTGGCGCATACAGAGCTCTTCTCAACGCAGCAACAGAATGGAAACGGCCAAATCGGAGGGCTGCGGTGCCTCAATGGCCAAAGATAGTTCTCCTCCGGAATGTTGCACGGTTCGAGCCGAGAATCATTCTGACTTTGCAGGAGAGGCTGCCCTGATACGATATCGACCTGCGGGAAGGGAGAACTTCAGCATCGAGCTGCTCTTCCGAAGATAGAGCGCATAGGCTTTACCATTTGCTGCCAAAAGCCAGGGGGTGACTGACTCAGGCACACCGCCTGTAAGCACAGTGCCGGGATTGGCCACGGGTTGCATGGAGATAAAGGGATGCATTTCCAAAAACCTTTTCATAAAGCCCATCTGTTTTCTGTACTCCACCCCTCC
>CAYVJA010000052.1:0-16782 GCA_964451605.1 uncultured Bacteroidales bacterium | reverse complement strand
GGTGGTTATAGAGGCCTCCGCCCGCCAGCATAAACTCCCAGGCTTCGGTACGGTAATAATCGTTTCCGGTTCCTTTAAAACCGGTTTCGTTCATACCCACTACACAGGGCAGATGGCTGTTTTGCGCAACGGCGGTTGGAGGGGATGCGTAGTGAAAATTGAGAAGGCTCCATGAGGCATGGGGATTTTCTACCTTAGCCGAACCATTGGCCACATTCACAGAAATAAGGTGTTTTTTAGGGAGGCGATTTTCCGTAGCCACAATCCAATCGGTAACCCGGTGTTGCCAGGCCATATCTACATTCCCGAAATAGGGCTCATTACAGATTTCGAAATAGAGATTGTCGTACCCGTTCAACTCGGCCACCAGCTTGGCAACCAGCCGCTCCTGTACCTTCAGAAGGAGAGAGTCTTTATCGAGACGGTACACCTCATTTCGCGAAACATCTCCTGATTTCTGCATATTATTCACCGCATTCATGGGCGAAAGGACCCACTGCGCCTCATCGTACATGGGGCAGAAGAGAGTAAGTTCAACCACAATGCCCAGCTCCGATGCTTTCTGCAGGATATGATGAAGTCGCTCAAAGTAGAGCGGATTCCATTGCGAAAGATCAAACTTGTTACCCCCTCCGGCATAACCAGGCAGATCGGAGCGTTTCCAGGGGGCCAGAAAGTTGCCAGGAGCCGGAGCCAGCGTATTGTTGGCAATATTGAAGGCATGGGCAGGCTCTACGTAGGCTCCCGAAAAGATCCGGGTAAGATTAAGCCCGTCGGAAGCCAGCGTTTCCAGATAGCGGTCTGCATCGATGGCCCGGTTTAACAGCAGCCCGTAATGTTCGGCCGAGGTGATCAGGAGGGTAGGGTTGGCACGAAACTGAAAATACTTGGGGGTAAGCGGCGAAAGTGCCAGCGGCCGAACCGAACTGTCGCCCCGCTGCTGCGTTAGTGCCTCCACAACTGGCCAAACCCACTCTCCGTTGCGTCTGATGCCAAAACTGCCCTTATAATCCCAGGCTGCATACGAAAAACCAAAACGGCGTAAAACTGCGCCCATGTCGCGATACCAGGCATTCCGATCCTTTTCCGGCGCCTGATCAATGCAACCAAATTCGCCGCAGTAAACCGGAAGCTCCCACTTCCCGGCCACTTCGGCCACCTTCGCAAAATCGGCGGCAATCTTTTCCGCACTGTTGGTTTGAGAGGTCATCCACCCGAATTTTTCCTGCATCTCGCGGGGCAACCCACCGAACTCCTCTTTGTCGGCCAACAGCCCCGGATAGTGAACCGGTCCCGTGTAATATTTGTTATCGGTCCACGAAGCCTTGTAGTGGGTAAGCATAAAGGGCTCATAGTAGTGAAAACTGATAATCAAATTTTTATCTCCCTCAGGAAACCGAAGATCTTTTACCGTTGCAAAATTTTGCCAACGGTTCGACCCTATAATCACGGTACGGTCGGGTTCGCGCTTGCGAACCTCTTCCAGACAACGCAACACAATCCGATTCCAGGTTTCAGCCTCATCTGCCACAGGTTCGTTCATTAATTCATACACTACCTTATCGATGGGATAGCGTCGCAACTCTCCCGAAAGCAATCGCCAACAGGCATAAAACTGCTCCTGTGCCTTTTTTTCGGTAAAGAGGGGCTTTACCTCGGCATTAAAGTGGTGCGACCGCAAAATATGGAGATCGACCACCGCCTTGAGCCCAAACTCCATGCACCATCCCAATGCGCTGTGCAACAAAGCAAACGCCTCGGCATCCTTTTTCCCGTTTTCCAGGAACATCTGCTCTTCATCAACCGGAATACGCAGATGGTCGAACCCCAGCGAGGCCAGAACCGCCACATCGTCACGGGTAAACCAGGCCACACGTTCGGCGCCTCTGCGTTCACTTTGGGAGAGCCAGTGGCTGATATTGATTCCTTGCCCCAGCATAACCGCCTGCGCCGTTTCCGGTGCGGAAACGGGCACTGCCTCACTCGCCATAAGGGGTACCGACCCGGCCGACAGAACGCCTCCCCAAGCAATCAGGGGAATCAGCCAAAACCATTGCATTCTCTTCATAACCATTGTATTAAAAGTATAGGATCAAAGCCGGACCCTCCCGGGAGCCGGGTACTTTTTCGAGGCGTCGTCGAGCACCAGAATCCAATCGAGCGCCTCACCCTTATCGGGCGAGAGAAAGGTACGGGTTGGCTCATTGACAAAGGTTTCGAGCAGACGAGCCTCCCCGTTGCGGGGGTTAAACCACCAGGCTTTAATTTTGGCAGCCTTAATTAACTCGGTCTTAACCGTAAAAGCCCGGCCGGCAGGCACATATATCATGGCATAACTCTGTTCTGCATCACGGGTAGCCACAAATCGGTATCGCCCTTCGCCGGGAACCGAAGTGGACACCCGGTCGGTTACAATCAGCGAACCATCGGGAATCCTCGAGAGAAAAGGTCTGGAAAGCATCAGTTTCCGTCCGTACACCATCTGTTCTGCTCCCGGTTGTTCTAACGCTTCGTACCAAGGCATGAGCGGATTATTTATGGGGCTCCTCCCCTTCGAAGCGTCGAACATCTGCCAAACCGAATGGTGTCCGTAGGTATGACCAAAGGCACCGTCGAAGAGGTTCCAATAGAGGGCACGCCTCACATCGGCAGCCACCGAATGGCCCAGTTTTCCGGCATTAAAGGAGAGGGGGTGATCTTCATAGAGCGGCTCCCCGTCGAGAACCGGCTTCACCGGCCGAAGATGGTAATTATCCAGGGTCTTCTGATAGGTGCCGGTATATTCGGCCTGGTGGCCGTTCTGACGCATATTAAAATCGAGCCACGCCTCGTTGTGAAACAGCTCGGCCGAACCGGATCCGCCCCGGGGATGGAAGGTGATCAGATGAGCGCCCCCATCGCCTTTTCGCAGCCCGCGAGCCATAGCCCTGATAATCTCCTTTTGGGCATCGTTCTCTACCTGGCGATCGCCCCCGAGAATCCAGATGATACCCTTCTCCTTGTAACGCTTCCCGAGAAACTCGCCATAGATTTCGGCATTGGCAGCAGTAAACAGAGGCTTCGCCTGCCCGGTTGTTTCGTGCCAATATCTGCCCCAGGTGGGCAAAAACCCGATATAGAGCCCCTTTTGGTTGGCCAGATTAACTATATAATCTACATGATCCCAATAGTCGTTTTCGGGCCCCTCCTTCACGGCAGGGCGGGCAGGGTCGAAATTTTGCAACGGTAAAAAGCCATAGGGATTGGGTACGGAGTGGCCATCGACCTCCGAAAGGGCCACGGCCTGAATAACCGTGAACCCCTGACGGGCTCGGGTGGAGAGGTATCGATCGGCCTCCTCGCGATCTAAGCGATGAAACAACTCCCAGGCCGTGTCGCCCAGATAGAAAAAGGGAATCTCGGTCTCACTGTCGGCCGGGATGGCATTCGGGTGAGCCTGCACCAAAAACCGATGATTGTGGCTCACGCGAAGCCCCGGAAGAGGCGAAGAGAGGATAATTGCTTGTGAAACAAACAGAAATAGAGAAAACAGAGAAATTCGAAGTAACCAGCAGGTACGCATAACCGGAGCGATTTTACTATAACCATGGAAATATAACAAAGATATGCCATAGATCGGCGTCGGAGCAGCCAATATCTATGCAAAACCATGGCAAAATGTGAGCCCGGCAACCCACGCGTACCACACTGCCCGGCCTTGCATACCTCTGTTTCTTAAGAAAATATCCACGTTCGAGGCAAATCATCCCGGCTATTCGTTTTAATGTTATTTTAGCGTTACTTTCGCAGTTTCATTCACACTAAATTACACGTTGGCAAGTCATGAGAAAATGGCGCATCGAAGATTCCGCTGAGCTGTACAGCATTAACGGATGGGGTCTAAACTACTTTTCGATAAACGAAAAGGGGCATCTAACCGTCACTCCCAAAAAGGAGGCCGTTTCGGTCGACCTGAAAGAGTTGATCGACGAGTTACAGGTTCGTGATGTCACGGCACCATTATTGATTCGGTTTCCCGATATTCTCGACAACCGGATCGAAAAGATCTCGAACTGTTTCAGGGTGGCCGCTGAGGAGTATGGCTATACCGCCCAGAACTTTATCATCTACCCTATCAAGGTAAACCAGATGCGTCCGGTGGTAGAGGAGATTGTGAGCCACGGTAAAAAATTCAATATCGGTCTGGAAGCAGGATCGAAGCCGGAACTGCACGCGGTACTCTCTATCGATGTAGATGTAAAATCGCTGATCATCTGTAACGGCTACAAGGACGAAGATTACATTGAACTGGCTCTTCTGGCACAGAAAATGGGCAAGAATGTCTTCATTGTTATCGAGAAACTGAACGAACTCAAATTGGTTGCCTCCATTTCGAAACGACTGAAGGTTACCCCCAACATAGGCATTCGCATTAAACTGGCCAGCTCGGGCAGTGGAAAATGGGAAGAGTCGGGAGGCGATGTAAGCAAATTCGGGCTGAATAGCAGCGAATTGCTCGATGCCTTAGACTTCCTGGAGAAGAGCAAATTACGGAAATGCCTCCGACTGATTCACTTCCATATCGGGAGTCAGGTAACCAAGATTCGCCGGATCAAGAACGCGCTTCGTGAAGCCTCGCAATTTTATGTGCAGTTATGTTCCATGGGGTACAATATCGACTTTGTCGACATCGGAGGCGGTTTGGGCGTCGACTACGACGGAACCCGCTCTCCTTCGACGGGAAGCAGCATGAACTACTCCATTCAGGAGTATGTAAACGACTCCATCTCCACGCTGGTGGATGTATGCGAAAAGAACAACCTTCCTCAACCCAACATCATTACCGAATCGGGACGTTCGTTGGCCGCACACCACTCAGTTTTGGTCTTTGAAGTACTCGAGACCAGCTCTGCTCCTGAATGGAAAGATGATGAAGATCTAAAGGCCGAAGACCACGAACTGGTAGAAGAGCTCTATAAGCTTTGGGAAAACATCAACCAACCCCGGCTCCTCGAAACCTGGCACGATGCACTCCAGATTCGGGAAGAGGCGCTCGATCTCTTCAGTCTGGGTATGCTCGACCTCAAAACGCGTGCGCAGGTTGAACGGCTTTTCTGGTCTATTGCCCGCGAGGTATATGCCATGGCCGAAGAGATTAAACATTCGCCCGAAGAGTTGCGAAAGATATCGAAACTCCTGTCCGACAAATACTTCTGCAACTTCTCGCTCTTCCAGTCGTTACCCGACTCCTGGGCCATTGACCAAATCTTTCCGATTGTCCCCATCAGTCGCCTTGACGAACGGCCCGACCGCTACGCCACCCTGCAGGATATCACCTGCGATTCGGACGGAAAAATCGACAACTTTATCTCAACCCGCAACTTCAGTTACCACCTTCCGGTGCATGAACTGAAAAGCAAAGAACCCTACTATATTGGCGTCTTTTTGGTTGGAGCCTACCAAGAGATTCTGGGCGATCTGCACAACCTCTTCGGCGACACCAACGCAGTGCATGTAAAAGTGTACGAAAAAGATTACGAGATAGAGAAGGTAATCGACGGCGAATCGGTGGCCGAAGTGTTGGAGTATGTACAATACAACCCAAAACGAATGGTCCGCACCGTCGAAACCTGGGTCACCACCTCCGTAAAACAGGGAATCATCACCGTAGAAGAGGGGAAAGAGTTCCTCTCCAACTATCGGTCGGGGCTGTATGGATACACGTACCTGGAATAGTGCTCTAGTGCTCTAGTGCAATTGCACTTTGAAGCACTAGAGCACTATTTTGTTCCCGAAGGCAGCGGCAATTCAAGCCCTGAGGGGACGGGGGTTCCGAAGTTGGGTGTGCCGTCGGGGTTCCAGTTGAAGAGCTGAAGCCGGACATCTCTCTCCCATCCGGCTGTTTTACTCCTTTTGGCGTGATAGACAATGTACCACTCTTTGTTATCGGGCGAGGTGGTGAAGGAGGCATGACCTACGCCGAATACCGAATCGGTTCCTACAAAAACGGGGGTCTCGCTTTTTATCCAACTTTGGGGAAGCAACGGATTGGCCTTTTCATCACGCAACCGGAGCCAGGAGAGTTGGTACGAGGGAAGCCACGACTGACCACAGGAGTATACAATATACAGATCGCCAGGCTGTTTCAGCGTTGCGGGTCGTTTCAGCACCTGCGGCCCTTCGTTCAGATTCAATTCAGGCCCTGTTTCATACCACTGGTCGGGCGAAGAGATCTTTACCCTGGCACTCGAAATGGTATAGGGATTGTCCATTGGAGCGATGTAAAGATGCTGTTTGGTTTTATCGGTGGTTTCGTTCTGCTCCCAGCCCGACCAAATGGCATAGAGCTTTCCTTTCCACTCCAGTACCGTAAGATCGATTGCCCATTTGGCGCTGCTTCTGTCTTGGGGATTATCGCCGGTGTAGAGCATTCCCCTGTCGATGTAGGGGCCGAAAGGATGATCAGAAATCGATTCCAACACCCCTGCACGCTGGTGAATATAGGGAGGACCCGAAACCCCGGCAGCGTAATAGATATACCAACGCCCTTACAGGTAATGCAGTTCGGGAGCCCAGATGCAGTTGGTATTCCAGCCCGATCTGGGAGCTACCCACACAGGAACCGACTCTTCGGGACGGTGCAAAGCTCCCCAACGCGAAACAAAAATACCATTTCCTGCCGCCGAACAGTAGTAGTAAAAGGGCCCCTGTTTGATAATCCAGGGATCGGCACCGGTTGCCAGAACGGGATTAGAATAGGATCTTTCTTCGTCGGGCAACCCGGCTGTCTCGTCGTCCTGAGCGGAAACCGCTGTGAAGGGCAACCCTTTCAGGATAAGGCAGAAGAGGAGAAATGGGAGGATTCTCATGGCTATAGTCGGATAAATAACTTGTTTTTATGCAGTAGATAAAGCAGGCCGTACAAAATAGCAAAATTCGCAATGGTAAGCAATGCCCTGTAATAATCGCCCAGATACTGCTCAAAGCCAAAAAGGAGCGAATGGCTTACTGCCCGAAAGTTCACCACCTGTACCAAAACATAGGCAACAATGGAGTTCATACCGATTATGCGGAGAAAACCGATTCCTTTTTGAAAGCCTTTATAGTCGATCAGATAATAAAAAAGCGCCATAAGGAGCAGACAGTAACCCGAAGATACCAACGTCATGCTGCTGGTCCAGATCATTTTAATAACCGGCATATTAAAACTCCAAAGCCAACCTGCCGTCACAGAGGCCACACCCGAAATTGCCAGAACAGCCACCTTCTTCAACGGGGCCCAAGCACCGGTAAAAAGCACATAACCGGCCAGATATCCCGACAGTACAGTAACGCCGAAGTTCAGACTGCTCAGAATCCAGGTGTATCGATACCCCTCCGAAAAGGACCATGCCCCGCTCTCATCTCGCGAAACCCCGTCGCGCCACTGCTGAAGAACTGCTCTGTCAATCCATTCGGCAAGATTGGTATCGCGCTCGTACGAACCCGGAACCGATTGACCCGACTGCAGGAACGTCATGCAGAACCAATAGAGCAGGAGTAATGCGAATGCTGCGGCAATCAGATAGGGGATCTTTTTCAGCGTAAGAACCAACAAGGCGGTTATGGCATAACCCATAGCAATGGCCTGCAGTGTGTTACTGAACAACCGAAGCCGCTGAGGATCGAGCGCCAGCAGATTTCCCTGACAAATGGCTCCGAATAGCCAGAGAAGAAGCACTCTCCGAAAAATTCGCCGGTACAGGGGCAAAAAAGAGTTCCCGTTGCCATATTTGGCAAAGGAGAAAGGCATAGATACACCTGCCATAAACATAAAGAGAGGCATCACCAGATCCCAGGCTGCAAACCCTTCCCAACCCACATGTCGGAACTGGCTGTTAATAGCATCCATCCAGGGAGCATCGACAGCCCCGGACAGTGCATTCACGAAGCCCCCCAGGAAGAGGAGGCAAAAAAGGTCGAACCCCCTGAGCGCGTCGAGCGAGGCAAGCCGTTGCGAAGGATTGGCAGTAATCTCCTGTTTCATGCGTAAGTAAAATTAAGGTACCCACTATGAAAGTAGGAAAAAAAAACGCATCAGCGGCGTTTTTGGCGCTCTTCAGGCAAAAAATTAAAAAACTCGCGTTTGAAGATCTTTGGCAGGCGGGTACTTTTTACACTCGATTTGCCGAGCAGTAACATGGGAAGAGAGACCCCTATCGAAAGGGAAAGCAGGATGAATGTTGCCTTAAGGCCACTTTGTACGGTGGTGAGCCAAATAGTTTGGGCAAGCTCTCCGTCGGCATTGATAAACTTGATCAGGCCCAGAATAGTCTGGTAGATGAGCATACCGGGAATCATGGGTAACAGGGAGGGGAAGGCAAACACATCGGGAGGCGAATGAACCCAGTGAGCAAAAGGGATACTAAGGGCTCCCACCAGAAAAGAGACAATCAGGGTGGCAAAGGCTATCTCAATACCCCATTGCAGCAGGAGAAAGCGAAATCCGTGTGCAATGGCTGCCAGCAGGGCAGAGATGAAAATGGTCCGAAAAGGAGGATTCGAGAGCATGGCAAAACCGGCTCCGGCCAACGAAGCAAAGAATGCATCGGTCAAAAAATCGATCAGCAGATGGCTCATAATTTCTCCAATCCAAGACTCAACATAGTTAACAACAAGCCCAGCGACACACAAACCATCAGGGCCGCGGCATTCACGGCCCGCGAGGTGCCCGTCAGTACATGACCTTCGATAATATCGGTGAAAGCGTTCAGAAAGGGAACCCCGGGAACCAGAAACAGCACACTGGTGGCCAGAGCTACCTGCGGGGTATCACCCCATCCGTACCGAAACCCCATCCCAGCCACAAAGGAGGAGACAAAGGCAGCGGCGAGAAAGACTACATAGTGACTGGCCCCCTTATGATGAAGCTCCTGTCTGACAAAAAGGCCCAACCAGGTGCCCGCCAGCACCAACAACATGGCCACCGCATCGCCGCCAAACAGACGACAGAAGGAGGCATTGGCCACGCCCGCCATCAGAAGCACCCACCAACGCGAACGGCGGGGAGCTGCCTTGATCCGGGCCAATGCCTGACGGACCTGCTTGAGGGAGAGTTTCGAATCGAGGGTTCGCCAGGAGAGGATACTGATTTTAGAGACAATGGTAAAGTCGAGCAAAAGGGGCTTAATTTTTCGGATAAGCGTCACCCTGTGCTGCGGATTGCCCTTGCCCGACACCGTGAGGATAATACTGAGCTGGAAAAGACTGATCTGCGCCTCAAATCCGAAAGCCTCCGCTATCCGGGAGGCATTTCGTACCACACGGGCAGTGTGGGCACCTGAACTCATCAGGAGCGAGGCAATATCGGCCACCAAATCGGCCACATCCTGCAAATCGGGCGAAGCCGGTTCGCGGAGAGGTAGTTTCTCCATGCAAAACGATTAACTGTTCAGAAGCATCTTAACCCTTTCGGCCACGAGTTTGCCATCGGCCTTACCGGCCAACTGTTTGGTAACCTGCCCCATAACCCTTCCCATATCTTTAGGCGAAGAGGCACCTAATTCTGCAATTAAAGCGCGGAGGAAAGCATCGATCTCCTGCTCCGACATCTGTTTGGGGAGATAGGCTTCAATATAGGAGATTTCCGTCAACTCTTTGGCAGCCAATTCGGGTCTGTTCTGGTTGGCATAAATCTCGGCCGAATCTTTCCGCTGCTTTACCATCTTTTGCAGCATCTTCACAGCCTCGGCCTCACTAACCGTTCCACTGCCCCCTTCGGCAGTTCTCGCCAGTAAAATAGCGGCCTTAATGGCCCGCAAAGCCTCCAGCCGATCCTTCTCACGGGCCAGCATGGCACTCTTTATATCCTGATTGATAAGCGCTTCAAAATCCATAATCATACTAGTTAGCCATTTCGGAGGCAAAGATATAGCCGGAAAACGGGAAAGCGCAGGTTTCGCCCGAATTTATTTAGCGAGAAATCCTAAACCAGTCGATGTCGGCGTAACTTCCCTTTCGGATTCCCGGCTCGGCCGTGCAAAAGAGTCCCACCTTGGCACCAATCCATAACTCAGGCTTCGCGGTATGCGCAGTGCCTATCGGGGTAAAGCGTTTGCCATCCTCGCTGAAGAAGAAGCGGCACACCGCATCGGGAGCCGAAACCTGCACCTGCAGGAACATCTCGTTACGGGAAACCCTCACCGAATCGACCACCTCTTCGCGCCCCCCGTTTGGAGCATTCTTGCAGAGCACCTGTTGCAGATAGTAACCCTTTTTATCGCGGGCCAGCGACAGATAGCTGTAGTCGTTGCCCATCACCACCAATCCGGTGCGCTTACCCTGCCAGGCATCGAACTCTATGGTGAGTTTCACCTTTGTGGTAGCGGTAAAGGCCGGTGCGGGAAATTTTTGCATGAGCAGATTAGGTACATCCCAAAGCCTTACGGGAAGACCATCTTCGGGAGGAAGCGCATCGTCGGTAGTAGGATAGGCCAACAACCGCAAAAAACCCTGATCCGGAAGCTGCACAAACCAGGTTATCCGCTCGTTGGCGGCCCACTGCCATTGCAACCCCGGCGCCGAACCGTTAAACTCGTCCGACTCGGCGGGTGAGCAAACAGGCCCCTCCCTCCCCGTGTCGGGCTTTTTATGCGTGATTACCGGTTGGCCGCAACCATCTCCGTCCGGATCTGTGCCCATCACCGGCCAACCCGCTTTCCAGGTTACGGGCTGAAGGTGCAGGATCCGGCCATAAGCCCCTTTATCCTGAAAATGTACAAACCACGACTCCCCGCCGGGAGTTTCTACCCATCCTCCCTGATGCGGACCGTTAATAACGCTGTTTCCCTGCGCCAACACCTGTTTCTCCTCGTAAGGTCCAAAGAGGCTCTTCGATCGCAATACCAGTTGCCAACCGTTGGTAACGCCTCCGGCCGGGGCAAAAATGTAATACCACCCCTCTCTTTTATAGAATTTGGGCCCTTCGATGGTGGCATTTTTTTCATGCCCGTCGTAGATATGCCGGCCCTGCCCCACCACTTCGGTTCCCGACTCATTCATAGGCCAAACCGTTAGCAGACTGTTAATATGGGCACGGCTGGCTGCCCAGGCTGTGACCAACCAGGCCTTGCCATCCTCATCCCAAAGGGGGCTGGTGTCGATAATCCCCTTTCCCTCCAGAACCCGTACGGGTGGATCCCACTCTCCGAAAGGGTTGACCGTTTTTACCATAAAGACTCCGGAATCGGGATCGCCCCAATAGATATAGAAGGTGCCCTTGTGGTGGCGAATGCAGGGGGCCCACACCCCTTTGCCATGCTGCGGCCGACCGAATAGAGCGTCAGGCCCGGGAACCCGGATGGCATAGTTTACCAACTGCCAGTTCACCAAATCTTTCGAATGCAGAATGGGCAATCCGGGCGAACAGTTAAAGCTGGATGCGGTCATAAAATAGTCGTCGCCCACCCGGATCAGATCGGGATCAGAGTAGTCGGCATGCAGAATCGGATTGGTATAGGTTCCATCGCCGTTATCGGCTTTCCAAACCTCCGAACGATACAAAGAGGCAGCCTCCTGCGCACAAACCGCAGAAAGAAACCCGCCCAAGAAGAAGGGCAAAAACAATAGGAGCCTCATAAAACGCATGATTACAAAAAATGCTCTAGTGCTCTAATGCTCTAATGCTGCGCTGCGCGCGCTCATTTTCAAATCGTCACATCAGCACATCAGCACATCAGCACATCATCACATTATCTAATTATCTAATTATCACATCATCTAATTCTCATACACCCCCATATCGATGACTCCTTTGGGTACCTGATTGCCAAAGAAATCTCGATTGCCGGCCTTCGGTATCTCCATTCCGCTGTCGATGCAGGGAGAGCCCTCTTTCAGTTTATATCCCTGCAAGGTTGCTAACCCCGTTCCTCCGGTGCCGGGGGCAACAAACAGCGGATCGGCCACCAGTTTTTCGGCATCGTCGGGAATACCGTTTTTCCAGGGGCCGAAGTAGCAATTGTGATGGAAGAGCGTTCCGGGAAGTTTCTCAATTCTGACAGAATCGTTAAACTGCCTCTTAAGCACCTCACCCGAGGTATAAACGGTTCGGAACCGCGCCTGACCGGTGGCATAAAAAATGTTGTTTATAAACCCGGCACCCAGTTTTGCCCTCTCCTTTGCGCCATCGTCACCACAGAAAAAGTCGAGATCGGCCGTTCCGTAATCAATATAGAAAACGTTGTTATAGAGCATATTGCCTTCGCTGATATCGCATTGCATCTGTACCAGATGGCTCTTGTCGTTTTCGCTGATGTTATACCTGACCACGTTGTTGTAGGTTCGATACATGATCAGGAGAAAGCCATGATTGTTCTTGCTGAAGTTGTACTGCAGAATACAATCCCTGCAATTGAAATCGAAATCATAGGCCACTCCGTCGCCATTCCCCGGTTCTCGACCGGTGTCGTACACCTCGTTAAACTGCATCACCGTTTCGAAAGCCTGCTGAATCCAGATGGCTGCGGTATGGGGCCAGAAGTTCTCTCCTCCCGGCAAGTCGGGATAGCCCGAACGCATACACGAACGCCAAACCTTATTGTACTCTATCAGACCCTGATCGCATCCGTTCACAAAAATACCGTCGCCCCCCAGATTGTCCATCACATTGTTACGTACAATCACCCTGTTTTTCGGGCCCCAGACTACAATTCCGCACTTATCGAACCGTTCAATCCGGTTATTCTCTATCAGAATATCGTTGATGGTGGTGCTCATGGGTTTGGTCCGGTCGCGGTTGCGGTCGCGCTGGATATTCACCAGGATTGCACTGCTGTAATAACCGGTATACTCACCGCTTCCGCCCATCTGCCCCCAGATATCATGAATGTAGCAATCGCGGATCACAATGTGTTCTACATGCTGGTCGTCGCCTTTGGCGAGTGCCACAATGCCTTGCCGCCCAATCCCCAGCTCGGGAGGGGCACCGCTGGTAATCTCCATGTTGGAGATCTCCCACCACGACTGATTAAAGAGGCGGATTCCGGCCCCTTCGGCACTGCCTATAGAGATAACCGGTTTCACCGTACCCCCGTAACTACTCAGAATAATGGGCTTTCCGGGCGATCCCGAACCTTTCGGCATGAGTTGCCCCTTCCAGAGCCCCCCGGAAGCAAAGAGCACCCTGTCGCCGGGTTGAAACTCTGCCCGGTTCACCCTCTCCAGGGTTCGCCAAGCCGCTTTTTCGGATAGTCCCGACTGGTTGTCATCGCCTGTAGGCGACACGAAATAGCTCTTCGACTGACCCTGCGCAACCAAAGCAGACAGCAGCCATAACAGACTAAAAAAAAGAGTTCTCATTCGGAAACCTGATTATGTGAAACAACAAAAGGACAAACAATATTGATGCGATGACGCGCAAATGGTTAATGCGCTTCGCGCGAGTGCTCTGGTGCTCTGGTGCTCTGGTGCTTCAAGTGCTCAAGTGCTGCGCTGCGCGCAAGTGCTCTAATGAAAAAATTGCCGAATTGCCGAATTGCCGAATTATCGAATTATCGAATTATCGAATTATCACATCATTTAGCGGATATCAGAGCTGCTCCAGTGCCAGTTTTGCATTCAGATAGTCGGGCGAGGCAGCCAGGGCAGCAGCAAAAGCAGCACGAGCTTCGGCTTTTTTGCCCAGACCGGCATATCCCAGACCCTTGATGTAGAGAGGCAGGGCCTGATTGTCGCGCGAAGGCATCCTTCGGGCGGCAATAAATTGGGGATCGCCTTCATTCGCAGCAGAAGCAGAGAGAGTAGTGGCACCTATCCCTGCCAATTCGCGAAATACCGGTTCGGCATCGCTCTTTTTATCGAGTTTTTCCTGTGCCAGTGCCACAAAATAGCGTTGTTCCTGCGAATTGGCTCCGAAACCTCTTCGGGATCCTCCGCCAAAACCCTGACCCTGAGCATTCTGCGATCCCACAACCTCGTTCCACGATACTGCCGCTTTCTCTTTATCGCCCAGTGCTTCATAGGCACATCCGATATAATAGGTCAATTGGGTCTGACGAGCATTACGACCACCCTGCGCCCGCAGGTTCTCGGGGGGCGTGCCGGCGGCCAGAAAATCGGCCAGTGCTTCGCGATACCGTTTTTTTGCATAGAGTTGCAGGCCTCTGCGCAAATGGGCATCGGCCCAGGCCTGCCCGGTATTGAAGGCATTGCCACCCTCCCAGATGCTGAAAACACGTCCCTTAAGCATCTCTATGGCCTCGTCGGTTTTCCCGGCAAAGATTTTGAGTTGAATCAGGGCACCCAGGGCTTCATCTTTCTGCATCACCACCTTTTGGTTGGCTTCGAGCAGTGCAAGCCGTTTCTCAACCGGAGCCCCTTCGGCCTTATAGAGTTGCTCCAATTCGGCAAAGTGGGCTGGGTAAGGGTTGGGGGCAGTCACTGCCTTCTCCAGGCAGCTTATGGCTTTGCCTTTGGCTCCCTCTTCTTGCAGATGCGAATAGGCAATGGCCAGATTTCGCCATACAATGGGCAATGAGGCGTCTGATTGGGTCGAAAGCTCCCAGAGCCGGATTGCCTCTTCGGGCTGCCAGTCGTAGAGCAGGTTGCCAAGGTAATAGGGGGCTCTGGCATCGGATGGATTGGCCTCGATGGCCCTTTGCAGTACCCCGATCATCTCCTGCTGGAAGGGGAAAACATATTCGAAGGGCTGAAGCGCAGCCTGCCTGCGAAGGGCTGAAGCCTTTTGTGCATCACCGAGTTTTTCGGCAAAATGGCCAAGGTAGTAATAAAGAAGCGGCGAAAGGGACTTGGTATCTTTTGTTTCAGCAACCAGTTGCGCCAAAACGGCCTGACCGTCCTGCCACAAACCCAAACCCAGGTAGCCCGCAGCAATCTCTTGTGCATTAATGGGATGCTCTTTCAGTGTAGCAAAAAGGGTTTGTGCAGCCCGGGAATCTTTGGTGGCGAGCCACTGCTCAGCCATAAGCTGGGCATCGAGCCGATCGCACTTATCCATAGCAAAAGCCACCACCTTTGCGGCCTCATCGCTTTGTGAAAGCGCGCGCAGCAGGGCCGACTTCAAAACGTAGGCACGCACATTCGAGGCATTGGCGTCGAGCGACTGATTTACCAGGTTAAGTGCACGGGTGTAGTCCCGTTCGAAGGTGGCAATCTCTGCCAGCCCGTAATAGGCGGGAGCCTTCCACTCCTGTTTCCAGGCCGCCTTAAAATAGGCGGTATAGGCCTCTTTCAGACGACCCTGTTTTTGCAGTGCAACCCCCAGATAATAGAAGGGTTCGGCATTCTTCGGAATGGTATATTGGGCAGTGAGTCTTTGAATGGCTCTGTTGAGGTATTGTTCGGCCACTGCATATTTGGCATTTCGCAGCGCTAACCGCGCCATCCCCGTGTTGGCCTCTATATTCAATGAATCGCGACGAAGCAACTCCTCCCAGTAGGGATCGGCATCGAGCGTAGGGTTGTGAAACTGATCGATGCGCTGACCGGCAAGGAAAAGCTCTTCCGCATTTTTAATCTCTTGGGGAGCCGACGGATTGGTGGTGCCCACAGGTTTGGGTGTCGGCACCAGGGAAATGGGTGTATAGGCAACCAGTTCACGGCCACCGGCGGTGAGGAAGGCACGGAGTTCCTGCTCCTTCTGCCCGGCAGGCAGCGTAACCACCCGGGAATAGGGTTTGGCCGGACTAATGGCAACGCGCTCTTCCGAGAGGGTTGTGTTGCCGGCTTTCAGTGTAACCACTGCATCAGGCCAGGCCTTTGTGGTGTAAAAACCTAGGTGGGCCTTTCCCTCTTTCACCTCCAGATTCACTGCCGCATCAAGATTGGCATTTTTTACCCCCTGAATTCCGCGGAAAGGGAAGAGCGATATATCGAACGAACGCCCTTCGGAGGGCTGTAACCACGAGTAATCGGGCTGGTTATCGGAGTAAGCGCCCACCATTATCTCCAGATAGGGGCCATCGTCGTCGGTAAGGATCTTATCCCACATATTCCCCACGCCCCAGGTAAAAAACTTTTTCCCCGCTACAATGTTGTGATCGGCCACACTCATAATCCCGGCATCTTTGCCATGATCGTAGCCGGCCACAAAATCATCCTCGTAATTAACGGCAAACCAGGAGTTAGAACTCTTGTTGTTTTTATACCAGCTCACATCCACATTATTGGTAACCGGCCAGGGTTGAAAGCTCCGTTTGCTGTGACCGGTAGACCATTGGGTACTCGGAGGAAAAATCACCTGATAATCATCGTTTACCGAAACCGCTATATTGGCAAAACAGAGCATGGTATTCTCCACGGGAGTCCGGTTGTTGATACGAATGGAGCACTCCACAATCGAGCTTCCCGGGCACAGGGTATAACCCACGGCCCAACGCATCCGGTGCCGGATCTCCAACTCACCCACCCAGATGGTCTTGCTCCCGTCGGCGTGGTTTTCGAGCTGCCATTGCACCGGGATAAAGGTGCTGGCTCTGTGATGATGGGGGATATTCCACTCCACCCCGCCCGATATCCAGGCACCCGTTAAACCGATAAGCGCCGGCTTAATCACGTGCTGACGATAGATAAAGTCGTAATTGTTGGTTTTATCCACGGCCGAAAAGAGACGTCCGCCCAATTCGGGCATCACTCCAATCTTCACGTACTCGTTCTCGAGATAGAGCAGTTTGTAGGTTTGGTTGCTCTTTTTGTTGGTGAGGTTGTCGTAAAGCGGATAGGGATAGATCCGCTGCTCGGCTCCCTGGGTTCCCCGGCCAAAAAAGAACATCGGATTGGGTTCGGGAGGGTTCGATTTGTAGGTGG
>CAYVJA010000051.1:0-18860 GCA_964451605.1 uncultured Bacteroidales bacterium | reverse complement strand
ACCCAGGATGGCGGTGATACCGGCGTCACGGAAACGGTCGCGGTAGGCCCACTGCCATTTGTATTCGAACTTAGCCTCCTCTTTGGGTTCGTAGTTGGCTGTATCAAGATAGCTGGTTCCGGTGGCCAGACAGGCATCCATAATGGTGAGATCCTGGTAGGGGAGTGCAACATTCACCACCAGATCGGGTTTGTGTTTTTCTATCAGCGCTATCAGTTGAGCGGTATCGTCGGCATCAACCCCTTCGGTTTTGATTCGGTTTCCACCGATGGCCTTTGCAATTTTGTCGCATTTCGACTTGGTGCGGCTCGCCAGCACAATTTCGGAAAAGACTTCGGGCAATGCAGCCATTTTATGGGCAACAACAGTTCCTACACCGCCTGCCCCTATCAACAATACCTTCGACATGGTTCGATTTTTTGGGTTTACTTAACTCGGCCAAAGGTCGTCAAAAATTCAGAATAAGCCAAGTTGTTCGCAACGAATCGTTGGGCTATCTTTGTGCCCGGGCCTCACGTTTCTCTTTTTTCAGGGTCCATATTATGAGACCATTATGATCTATTCCTGGGGCGATTCGAATCGTTGGAACTCTTACGCTGCCTACTTCAGACGAACTTTTGGTGAGCGGATGCAGAAACTGACCATCGATGCCGGCTTTTCCTGTCCGAACCGTGACGGCAAAGTGGGCAGAGGTGGCTGCAGTTACTGCGACAATGATGCTTTTAACCCCTCTTATTGTCATCCCTCAAAAAGTATCACGCAACAGATTGAAGAGGGTATTGCCTTTCATACTATCCGATACCGAAAGGCAAGCCGATACCTTGCCTATTTCCAGGCCTACTCCAATACGTATGCCCCTCTCGAAAGGCTGCGCCTTATCTATGAGGAGGCCTTGTCATTCCCCGGGGTGGCCGGATTGGTAATCGGAACCCGGCCCGATTGTGTAGATGAGGCCAGTCTCGACTATTTTGCCGAACTTTCGCAAAGGGTCTATGTGATTATCGAGTATGGTGTGGAGAGCTGTTACGATCAGTCGCTCCTGCGTATGAACCGTGGTCATGATGTGGCTACCGCCATTCGGGCCATTGAAGCCACTGCCCAACGAGGTATTCGTACCGGAGCGCACTTTATTTTCGGGTTGCCGGGAGAATCCCGGGAAGATATGTTGAACCAACTCCCCATAATCAACCGACTTCCTTTGTCGACCATTAAATTTCACCAGTTACAGCTGGTGAAGAATACCGCTTTTGCCCGGCAGTTTGCGGAGAATCCTTCCGAATTTCACCTCTTTGAGATGGAAGAGTACATCGATTTTTTTGTGGATGTGCTCGAAAGGCTCAATCCCGCCTTTGTAGTGGAGCGTTTTGTGAATGAGGTGCCTCCCCGCTATCTCGAGGGCCCCGGTTTTTGGCCATTGAGAAATCAGGAATTATGGAATCTTTTGAGGATCAGATTAGAGGAGAGAAATAGCTGGC
Organism: uncultured Bacteroidales bacterium; assembly: GCA_964451605.1. Lineage (GTDB taxonomy): Bacteria > Bacteroidota > Bacteroidia > Bacteroidales > UBA4181 > JAQVSH01. The sequence continues at coordinate 17,385 of CAYVJA010000051.1, read as the reverse complement.
AAGGGCGTTTTGTTACCTCCAAGTGTTAAATATTCTTTATTCTTCTATAATAATGTTTTAAAATCCCTTTCAGTCCATTTTCTTTTTTCTATATTGCGTAAAATTCTTTTATTGTTTATGTTTGTTCGTTGCAAATATTTAAAAACTATAATAAGATCGCAGTATGAAAAATGAAGAGAGGCCGGAAGAATCCGGAACCGCTGAAGACCCCTACAGTCAGAGAACCGTTTTGTACGGAGAAACATTCGAGAAATTTCCTTTTCACCCCGAAGATGTGCTGCGTGTGAGGCGTTCGCACGAATTCTTTCTCCGGCATTTGTTGTGCAAAGACTTTACCATTACCGACCTGGCGCGAAATGCCTGTATGTCCGAAACCAAATTTAAGAAGGTGTTCCGTACCGTCTTTAAGAGATCGGTCTATAAGTATTATCAGGATTTGCGCCTGTTTTACGCACTGCAGTTGATTGCCCGCGACAACTTTTCGCTGAAACAGACGGCTGCCGTCTTACACTACGCGAATCCCCAGAAACTCTCCATTTCGCTCCGGAAATATTTTGGCGTGCCTGTTCAGGAGTTGCGAAAGGTGGAGGTTCTGCCTGTCTGTGCCGAGCCGTTGCCGTTCGATCCGATGCTCGATAAGAAGTGGTTGGCCCGGAACACTAACGGCCATCCATAAACTCAATTTCTGTTCTCCGGTTCTCTTGTCGTCCGCTTTCCGTTTCGTTGTCGCCCAGAGGAAGGGCATCTCCATGTCCTTCACTCTCCAGTCGGTTCCGGGCAATTCCCTGTTTTGTCAGATAGTTGAGTACTGCTTCTGCACGCTGTTCCGAAAGAATCCGGTTGTGTTCGGGGGTACCTGTGTTATCGGTGTGTCCGTGAACCCGAACCCGGAGCGAGGGCTGCTCTTTTAACAGCTTCACAATGTGGTTCAGTTCGGTTTCCGATTCGGGTCGCAGGGTAAACTTGTCGACATCAAAGTAGATGTGTTGCAATACCACCATTTGGCCTGTTCTAACCGGTGCAATTCGGGTTATCCCCTGAAGCAGAGGTGCACTCTCCTGGGCAGCAGCCACTACTCGCTCCTGTTCGTATTTCACGGGAATGGGCCGGAAGTCGCGTGGCAGCTCGAATTCCCACAGGTCAAGCCCTTTCCCGGGAACTCTTGCCGACGCAAAAAGGGCCTTGTCGCCTCGGGTTTGCACTACCAGTCCCATCTCTTCGCGATGGGTGTTTATGGGGTATCCCAGGTTTTGTGCCTTCATCCAGACACCATCGGTACGCTTTTCTGCCACAAAAAGATCCGAACGTCCCATACCCGGCCAGCCGTCGGAGGCAAAATAGAGCGAACGTCCGTCGGGATGAATAAAGGGAGAGGTTTCGTGAAATGGTGTGTTAATGCTGTCGCCCAGGGGTACCGGATCTTGCCAGTAGCCGTTAACTTTTCGGCTTACCCAGATATCCATCCCGCCCCGGCCGCCGGGCCTGTCGGACGAAAAATAGAGCCATTCGCCATCGGCCGAAAGGGAGGGTTGCGACTCTTTCGATTCGGTATTGACCGGCGGCCCCAGGTTATCGGGTACGCTCCAGCCGGTTCGTTTTAGCATGGAGTGATAGATATCGCAACGGCCATATCCGTCGACGCGGTTGCAGGCAGTAAAGTACATCTCCCGTCCGTTTGCCGAAAGGGCCTGTGCGCCTTCGTTATCAGGGGTGTTAATCGGATCGCCCATGGCAACGGGAGGGAGCCAGCCGTCGGCGCTGCGTGTGGTGATGAAAAAATCCTCCTGCCGGTTTCTCTTAACGGAAGGATTCTTGGCATCGATAGGTCGGTTCGATGTGTAAACCAGTAGATTGGCATCGGCTGAAAGAGAGGGCCAATATTGATCGAACGCATCGTTTACCGAAACGGGAAGTGCAATGGGGTTAAAAGGAACCGGGTTTTCCATTGCCGCAATGGCAAAACGGCAGTGCTCCATATATCTCTCCAGGGTAGTCGCCTCTTCTCTCCATTTTTGTTCTTGATCGGCTCTTTTCTGCACCGACGTCTCCCGGCTGGCTATAAGCCAGTGGAGATAGATTCCGTAGTGGTGCAAAGCCTCCTGATAGTTGCCCGAGAGCCTCTTTAGGTTGGCCAGATGGAACCGGGCCGGAGGAAAAAGGGTCGAGTCGGATGCGATGGCCCTTTCGAAGTAGTCGATTGCAAGGGAGTCGCGCTGATCTTGCTGGCAAATTTGTGCCAACAGCAACAAGGAGGGGGCATAGTCGGGTTCTCTGTCGAGCAGCTTGAGCAAAAGTTCCTCGGCTTTAGCGTATTGATTTCCCTGAAAGGCCGATAGCCCCTGTTGATACAATCGCTGGCCGGTCTTGTCGGGGAGGCGGGCCGGGGCTGCCGTGTTCTGTGCCTGCAGAAGCTGCAGAGGCAGAAGCAAGAAAAGGGTTGTGGTGAGAATCAACAGAGGGCTTTTCATGGGCAGGTGGTACGCAGCAATTTGTCAAATATAGCGATTTCCACTGCTTATGCTGCAGAAAACTTTCCGTAAGTTTGCTGCCTGAACTCTATTTTCCAGACTATGAAAGGAAAGGTTGTGGTGATAACAGGGGCTTCATCGGGCATTGGGCTGGCATGTGCGCGGGCTTTTGCCTCCAGAGGCGCTTATGTGGTAATGGCTGCCCGTTCGGCCGGTCAATTGGCTCAGCAGGCAGAAGAGTTGTCTGCATTGCCGGGCAGGGTGGTGGCAATTCCCTGCGATGTTACGCGCGAGGAGGATTGTAAGCAGTTAATCGACCAGACGGTATCGCATTTTCAGCGTATCGATGTGTTGGTGAATAATGCAGGTATCTCCATGCGGGCTCTCTTTGCCGATCTCGACCTGGATGTCCTCAGACGTTTGATGGATGTCAATTTCTGGGGAGCTGTCTATTGTACCAAATATGCAATGCCTCATCTGTTAGCCTCGAAAGGTTCGGTGGTAGGCGTCTCTTCGATTGCCGGTTTCAAGGGCCTGCCTGCCCGTACCGGTTATTCGGCATCGAAATTTGCGCTCTACGGTTTTCTCGATGCATTGCGGGTAGAGAATCTGAAGACAGGGTTACATGTCATGGTCATTGCTCCCGGGTTTACAGCATCGAATATCCGTCGGGTGGCCCTTGCAGCCGATGGTTCGGCACAGGGCGAAACACCCCGGGATGAGTCGAAAATGATGAGTGCCGGAGAGGTTGCCGAAATTTTGGTGAAGGGGGTGGAGAAGCGGAAGAGAAACATTATTCTCACTACCGAAGGGCGTGCGGTAATGCTGCTCCGGTCGCTCTTTCCCGGGCTCCTCGATAAACTGGAGTATAGCTTTATGGCGAAGGAACCCGACTCCCCTTTCAAGTGATTAATTTGTATCTTTACCTGCTCAATTTAATGTTTGTCAGCTATGCCGTTGAATGTCCCTGATAATCTTCCTGCAGTTGATATATTGCGTGAAGAAAATATTTTTGTGATGTCCGAATCAAGGGCTATTCATCAGGATATCAGGCCCCTGAGAGTGGCAATTCTGAATCTTATGCCACTTAAGATTACCACCGAAACCCATCTGTTGCGGATGTTGTCGAATACACCTCTGCAGATTGAGGTGGCATTGATTCATCCCGGTTGTCATGTTTCAAAGAATACGCCGCTCGAACATATGAAGGCCTTTTATCAACGGTTCGAAGAGATTCGGCATCGTAAGTACGATGGCCTCATTATCACCGGAGCTCCTATCGAACATCTCGAATTTGAGGAGGTGAGCTATTGGGACGAGATGATTGAGATTATGGATTGGTCGCGTACCCATGTTACTTCTACCCTGCATATTTGCTGGGCCGCTCAGGCCGGTTTGTATCATCACTACGGGATTCCCAAACATACCATCGACCACAAAATTTCCGGGGTCTTTAAACATTATGTAAATAATCCAAAAATCCCGATTGTCAGAGGATTCGATGATGAGTTTCTGGCTCCCCACTCCCGCTATACCGAGGTGAGAAGAGCGGATATCGACAAGATACCCGAGCTCGAGATTGTGGCCGAATCGGCCGATGCGGGTGTCTATCTGGTGGTGGCTAAGAATGCAAGGCAGGTGTTTGTAACCGGTCACTCCGAATACGATCCTCTAACCCTTAAGGAGGAGTATATCCGCGATTTGAAGAAGGGGCTCGATATAGCCATGCCCAAAAACTACTTCCCCAACGACGATCCTACCCAGATGCCGGTGGTTAAATGGAAGGGGCATGCCAATCTGCTCTTCTCCAACTGGCTCAATTATTATGTCTATCAGGAGACCCCGTTTAATCCCGATCAGATCAGTTAGTTATGTACGTGTTCGAAACCGAGTTCCGGGTGCTGTACGCCCATACCGATAAGATGGGGGTGATGTATTACGGTAATTATCCCATGGTGTACGAGCATGCCCGTAATGAAATGCTCCGTTCGCTGGGGTGGAGTTATCGCGAAATGGAAGACCGCCTGGGTATCATGATGCCGGTTAAGTCTATGACGCTGACCTACCACGCTTCGGCACTGTACGACGATCTGCTGAAGGTCAGGGTAACGGTGAAAACTCTTCCTACCGCACTGATTCATTTTTCGTACGAGATATTCTCGCCGGCCGGGGTGCTGCTCAATGAAGGCACCACTTCGCTGGCTTTTGTGCGTGCGGGCAGTTTTACTCCGTGTCGTCCTCCCCGGGAGCTGATGGATGTGATGCGTCCCTGGTTTGACGAGAAGTAGGAACGCTTCCCTCTACCACCAATACAATTTCGCCCTTTATCTGACTTCGCCCGCCAAACAGCTCGGCCAGTTCTTGCAGGGTTCCCCTGCAGGTCTCTTCGTGCATTTTGGTGAGTTCGCGCGATACGGAGGCTTTTCGCGCGGGGCCGAAGCAGAGGGCCAGCTCCTCGAGCGTCCTGACCAGCCGGAAGGGCGATTCATAAAAGATAAGGGTGCGGGGCTCGGAGGCCAGTTCGGTAAGGCGGGTTTTCCGCCCCTTTTTGGGCGGCAGAAATCCCTCGAATACAAAACGGTCGGAGGGGAGCCCGGAGTTTACCAGGGCGGGAATCAGCGCGGTGGGGCCGGGAAGACACTCTGTCTCAATTCCGGCTTCAATGCAAGCTCTCACCAACAGAAATCCCGGATCGGAGATGGCCGGGGTACCTGCATCGGTAATCAGTGCCATCTCTTCGCCTGCCTCCAGACGAGCAACCAGCATCTGAAGTGTTTTGTGTTCGTTGAACTTATGATGCGCCATCAGGCGGTTCTCAATCTCGAAATGTTTCAGCAGAAAACTGCTGGTACGCGTATCTTCGGCCAGAATGAGGCCCACGCTTTTCAGGATTTCGATTGCCCTCAGGGTCATGTCTTTGAGGTTTCCAATCGGGGTGGGAACCAGATATAGCTTACCCATTTGTGGTGGTATTAGTGTGGCGGGGAAGTTCGAGGATTTGCAGATTCGAAGGTTTCCCTTCCGAAAGGTCCAGCCGGATAGCTGTGCGCACTGAGTGAAGACCCGAAATGCCCGCCGCTCCCGGATTGATGTGGAGCAGTTGAAATTTTGGGTCGAAGATTACCTTGAGGATATGTGAATGGCCGCAGACAAAGAGGGTGGGGGCCTTCGCCTCGATAAAAGCCAGTGCCCGGCTGTCGTACCTGCCGGGATAGCCTCCGATGTGGGTGAGCAGGACATCGGCTCCTTCACATTCGAACCGCTGTACCAGAGGGCAGGCACTTCGAACGCGGTGGTCGTCGATATTGCCTGCCACAGCCACCAGGGGACGGAAAGCCGCCAGGGTGTCGAAGGTTTCCAGATTTCCGATGTCGCCCGCATGCCATATCTCCTCGCAGGGTTCGAAAAACCCGAGGATTTTTGGATCGAGATATCCGTGTGTGTCTGAGAGGATCCCAATTTTTTTCATTCTGCGAACCGTGCTATCTTTGCTCCTGTTGTTACCGAACGTCTCCACAAAAGTAAGAAAACCTTCGAAACCCTTCCATGGCTATGCCGCGAATGCAAAAACTCCCGCAGCCGGAACTGCATATCTTTTATGCTCCTTCTATGGAGCCCCCTTTGTTGCAACTCTCAGAAGAGGAGTCGGCGCACTGTGTCAGGGTATTACGGCTTACGGAAGGTTGTGAGGTGTTGGTTGTCGACGGCAAGGGGAACGCCTATACAGCCGTGATTACCGATCCGCACCCCAAACGGTGTCTGCTTACCACGCGTAATCCCTATCCCTTTGGTACCCGGTTCGATTATTCGCTCACGGTGGCCATGGCACCTACAAAGAATCTGGACCGGTTTGAGTGGTTTCTCGAGAAAGCTACCGAGATAGGAGTAAGCCGGATTGTGCCCCTTTTGTGCGACCGATCGGAGCGAAAAAGTGTCCCGCAGGAGCGGCTGGTGCGGTTGTTGGTGGCCGGTATGAAACAGTCGCAGAAGAGTTTTCTGCCCCGCCTCGAGGCCTTGTCTCCTTTTGATCTCTTTATGAAAGAGCCTGTTCCGGGGGTGAAAGTGATTGCTCACTGCAGCAGTGGCCCCAGGAAACCGTTATGGGAGCTTTTCCGCCCGGACGATCCAATTACTGTGCTGATTGGCCCGGAGGGCGATTTTTCCGAACGGGAGGTTCTGCAGGCAACCGGGCAGGGATATCATCCTGCCACCTTGGGATTGTCGAGGTTGCGCACAGAAACGGCCGGGGTGGTGGTGTGCCAGACCATCTCTCTGTTGAGCCAGATGGGGCCTTTGTAGCCTTCGGCTACGGCTTTTTGTCGAGATACCTTTCCAAAATTCCGCTGTATGTGTCTATGCGCCGATCGCGCAGAAAGGGCCAGGTCTGCCGGTAATAGTCCGATTCGTTGAGGTTTACCGGGGAAACCAGCGTGGTCTCTTCGTGGTGGCCTGCGCTGCAGAGCAGCGTTCCAAAGGGGTTGCAGATAAAAGAGCCGCCCCAGAAGAGGGTACCTGCCTCTTTGCCTACCCGGTTTACCGACACTACCGGAATGCCGTTTGCAATGGCATGGCTTCGCTGAATGGTTTGCCACGCTTCAAACTGCTCGCGGTTCAGGGATTCTGAGTGCTCCTGGATATCCCATCCTATAGCGGTGGGATAGAAGAGAATCTCGGCTCCCTGGAGCGCGGTGATTCGGGCTGCTTCCGGATACCACTGGTCCCAGCAAATCAGCACACCGCATTTGGCATAGCGGGTCTCGAAAACCCGGTAGCCGGTGTCGCCCGGGGCAAAATAGTATTTTTCGCAGAAGCCCGGATCGTCGGGGATATGGCTCTTCCGGTAGATTCCCAAAAAGGATCCGTCGGCATCGATCACGGCGGTGCTGTTGTGATAGAGGCCGGGTGCCCGCTTTTCGAACAGGGAGGCAATCACAACCACTTCCAGCTCGGCGGCCGCCTTTTGGATGGCGGTAAGGGTGGGGCCGGGAAGGGGTTCGGCCCATTCGAAACCGGCAGGATCTTCGGTGTTGCAGAAATAGAGCGATGCAAACAACTCTTGCAGACAGATAATCTGCGCTCCTTTAGCGGCGGCATCTCTGATACCGGAAAGAGCCTTCTCAAGATTCTCCGCTTTATTCGGAGAGCATTGCATCTGCACGATGCCTGTGTTAACCACTCTTGGATCCATAGTGCGTGAGGTTTGTCCGGCAACAAAGATAACCAAAATGGTAACGCTTTTGGGTTATCTTTGCTGCCGCAAGTTGTTAGTTCGGTTTCGGGGGCGTTTCGCCCCGATCCGGGCGATTATCTGGATGAAACCGATGATAAAATTGATAGCCGCCGATTTGGACGGTACCCTGCTGAACGACCGGAAGGAGGTTTCGCCCCATTTCCGTGCGCTGTACCAACGGTTGCGAGATTGCGGAATTCTCTTTGCCGTTGCCAGTGGCCGTCAGTACTATAATTTGGCCGGTGAGTTTTGTGACATTGCTCACGACCTCTTAATCATTGCCGAGAATGGAGCCTATGCGCGCAGAGGCGACGAGGAGATTTATGTAAATGCCATGGATTTTCCGTCGGTTAAGGCCTGTGTAGAGGCGGTTCGTCAACAGGAGGGGGCTTATGCGGTGGTCTGCGGTAAAAAGTCGGCCTGGGCCGAATCGCGCTATGCCCCTTTTGTGGAGGAGACCCGCCGCTATTACAATCAGTTTCGTTTGGTTGATGACCTGACCCGCATTGACGACCAGATATTAAAGGTGTCGGTATGTGATTTTACCCATGCAGAATCGGTTTCTTATCCCTATTTTCGCTCTGTATTACCCGACTGTTCGGTTACCCTGGGCGGAAGACTGTGGGTGGATATTGCCCACCGCTCTGCCAACAAGGGGAGTGCGCTCAGGAAAGTGGGAGAGTTCTACGGGATTGGCCCGGAAGAGATGATGGCTTTTGGTGATTATTTAAACGACAGGGAGATGCTTCAGGAGGCCGGTTTTAGTTTTGCCATGCAGAATGCCCATCCCGTGATTAAACAGACTGCCCGTTTTGTAATCCCCTTCACAAATAACGAAGAGGGAGTGATTCGTACCATCAATCAGTATATCTTCTAACATCCGAATGTATGCTAGTCGATTTGTCGCACATTATCTATACGGGAATGCCGGTTTATCCCGGCACAAAGGGGCCGGAGATATCTCCCTGCGCCCAAATCAGTGAAGAGGGTTTCCTTGAGCATTGGCTCTCCATGGCTACGCATACCGGAACGCATATTGATGCGCCGGCGCATCTGATTGAGGGGGGGAGTACACTTGATCTCCTGCCGCTTCAGCGATTTTCGGGGCGGGGTGTGAAAATTGAATGCGCAGGTGTCGACTCTCTTTCGCTCCCCTTTTTGGAAGGGTATGCCTCTTTGCTGGAAGAGGCCGATTTTTTGCTTTTCTATACCGGATGGCAGGATAATTGGGGTTCGGAGAGCTATTATTCCGGGTTTCCCCTCCTGACGATGGAGGCAGCCGTTTGGCTGAACCGCTTTTCTCTGAGCGGCCTGGGATTCGACACCCCTTCGGCCGATGCCGTTGAGTCGGTTGATTTGCCGTTGCATAAGCAGTTGTTGGGCAGTGGTCTGCTCCTGATTGAGAATTTGAATCATCTGGATAAAATACCCTTCGATGGTTTTACTTTCTTTTGTATGCCGCTCTTTATCAGCCACTCAGATGGTTCTCCGGTAAGAGCTTTTGCTGCTTTTTAGGTATAAGACTCCTTTTTTCGGGCTATTTCGACGTTAGCAATAAAATTTGGCTAATTTCGCCGCGTCAAAAATTGGCAGATGGAACGATCTTTTCTTTTTTCTTCTGTTTTACTTACCCTCTCCGGTTTAGTGATAACCGGTCTGGTTCCCCGCCGGGCCAAAGCGGTTTCCGCATTGATTTTGGTAGCTTTCAACGCACTGCTTACCTCGTTTGTGGCCATTTCGGTTTTGATACACGGCCCTTTCGAGGGATCGGCCGGCCATTGGGCGTTTATAGGTGATGTCGCTATCCGCATAGATGCCCTTTCGGCGTGGTTTATGCTCATTGTTAACTTTTTATCGGTTAACGGCGTCCTTTTTGGCGGGGGATATCTCCGGCATCAATCGGCCGAGACGGCACAACTCTCCTTTCACTGGATACAGTATCAGCTTTTTCATGCAGCGATGCTATGGGTCTGTATGGTGCAAAACGGTATGGCTTTTTTGGTGGTTTGGGAGCTCATGTCCTTGTCGTCGCTCTTTTTGCTGCTGTTCGACAAGCGGCAGCAGGCGGTTATGCAGGCAGGAATCCAGTATTTGGTGCAGATGCACCTTGGAGTTCTCTGTATAACGGTTGCCTTTGTCTGGCTCTTTTCCGAAACCGGCTCGTTCGATTTTCGGGCGCTCGATCAGTTTTTTAGTACAAATCCGAATCTGTGGCTATTCCTACTCTTTTTTGCCGGATTCGGCATTAAAGCGGGCATGATCCCTCTTCATACCTGGCTTCCTTACGCCCATCCGGCGGCCCCTTCGCATGTTTCGGGCGTGATGTCGGGCGTGATGGTGAAGCTGGGCATCTATGGCATATTACGAATCATTACCTTTTTACATACCGACTTTTTGTTGTTGGGCGAGGTTGTGCTGATGATTTCGGCCTGTACTGCACTGTACGGGATTTTGCACGCTGCCGTTCATCGCGATGTAAAGCGGATGCTTGCATATTGTACCATAGAAAATGTCGGGATTATCGGTTCCGGTATCGGGCTTGGACTGATAGGCATGGGTTCGGGGCACGCCTTGTTGGCTATGGCGGGATTTGGAGGAGCTCTGTTACATACCCTGAATCACTCGCTCTTTAAATCGTTGCTCTTTTTTTCTGCCGGTTCGGTTTACTGCCAAACCCATACCCGCGATATGGAGAAGCTGGGTGGCCTCTTCCGGCGAATGCCCCAAACGGCTCTTCTCTTTCTGATTGGCGCCTTGGCTATTGGCGGAATGCCTCCTTTTAATGGCTTTGTGTCGGAGTTTCTCATCTATTCGGGTTATCTCGACGGGATTCGTTCGCTGGGTCTGGTACAGGTGGTACTGATGATTTTTTCCTTTACCGGCCTGGCCATTGTGGGTGGCGTTTCGGTGCTTACCTTCACTAAGGCATTTGGCGTGATATTTTTGGGTTCGGTGCGGAGTACTCTTCCCAATCCGGTAGAAGAGGCGCCTCTGGTTATGCGTATACCTCAGTATCTGCTTGTGGCGGTTATGTTGTGCGTGGCTCTCTTTCCGGGATTTTTTCTGGGATGGGCTCTTTCGCCGGTTTCGCTCCTGTTACCTGATACTATGACGGTTGAACCCATTTTGCTTTCGGGCCGGATCTTGCTGATGCAGAAGATTGCGTTGGGTTCGGTCGGGTTACTGTTACTGATTCTGCTCGTCTGGTTTATTCGGCGTAAGGTCACGGCATCGGCCCCTGTAGATTGGGAGCCCACCTGGGGTTGTGGTTATGCGGCCCCCTCGGCCAGGATTCAGTATACCGGGAAGTCTTTTTCGAAGACGTTAGGAAAGTTGCTCAATTTTGTTACTTTGGAGCAGAAAAATTACACAGAGGTGGCTCCGGGCGAGCTCTTTCCTGCCCCCCGGACTCACTCATCGCATTATGAAGATCTCTTTGAAGCAACGCTTTTCAGAAGAGGGGTTAATCTGCTGTTGAGTAGTTTACATTATTTCCGGTTTGTGCAAAACGGAAAGACGCAGTTTTATGTGCTTTATGGTATAGTCTTTATACTTCTTATCTTTTTAGGTACTCTATTTGGTTTGATGTAATGGATGTTACGGCAATATATGTGGCAATCTTTTTTGCGTTGCTGCTGTCGATTCCCATAGTTTCGGTTTCGCTCAAGGCAAAGCTGACTGCTGTGGGAACCCTTTTGCTGGCTCTGTTTTCCTCTATCCCGGCTCTTCAGGCTTTGTCGGGCAACGAGAGCCAACTGCTGCTGGAGGGGTTGCCGGTTACAGGAGAGGTGCTGCTGAAGGTCGATGCTTTGTCGGGCTGGTTTATGCTGCTGATTAATTTTACCTTTCTTACCGGTCTGTTTTACGGTCTTTACTATATGCAATCCTATGCCGACCGGAAGGCCTCGCTGTCGCTTCACGCTGTCGCTTTTCTGCTCTGTCACGCCTCTTTGCTCTCTATCTGTGTAGTGCAGAACGGAATGGCATTTCTTCTGGTTTGGGAGATTATGGCGTTGTCGACCTTCCTGTTGGTAATCTTTGAACATTCCCGGCCCGAAATCCTGAAAGCAGGAATCAATTTTTTAATACAGAGCCATATATCTCTTCTGTTTCTGATGTTGGGAGTTATGTGGGTGGCAGCTAAAACCGATTCCTTCAGTTTTTATGCTCTCTCTCGCTTTTGTTCGTCAGAGCCGGCTTTGATGGGTACCGGACTCTTCTTTACCTTTTTTGTGGGTTTTGCCATTAAGGCTGGATTTGTTCCGTTTCACACCTGGCTTCCTTATGCGCACCCGGCGGCCCCGGCTCATATCTCGGGGATCATGTCGGGGGTAATCATTAAGATAGGCATATATGGTATGCTTCGTATGCTGCTTCTCTGCCAACCCGATTTTACCACAGTGGGGGTGGTCTTATTGGGATTTTCGGTACTCTCGGGGATGTATGGTGTGATGTTGGCGTTGATTCAACACAATTTGAAGCGACTGTTAGCCTATCACAGTATCGAGAATATCGGCATTATCGGGATGGGAATCGGTTTAGGTTGTATCGGACTGGGAAGCGGGAGTGAAACGATGGCTATATTGGGTTTTTCGGGTGCCCTGTTGCACACCTTGAATCATGCGCTCTTTAAATCGCTTCTCTTTTATGCAGCAGGGACTCTGTACAAAAGGATTCATTCGGTAGAGATAGACCGTCTGGGAGGGCTTTCCCGTTCAATGCCTCATACTACGTTGCTGTTTTTGCTGGCTTCACTGGCCATTTGCGGCTTGCCCCCGTTTAATGGTTTTGTCTCCGAATTCCTGATCTATAAGGGATTGTTTGCCGGATTTCTGGGCGACCAGAGTGGCATCCTGTGGCTTTTTATCTTTTCGGTGGTGGGTTTGGTTGCCATCGGCGGAATGGCGCTCTTCTGTTTTACCAAGGCCTTTGGCACTATCTTTCTGGGGCTTCCCCGTACCTCATTTTCTGTGCACGGCAGGGAGCCCGGAAGAGTTACACTGCCGGTTCTTTACACCATTGTAGGGGTGATGTTACTCATCGGACTGATGCCCACGTTATTTGCAAAGCCCCTCTTTCGGGCTGTTTCGCTCTTCTTTTCGTCCGAAACGCCATTGGCTCTCACTTCGGCATCCCTATCGATGCCGCTTGCGTTGCAACGGGTGGGTCTTTCGGCAGCAGCCTTTCTCCTGGTTTTGGCGGCAGTTTGGGTTGTCAGACGTTGGCGGGTGGGTACAAACCTTTCTACTTCGCAGCCTACATGGGGTTGCGGCTATGAGGCTCCGAATGCCCGGTTGCAGTATACAGCCAGTTCGTACGTACGGAGTTTTCGCAAACTAGCGGCTCCTTTGCTGGTGATTCACAAAAAGAAGAAGGATCCCAACGGGTTCTTTCCTACCGAAGGTGCCCGTGAAACCCATCCGTACGACAAGGTTGAGTCGGTTTTTGTAGATATTCCCCTTCGTTGGTTGCATCGGGTAATTAACCGCTTCTCTTTTCTTCAAAATGGAAACCTGCAGTTTTATATCATCTATGGGTTGGTTTTTGTGGCGCTGGTGTTGTTTCTGCCAGTGTTCTTTGAGAAACTCGCGTTATTGATTCGTTTTTTAAACGGGATTTAATATGATTAGTTTTTTATTGATTTTTCTGGCCAGCCTTTTCTTTATGGGCATTGTGGTTCGAACCAAAAGTCTGGCCACCGGACGGAAAGGTCCCGGCCTTTTTCAGCCGGTACGGGATGTGTGGCGCCTCTTTAGGAAGGGATCGGTCTTTAGCCAAACCACCACCTTTATTTTTCAGATTGCCCCTACTATTTACTTCTCTTCGGTTGTGATGGCCATTTTAATGGTGCCGTTTGGGAGTCATAAGGGGTTGCTTTCGTTCGACGGTGATTTTATCTTCTTTGCGTATGTGCTGGCTTTGGGAAAATTTTTCTCTATCATTTCGGCACTCGACACAGGAAGTAGTTTCGAGGGGATGGGGGCAAGCCGCGAAGCACTCTTTTCGATGTTTGCCGAACCGGCCTTCTTTATTCTGATCGGCTCTTTTTCGCTGCTCACCGGTTATACCTCTTTCTCGGAGATTTTTATGTCGTTGCATTATGGTTCGCATATCTCTTATCTGCTTTGCACTCTGGCCACTTTTGTGCTGGTTTTGATTGCTATGATAGAGAACAGCCGTATGCCTGTGGACGATCCGAAAACTCATCTGGAGCTCACTATGATCCATGAGGTGATGGTGTTGGATAATAGCGGTTTCGATTTGGGACTGATTACCTGGGCCTCCTATCTGAAGTTTGCCATGTATGGCGGGTTAATTGCAAATCTCTTTATTGGAAGTGCCCCTCTGTTAGCGGCCATTCTGATATTTTTGACCATTCAGCTGTTGTTTGCCATTTCGGTGGGGTTAATCGAGTCGTTTATGGCTCGTTTCCGGATGAGTCATAATCCGCAGTTCATTTTTGCCTTGTCGTCGGTATCGCTGCTCATCTTCTTTGGGGTACTGTTGGTATTGGAAAAGTTTGTTTAATGGAGCGTTTATTCTGGAGAAAAGATGCTTAATGTACTTTTGATTACGTTCACTATTTCGCTGCTCTATCTGAGCATTGCCAACCGATTGCTTACCTACATCAAGATTTTGGCCTTTCAGGGGGTATTGCTCTTTGGCGTGGCCTTTATTGAGCTTCAGGAGGTGAGCACGTTGAATCTGGTTTTTATTCTCTTCGAGACCATTGTCTTTAAGACCATCGCGGTGCCCGTCTTTATTAACTATTTAATAAAGCGTAACGGGATTACCCGTGAGTCGGAACCCTTCCTCCCCAATTTTGTGTCGTTATTGGTGGTCACCTCTATTTTTGTGATTACCATTCTGCTCTCGTACGCAATCTCCGATCCGCATCTTGCAAAAATTTCCTTTATTGTGGCCTTATCGACTCTCTTTACCGGGCTCTATATTATTTCGACCCGCAAGAAGGTGATTACCCATGTAATGGGCTACCTGGTGATTGAAAACGGGGTGTTTATCTTATCGCTGGCTGTGGGCAACGAGATGCCTATGTTGGTGAATCTGGGTGTTATGCTCGATATTTTTGCGAGCGTTCTGATTCTCGGCATCTTTGTGAATAAGATTGGCGATGTGATTAAGGATGTGGATGTTGACCAGCTGCGAAGCTTAAAGGATTAATTGTAAAGCACTGTTTGGAATGATTGGGATCTATCTCTTTTCGGCCTTTTTGGTTAGCGGACTCCTCTTCTTTAACCGCAACACCCGGGTAAACTATCTGTTGGTGGTGCTGTTTGTGCTGATTCAGGCAGCCTATGCGCTGTATGCACATTCGAGTATGAACCGGACCGATCTACTCTTTTTTACCCCCGATGCCATGGGTGTGCTCTTTTTCTGGGTGGCAACGCTTGTTGGGGCGGCAGCCCTTTTTCACGGCTATATCTATGTGAAGAACCGCACCGAAACACCACGAACCCGGGCTATATTTTTTTCGGCCATGACGCTGCTTATCACTGCGGTGAGCGCCGCCTATCTGGCCAACCATATTGCGGTAGTCTGGATTTTTGTGGAGATAACCACGCTGAGTGCTTCGGCACTAATCTATCATCACCGTAACGAACGCTCGCTGGAGGGAACCTGGAAGTATGTCTTTATCTGTGCCATCAGTGTTACCTTCATTTTTATCGGAATTCTCTTTCTGAGTATGGCGATGCATGGTACCGGTACCACCGATATGACCTTTTCCCGTTTGCTGGAGGTGGCTCCCAAGTTGAACACTTTCTGGGTTCGTTTGGCCTTTCTTTTCATTTTTACCGGTTTTACCGCGAAGCTGGGTCTGGTGCCCATGTACACCGCAGGGATCGATGCCAAGGACAAGGCGCCGGCTCCGGCAGGTGCACTCTTTTCAAGTATCGTCATGAACATGGGGTTTGTAGGGCTCTTCAGGGTCTATGTGGTGGTATCGCACACAGAGGTGCATCACTGGGCTAATACGGTGGTGCTGATTGCCGCTTTGCTTTCGGTGTTTGTGGCGGCTGTCTATATGGTGAAGGTGAAAAATCTGAAGCGGATGTTTGCCTATTCCAGTATTGAGCATATGGGGTTGGTTATGTTGGGTATTGCCGTGGGTGGCGTGGGGTATTATGCAGCCGTTTTGCATATTATTCTGCATTCGTTTGTGAAGTCGTCGCTCTTTTTCCAGTTTAACCAGGTGTACAGAATCTATCAGAGTAAGAGTATGTACGATGTGGGAAACTATTTTACCTATAACCTGACGGGAGCCATGGTGCTGTTGCTGGGGTTTGTTTTTGCCACCGCTATGCCTCCTTCGGGTCTGTTTGTAAGTGAGTTTATGATTTTCAGAGCGCTTTTCCAGGGCCATTTAATTCCGGTACTGGTGGTGGTGATGGTATTGCTTACCCTGATTATCTGGGCTTTTGGAAAGAATATGTTCACCCTTCTCTTTACACCTCCCATCGATTTCGATGGCTCAAAGGCTCCTAAGATTCCTGCTTCACACTCTTATACGCAATTTGTTTTACTGGGTTTATCGGTCTGGCTGGGTCTTTATCCTCCCGATCTTTTTGTGGAGTATATCCGCGAAGCCATTAAATTTTTACCGCTATGAGTCTGAACTATCTGGTTGTGAAAAATCATGCCTCGGTTCCGCTGGCATCGATTCCCGAGCTCGACTATTCCCTGTTTTTCGAAGAGATAGTCAATGGGCTGATGCAGCAGACTGCGAATCATTGCGTGAATTATTTCGCGGTGAAGCGTGATGAGGCGATCGTACTCTATTGCTGCATTGCCAACGATCTAACCGGAGAGATTGCCCTTCTTTCGAGCAGGGTGGTTTTGTCGGAGAGTTATCGTTCTTTTACGGCTCTCCTTCCGGCTTTCGAGAAGTTTGAACGGGAGATTCACGAAAATTGCGGGTTGCGTTACAGCGATCATCCCTGGCTGAAGCCGGTTCGTTATCCGTTTAATCGCCACGACGCTTCGCAACAGATTGTCGATTATCCCTTCTACGCTATTCAAAGCGAGGAGCTGCATGAGGTGGGAGTAGGGCCGGTTCATGCCGGAATTATTGAGCCGGGCCATTTCCGGTTTATCTGTAATGGCGAGCAGATCCTGCACCTTGAGATTCAATTGGGCTACCAGCACAGGGGTATTGAGCAGATGTTTACCGGGAATCGGTCGCTATTGCAGCGGGTACTGCTGGCCGAATCGATTGCGGGCGACTCTGTGGTGGCGCATACCACTGCATTTTCTTCACTTTGGGAGAGTTTGTGCGGTTATCAGGCCGACGATTCGGAATGGTTCTATCGTTGCCTGGCGTTGGAGTGGGAGAGAATGGCCGTTCATACGGGCGATTTAAGCGCCATGTGCGGTGATATTGCCTATCAGTTGGGTAGTGCAGTGTATGGGCGGCTCAGAACGCCTATTCTGAACTTTTTTCAGGAGTGGTGCGGGAATCGGTTGGCAAAAGGGTTAATCCGGCCCGGGGGGTCGAACTTTGCCTTTACTGCTCCGCTGGCCGAACGGATTCTGCAGGTATTGTCGTTATACGAGCCCGATCTCAATGAGATGAGCCGTAAGTTATTTAAACTGCCCAGTGCGCTTTCGCGGTTCGAGAAGACCGGGGTATTGCATACCTCCGATGCGCTTTCGGCCGGCATTGTGGGG
>CAYVJA010000050.1:0-19881 GCA_964451605.1 uncultured Bacteroidales bacterium | reverse complement strand
ACGTCCATGATTTCGACCCGTTTTTGATGCTGGATTCTTTTAACTCCACCGATCCCAGGGACTATGTCGCCGGCTTTCCGACCCATCCGCACCGGGGCATCGAAACCCTCACCTATTTGATAGAAGGGGAGATTGAACACGGTGACAGCCTGGGTAACAGCGGAACCATCGGCAATTTGGAGTGCCAATGGATGACAGCAGGATCGGGGATTATTCATCAAGAGATGCCCAAAGCCTCCAAGCGGATGCTGGGCTGCCAGATTTGGCTTAATCTGTCTGCAAAAGATAAGATGACCCTCCCGGCCTATGGGGATATCACCCACCATCGGGTTCCGGTAGTTGAAGAGGATCAGGCTGTTGTACGAATCGTGGCCGGCACCTACAAGGGAAAGGCTGGCGCTTTCGAAGGGCAGTATGTAAAGGTAAGATACCTCGATGTGAAGCTGGCTCCGGATAGCACCTGGAATTTCTCCGAAGCCCCAAACAGCGAAACCCTATTTGTCTACCTGCTCGATGGCACATTGGCAACTAACGAAAATCTTTCTGATTTCGAGGAAAAGGCCTGTGCCATCCTCTTTTCGGCATCTGACCAGAGCGAAAACGAAATCGAGGAGGTAACCGTAAAGGCCGGAAAGCAGGGCGCCCGTTTTGTTCTTTTGGCAGCGAAGCCTCTTCGCGAACCCATTGCCTGGGGCGGCCCGATTGTAATGAATACACAGGCCGAACTGCAACATGCCTTCGAAGAGCTGGATAACCGAACCTTTATCAAACACAAAGTGTAAACGAAACCGCATATGTGCGCAGCAACCGGGCAAGATGAAAAGATAGCCAAATTGACAATTACACACCTCATCAAAGGAGTAATATGCGGATACAGGGTAGAAGATATCGAAAATGACCTAACCCGACAGGTGAGATATCTCGACAAATTGGTCGACGAACTGGCCAAAGGGTCCAGGATGGAGAAGATTCTGCGTGCTTCAAAACTTCTGCTGCTGTTTTTCCTGCTTTCGGGAGCTATTCCGGCTGTAGCACAACAGGGCGAGGCTAAAAAAAGCGCCGAATATTCCGACTTTAACCCCGGAAAGAACAGCGATGCGCACAGTGAGTGGGTACAATCAATTGTCATTCAAAGCCCGGCGCTGCGTTCGGAGGTAAAAGGCCGGGTGAAAGTCGCCTTTCGGGCAGTCGGAATGACAGCTGCAAAAGTCATGTGCTGGCAGCAGCCCACCCGGAAAAATCCCGATCGGTGGGGGCATGATGTAGATCTTGCCCCCGGGCTTCAATTGGATGCCGAAGGCAATGGCTCGTTTATTTTCGACGCGGACAAATTTCCCAACGGGCCCATTACCCTCCGCATCATGGCAAATAATAAAGCCACCGGGAAACAGGATGTCCGCGAACTGCAACTCTTCAATACCGGGGGTGAAAAATGGAATCAGGGTATTCCCGGGCATACGCCTCCTGCAGCAAAAGGCATGAAACAGCTCTTTGCGGACGATTTCGACGGACCGCTCTCCATCTCGAACGATGGCAGAGGCAAACGGTATATGGCACATAAACCCGGCGGTGGAGATTTTAGCGGCTATCCCTTTACCGGACCCGAGGCAACCAATAACCCCTTTAGCCAAAGGGCAACCTGGCTTCGGATTCATGCATCGAAAAAGAGCGACGACCCCTCCGATAAGGGAAGTTCAGGTATCATTGCACCCCTCGACGCCGATATGAAGGGGGTCTATGCCGAGGCTCCCTTTTACATGGAGTGCCGCTTTATAGCCCAGTCGGCTCCCGGTACCTGGCCTGCCTTCTGGACTATTGGTCGCGCCGAAGGGAAACCGGGAGTCGACGAACTCGACATCATCGAAGCGTACGGAGGTGTGGGTAATGGCAACCCAAACAGCTACGGACTGTATAGTGTAACCAGCCACTTCTGGGGTCAGGGCAAAGATGGCGAGCCGCTCAAACCTGATTTCCCCGCCAGCAAACGCATCGATATGTTACAAACCGGCGGAGGCTCTTCCTGGTCGACCACTTTTCACACTTACGGATTGCTGGTAAATGAGACCGATATCGTCTACTATCTGGACGATATTGAGGTATTCCGCCATCCTTCGACCGAGATTTCCAGGAAGGGCAAAACCTTCTTCATGATTAACTATGCCATTGGGGGCATCAGCGGATGGAAAATTGATCTGGCGCGCGAAGGAAATGCCTCCGATATGTGGGTCGATTATGTCCGGGTCTTTCAGGCCGAAAAAGGGGATACCGTTCCCGAAAATCCACAAAGAGCCGCTTTCGAGGCAGCCAAAAAGCTCTCGTGGAAAATAGCTTTCGAAGATGATTGTACCGACGATTGGAGCAAGAGGTGGTTTATGGACGGGGAACAGGGCCGGATAACCCACAGCAGCAAAGGGATGAACTATTTTGCCGGCAGGCAGCTGGAGAACGACTCCAGCCACACGGTGTTGTGGACACGCAAAAAGTTTTCGGGCGATATTCGTGTGGAGTACGATTTTACCCGCCTCGACACCACTCCGGTGGGGGTAAACATAATCTATCTGTTGGCTTCGGGCAGTGGCAAAGGACCCTACAAAAAAGATATATCCAGGTGGAGCTACCTGCGCCGGGTTCCGGCCATGAAAAGTTATTTCGACCACATGAACACCTACCACATCAGTTATGCCGTAAACGGAAAGGGCAATCCGGAACCCGACTATATCAGAGCCCGCAGATATCTTCCCGAAACCGGGAATGGGCTGGAAGGTACCGGCCTGCTGCCGGAGTATCTCAATACCGGGCTCTTCGAACCGGGAAAACCTTACCATATCTGTGTTATCCGAAACGGGAGCCACCTCTGCATGGAGGTAACCGACGGGGCAAAAAGCCATCTCTTCTATTTCGATACTGAAACCCACCCTGCCCTGAAAGCGGGCAGGATCGGACTGCGTCAGATGTGGGGCCACGATTCGCGTTATGCCAACTTTAAGGTCTTTACGCGATAAGCACTGCAGATCTTATTGAATCACGACAGGAAACTCCCTGTAGCCTCCGTCTTTGGTCCATCGAACCACATAATTGCCTTTGAACTGCTCCTTGGTTTTCGGATCTTTTCCGTCCCACTGAATGAAGAATACCCCCTCCCTCATCCTTCCTGAATAGAGGTTGGTCACCTTTTTACCGCGGGGCGTATAGAGGTCAACGGTAACATCGCCACTGTTCCAGCTCTTGCATAACAAAATTGACTCACCGCCTTTGGGCAGAATGTGCGGAAGAGCCACTGCCGCGTACAGCTCCTTACACTCGGGGAACTCTAATTTTGGAACCGTCACCTCTCCTTTGGCGTATTTCCGGATAAAACTCGGAGGAGTAGAAAGCACCTCCCTTTTATAGCGTTGATATCCCTCCGAAAGGGTGTCTTTAAACCGAAGTGCATAGAGATCGCGGATGGTCTGATCGAAATCGAGCAGTCCTGTCCATAACTCACCCCCGTTCTTCACCACATTCGAGTGGCCGTAGGCCCGCTTGAAGGCAGCCAGGCCGGTGGTGTCGCCATCGGCACCCAGCCCGTTGGAGTTGATAAACCTGGGGTTCTCCCGGTCGCCATTCCACATCACCTTCAGATTGGTATTAATAATCCGACGAATATCCTGCTCGTCGAAGACAATCCCGTAATGGTAGGCCTCCACAATTTTGCCCACCTCGCCAGCCTGGTAGCCCGAACGCCAGGGATGGACCCAAATCCCGTGCCGGGTATCGCGCTTTGCCAGATCGACATCGCCGGGGTAGAGGGGTTCGTAATAGTTCCAGCAATAGTGGTCGTCGAAAAACTGAAAATGGCTCTTCACGGTAAAGAAGATCCGTTCGGCCCTGTCGCGGTAAAAGGTTTCACCTGTCACTCTGTGCAACTTCAGGCAAACCAAAGCAGCATCCATCTGCTTGTTAAAGGGATGGCTCACTCCGGCTCCCGAACTGTTGGGCGAGTGGACCCACTCGTTCAGGTTTCCCTCTTGCAGAAAATTGGCGGAGGCAATATAACCTCCGTAGGGGCCATCCTCAATCCAGGTTCCGCGCTTATCGTACTTCTCAACAAAGTCTCGTTTGGCAGAGGCGATGTAAGGCTTAACCCTGGAAGCGTAACGGGATTGTAAGCTCTTGTCTTCGAGCACCAGAATGGCATAATCGAGCATCCCGTCAAAAAGGATGGCATCACCCACCAATACATCGGTCCACAAGCGTTTGTCGTACAGAGAGGGGCCGATCCAACCCTTATAGCCGTCGGGCGAACTGTCCATTCGGGACAACAGCCAGTCGCAGTAGTCGAGTCCGGCTTCCAGGTAGGCCACGTTACCCGTCGATTTGTAAGAATCGATAAACCCTTCGGTGCGGGTGCGGGCGTTCCAGCAAAAACCCTCTCCTTTGGGACTATCCTTAAATGCCGGCAGGTTTATGGCACTTTCGAACAGCTGTTTTGGTGTTGGGTCGGATCGCCGTTGCGCAGATGCAGAAAAAGAGAAAAACACGAATAGACCGATAAGAAAAAGAGAAAAACGTGAACGAAGCATAAGTGAAATGTTTTGACGGATTAGTGAAGCTTTTACGGGCTAAAACCCAGGAAAAGGTAACCAATTTTTCTGGGGAAAATGTATATCTTGCGGCTCATACGCATAATAAAATCTTTCGCATATGTTCTTACCAAGAAAAGAATGGGTTGTCGGAACAGCTTTACTGTTCTCTATGGCAACACCCCTTTGGGCCTCTGCAAAAAAAGAGGCTCCTGCCACGGCTTCCGAACAGGCCGGTTTAGTGATTCGTGCCGATAAAGGAGTAGACGTAATCCATCCCAATGTATACGGCCAGTTTGCCGAACATCTCGGCAATTGTATCTATGGAGGTATCTGGGTAGGGAAAGAGTCTTCTATTCCCAACACCGACGGCTATCGTAACGATGTAATGGGAGCGTTAAAAGCGCTGAAAATTCCCAATCTGCGCTGGCCGGGCGGTTGTTTCGCCGATGAGTACCACTGGATGGACGGTATCGGGCCTAAAGAGAACCGACCCAAAATGATTAACACCAACTGGGGTGGTGTAGTAGAGGATAACAGTTTTGGAACTCATGAATTTCTGAACTTTTGCGAGTTAATTGGCACTCAGGCCTATATTAGCGCAAATGTGGGCAGTGGCACGGTCGAGGAGCTGGCAAAATGGGTAGAATATGTAAATGCAGAAGGGGAAACTCCTATGTCGAGACTCCGCATTCAAAACGGCCGCGAAAAGCCCTGGAATGTTACGTTGTGGGGAATCGGAAACGAGAGCTGGGGTTGCGGCGGCAATATGCGCCCCGAATACTATGCCGACCTGTTTCGGCGGTATGGCACCTATGCCCGCAATTACGGAGCTAACCGACTCTTTAAGATTGCCTGCGGAGCTTCCGACTACGACTTTAACTGGACCGACGTGATGATGCAAAATGCCGGATCGCAGATGAACGGCCTCTCTCTGCACTACTACACGGTAAAGGGATGGTCGGGCAGCAAAGGATCGGCCACAAAGTTCGATCTCGACGAATATTACTGGACCCTGGGCAAGTGTATGGAGATTGACGATGTGATTAAAAGGCACATTGAGATTATGGATAAGTACGACCCCCGCAAACGGGTGGCCCTCTATGTAGACGAATGGGGCACCTGGTGGGATGTAGAACCCGGAACCAATCCCGGCTTTCTCTATCAGCAAAACACCCTGCGCGATGCGTTTGTGGCGGCTCTCACCCTGAATATCTTCCACCAACATGCCGACCGGATCCGCGGAGCCAACATTGCTCAGGTGGTGAATGTGCTTCAGTCGATGATTCTGACCAAAGAGGAGAAGATGGTTCTTACCCCCACTTATCACGTATTCGAGATGTATAATGTTCATCAGGGAGCCACCAATCTGCCCATCGAAGTGCAGACCATCACCCGTTCGGCAGGACGATACAACATTCCCACGGTAAGTGCCTCGGCTTCGAAAGATAAGGCAGGAAAAATTCATGTATCTCTGGCCAATATCGACCATGAGAAAGGGGTTGAGGTTTCGGCCCTTATCGAAGGAACCAACGCTACCAAGGTAAGCGGACGGATTCTGACCGCCCCCTCGGTAGATACCTTCAACACCTTCGATGCCCCGAATGCGGTAGCTCCCAAATCGTTTACCGATGCAACCCTGAAAGATGGGAAGCTGACTGTGAAGATGCCTGCCCGTTCTATCCTGGTAATGGAATTACAATAACTCTGTTACGGATGTTTGTAACCGGTGCGATAGGGCCGGCTCATCAGTTTTGAAGCCTCGCCATTGCCCACAATCTCGTTATTAGCGGCATCCCACTTCACCACCGATCCGGTGTAATAGGAGATCATAGCCAGTTGTACCGTAGCCGTCGAGCGGAAAGCATCGGCCGGATCGGAGGTAATTAACTTCCGGTTATCGGTGCGGACTGCCTCTACAAAGGCAGCCACCTGCTTCAGTTGCATATCGATATTTTCGATGGCAACCGTCTCGGGCGAACCCGGTTTTGAGGGCTGGTACATCAGCAACTTGTTGTCGCTCGAAAAGAGGGTACCCTTTGTTCCATGGAAAAAGACGCCGTTATTAAAGTCACGGTTCGTGTCGCCAATACCCCAGAATCGATGCTGCCAAACCACCGGAGCCTTTTCGAAGGCGAATTGGGCAGTGAGCGTATCGGGCGTAGTAATCTGGTCTTTGAATTCATTAATGCCCCCCTTCGAATAAAACTCTGCAGGCATCGCTTCGCCCATCACCATACGGATGGCATCAATCAGATGAATGCCCCAGTCGACAAGGTGCCCGTTACCGTACTCTTTCTCCAGCCGCCAGGCTTTATGCCCGATGCTGGGGCGATAATCGAGTTTGGGTGCCGGCCCGCACCACTCTTCCCAGTTAAGGGTGGCGGGAGGGGCCTGAATTTTAGTATCCTGAGTCCCGGGATTGTAGTGAATTTGCGCCGAAATCTGCCGGATATCGCCAACCGTTCCGGCCTCAATCAGCTCTTTGGCCTTGCGGAAGGCACCACTCTGCCGCCGCTGAAAACCCACCTGCACAATATTGCCGGCTTTCCGGGCAGCCTCCACCATGGCCAGCCCTTCGCGGATATCGTACGACAGTGGTTTTTCGAGATAGACGTTCAGCCCTTTTTCGCAGGCCGCAATAAACTGTAACGCATGCCAATGGGGAGGGGTTCCGATAAAAACCCCATCGAGCCCCTTCAAATCAAGCAGTTCTTTGTAGTTGGCAAACTTCCGGGGTTCGTTTCCCTGTGCTGAGGCCAACTGTCGGGCCGAGGCATCCAGATGTGCAGAGTCGACATCGCAAACCGCTACAAACTCAGCACCACCCGCCTTCAGTGCAGCCTGTGCAATCACCATTCCGTACCAGCCGGCACCAATCAATCCAAATTTCAATTTTCGATCCTGCGAAATGCCCTTCGTATGCACAGAAGTGAACAGGGCGGCCGATCCCAGGGCGGCCGTCTTGAGAAAGTTTCGTCGTTCCATAGCGTTTCTTGATTTAACCGGTTTATTGGCTAAATGTAACGAAAATAGCCATACAAGCTATCGAAGAAAATCCGCTTAGGGCTCTACTCCGCCCGAAAGTGCGCTTTCGGAGCCGGGTTCCCGGGACAGGGGTTTGGCAATGGAATCGACCGGAGCGGAACCGGCAAAATGAAAGCGCAGATAGGTTGAGACCGAATTCCCGTACACATCGGCTGCATCAATCTTTACTCCCTCACGACCTGCCACGGGAACTTTCAGCAATACCAAAACCATGCGCCGGTTCGGATTAAAAAAGACCGACGAATCGTTCATCCTCACCGATTGAATTTCGCTGCGATCCACTACCGACATCCGAAGAAGCAGGGTATCTACCGCCTCGGCAACAGACACCTCAGAGAGATCGCTTGCCTCGAAATCGGGGAATCTGAGGGTAGGGGGATCTTGCTCACGGTCCAGGACAAAGAGTTCGGACCGGGCTTTCTGCATCCAAAGCGTATCGACAGTACCCGGTTTAATAAGGAATCGTACCTCCTCAAAACTTTTCCGAGCCGAGTCGATAAGCTCTTTCCCCTTAAATGCCATCCCTTTCCAGTAATTAACCTCAACCGGACTATGCCGTATTACCCAGTTGAAATCGGTCAACGCCTCATCGAATCTACGGCTTTGCAGATAGTAACGCCCCCTGTTAAGCAAAAGGGTGCTGTCGGAAGGGGAGGCTTCTATCATCTTCGAAATGGCAGCTATGGCATCGTCGGTACGATTGGCCGACATCAGAACGTTTAAACGGAAGAGCAGCAGATCCCTGTCGCCCACCCGTAACCCGATCAGGCGGTCGGCATAGTAGAGGGCATCTTCGGTTTTCCCCATACTGATCTGCAGCATAATCAGCGCCTTATACGCCTCCTGGTAATCGGGTTTCAACCGGATGGCCTTGATATAGGCCCACTCTGCCTTTTGCGGTTCGCCCAACATCTCATTAACCTGTCCCTGTAAGAAATAACTCACGGGATCTTCACCCATCCATAAGGTTGAGTCGCTGGCGGCCAGAGCCTCCTCCGTCCTGCCCAGATCCATCAGGATTCTGATTTTGGTTTGATACGCATCAAGGCGGGTCGGGTCCGAAAGGGTAGCTCTGTTTAAAAGGCCAAGGGCCGGAAGCCGGTCGCCATTGAAGTAAGCGGTTTTTCCCATACGACTCAGCAGAACTGCATCGTCGGGTCGAGATGCCAAAAGGCGTTTATACTCGTTGAGCGCCTTGCCCAGATTGCCCTGCGATTCAAAAATTTCGCCCCGCAACATACGAATTTCGTACCCGATGGTATCGGCAAGCAGCAAACTGTCGGTCATGGAGAGTGCCTCAAGAGGCTTCCCTTTAAGGAAGGTGTCGCGTGCAGCTTTAAGCCGGATACCCGGATCCTGCCCCATCAGAGGAGCCAATCCGGCTGTCCAAGCCAAAAATACTATCCACAACATTCTCTTCATAAGTCTTTTACCTAATTGGTAGCGAACGCCTTTGGAGCGAATTACGGTACACTAACAGCGTGCCCGACTCGGTTTCGACTATTGAAACAGGGGCCTCGCGTATTAGGGGAGCCGCAACGCCCTGCCCTAGGCAGGAATGCGAAATAAATATACGGGCTTCATCCCACAATTGCAAAGCCAATAACCGGGCATGGGTTTCTGCCCCCCCCTCCACCATGAGGGAGAGAATCTTTTCGGCCTGCAATGCCTCCAGCAGCGGCGGCCAAAAGTCGGATCCCGGTTGAACTTTCAGATAACGAACGTGGCTCAGCGGGGTTTCCGGTTGCTCGGTGACCACCCAGGTGGGCGCATCGTGCGAAAAGATGGAGGCATCGGGTGGAATCACCAGCCTGCGGTCGAAAACAATCCGTAAGGGGTTATTGCCCGACCAATCACGAACCGTGAGCGAAGGATTGTCTGCAATCGCTGTTCCGGTTCCCACCAGAATGGCCTGCTCCTCTGCACGCCATTTGTGAGTCCATCGACGCTCCGAAGCGGAAGAGATCAAAAAAGGAGCGGGCTTCTCGCCGGGAACCGCCATTTTGCCCATAAAGCCATCGGCAGTTTGCGCCCATTTAAGCAAAATATAGGGCCTTTTTTTCTCGTGTCTTGAGAAAAAACGGGCATTCAAGTCTCGACACTCCTGTTCCATTACCCCCCAAACTACATCGCAGCCCGCTTCCTGTAATTTGCGAATACCCCCTCCGTCGACTTTAGGATTAGGATCGACCGAACCGATCACCACATTTCGGATACCCGAACGAATAATCAGATCGGCACAGGGAGGCGTCTTGCCAAAGTGTGCACAGGGTTCGAGCGAAACATAGAGGGTAGAGACGGGGAGAAGCGAGAGGTCTTGTACTGCCGCAATGGCACGCGCTTCGGCATGCGCTTCGCCATAACGGGCATGAAATCCCTCGGCTATAACCCTCCCATTGGCCACAATTACACAACCCACCATAGGATTGGGTGCCACCCGGCCTCTTCCCAGAGCAGCCAACTGAAGACATCTCCGCATATAGAAGAGATCTTCCGGACGGTGAGCGGGGGTTTGCGGCAACAAAATCTGGTGGGTCGCCTGAGAATTCATGTGATCTTTAGCTAATTTTGATGCGTAACCACGAAAACAACATGGATCAGGAGAACTATCGCATATTCGTTGCCCGTACCATCCGCGAACTGGAAGATACTGCAGGAATCCGTGAGGCGGAAAACCTGGCCTGGCTCACCCTGGAACATGTTACCGGAGTACCGGTGATGCAACTCCGTGTAAACGCGGCCGTAAAGTTACCTAAATCTCAGATGCAAAAGGCCGAAAAAGTGGTTCGCGCACTGAAAAAAAATGTGCCTTTTCAATATATCACATGCCAAGCCCCTTTTTATGGCGCCATCTTCAAGGTAACCCCCTCGGTGCTTATCCCTCGCCCGGAAACCGAAGAGTTAGTGCATAAAGCCATCGCGACGGGGAAGGCCCTCATCGCAAGGCAAGCTATTGTGCCGCAAGTGCAAGGGCAACCGGACTCAGCGGGCAGTCGAAAAGATGGCCCCGATCCCCTGCAAATTCTGGATATCGGAACCGGCAGCGGTTGCATAGCGGTTACCCTGGCGCGCGAGCTGCCCCATGCAGAGGTTCATGCGGTAGACATAAGCAGGAGAGCCCTTTCGGTGGCAGCCTTTAATGCCCGAAACCAGGGCGTCTCGGTACAATTTTATCAGGCCGACATCCTGAAACCGAAGCCTCTTCGAGAAATGGGCCCCGGCAGGCTGGATATCATCGTGAGCAACCCTCCCTATGTAACCGTGGCCCAGAAGGAAGTGATGTTACCCCATGTAGTGGAGCACGAACCCCACAGAGCCCTTTTTGTACCCGATTCAGACCCTCTGCGGTTTTACCGCGCCATAGGCCGGTTGGGCACCCGATGGCTGAAACCGGGAGGCGCACTCCTCTTCGAAATCAATGAGACACTGGCCTCGCAGACAGCCGGTCTGCTTTCGGAGTTGGGTTATTCGGAGGTTTCCGTAATTGATGACATCAACGGCAAAGCAAGGATCGTTTCGGCTCTCCGTCCGACGCTGCCTGCTGAATCGGAATAGAGCCACGAAAACCCAGCCATCATGCAAACCGAACCCGAAAACAAACCGCTCTACAAAAAGGCGCTGTCGTCACTCACCCGCCTTAGCAGCCGTAAGGAGATGTGCCAATGGGAGGCCATGGAAAAACTGCGAAACGCCGGCTTATCCGAATCCGATTGCCTTACCGCCCTCTCCTACCTCATCCAAAACCGCTATATCGACGATACCAGGTATGCCGAAGCCTTTGTAAACGATAAAATCCGCTTCCAGAAGTGGGGAAAAACCAAAATCCGACAGATGCTCTACGCCAAACATCTTTCCTCGGCAACCATCGACCAGGCCCTCTCCGCTATCGACACCTCTCACTATGAAGAGATGATGAACACCGAACTGCTCAAAAAACAAAAGAGCCTGGGCGGATGCCACGACGCCCCCTCCAGGGCCAAACTCTTCCGCTTCGGCATGAGCCGGGGATTTGACGCGGACTTTCTGTATAGGTTTTTGGACCTGTAATGCTCACCGGTGCAGCATTTGCATGCTGCACCGGTGAGCAAATGGTGAATGGTTAATGGTTAATGGGCGCTTCGCGCGAGTGGAAAAGTGGAATAGTGGAATAGTGTAACAGTGTAGCAATGTAGCAATGCTCTAATGCTCTAATGCTGCGCTGGCGCGCTAGTGAGGGATGTTTGTAGGTGACTATATCCAATTAGTTAGAAAATCAGATATTGAGATTGGGAAAAATTATTTACCGGCTTTTGGTGGCCAATAAAGATCTATGGAAATTATCTTGTTTCTTTTGTAAATAAAGATTGTTATGTTTACACAACAAAAAGGCATAATTGTTGATAGCAAAGTAATAAGCCGAAAGGGCGATTTGTGGGAATACACCTTATAACCTCGACCTGGTCCATTTCAGCAGAGGGCAAAATCGAAAAACAGATGCTCTCGGATAAAAGCGGAACTATTGCACGGGATAGCACAGAATTCAGAAGCGTAATTGACATAGAGGATACTCTCCATAATAACGTATCACAAATCCCTTAATTGTATGAGCCGTCACTTATTCCCCCTTGTATTGCTTCTCATTGTACTGGTTTCGTGCGGAAAACAAAAAGTGGTCACGCAATCTCCTCCGGCTGCTGCCACGCCGGCGGTAACCCGGGAGGAAAACAACGATGTGGTTATCGAAAGAATGAAGGCGATGAATCTCGCCGACAGTCTGAACGCCCACCTCCCCGATTCGGTGAGAGTGGCCGTTATTCGCTATTTATCAGACCACCAGATGCAACCGGCAGAATACTACACCCTCCCCGAAAAGAGACCGGATCTGATTAGAACAAGGAGATATATTTTCTTGCACCGAATAGAGTCGTTGAGAGAGATGGATTATTACCGCCGAGAACCTAAAACGGTTGATGGATCCCGAATTGAACATATTGGAGCCTCAGGAGGCCCCGGTGACGATATTGGGATAGCGTTCGACGAGAATTTGAAGGTGGTACAAATCTTCCAGGCCGAATAACTCCTCAGCCCATCAGATTACCGTTTGCCCTTGCGGTAGGCATACTCCACCGATTGCAGGAGGAGCTGCCGGAAGGCAGGGTTGGCAAAGGCTTTGCCATCATGACCCAGTTGAAACGAAACCACCTGGCCTTTGCCGTATTTGCGGGTCCAAAGCACCGGAGGGGTGGCAATGGGCGAATCGGAAGTCAATAACACTTTGTTGCCCGGGAAGATGCGCATCTTGCCGTAGGTTTCGTCTATTATTTCGAAGTCGGAAACTTCACGGGTAATGAAATGGCGCTTCCCGGAAACCCGAATCTTCTGGTTTACATCGTGTTTATACTCGGAAGGCGGGTAAGTGATACCCCCATCCGCATAGGCCTTTCGCACATATTGCGAACCGATAATCTGAGGAAACTCGCTCCAATCGGAGTACGAACAGAGGGCATGGTGCATAAACAACACAGGCTTACCCGAGCGAACCAGCGCTACCAAGTCGGCCTTGGCCTCATCAGAGATTGTAGTCGGCGAATCGTAAAAGACAAACACATCGATATCGGCATGGTTCTCTGGTTTAAAGAGGGCAAAGGCAGCCGGGTGTTGCGCCTCCTTCCAGGTAACTCCCTCCATACCGTTCCACATCCCAAAAAAGGCATCGCGATCGAAATCGTGCCCCCCGGTGACCACCATCACCCGAATGGGCCCGTCGGAACCCCCAACACGCGCCAAAACCGTTGAAACCGCCGACCCAAAGAAACCCAACAACAAAACAACCCAAAACCTCATCTAAATCCCCTCCCTTAATACACCATATACTTTTCGGCATTAAAGCACCGCGCGCAAGCGCAGCACATTAACCATTCACTTACGCCTAATTGGCTGTAACTGCCTCTGCGACATGATAAGTTTTGGGACCCATTAGCGCTCTCATTCACTAAAAGAGGAGAACTCGCTTCGCTCAAACAGCTCCTCTTTTTAGCGTTCATTGAGAGCGATGGGGCCCCGCCTAACTTCTCCAATGTCGCTGAGACAGTTCATCCAAACGGCCAACCCCTACGTCACCCAATCATTAGAGCACTCGAAGCGCGCAAGCGCTTCGATGCATTAGAGCTCCGGAGCACTTGCGCGCAGCGCATTAGCCTATTTCAATTCATTCGGCTTTTTGCCGTCGCGCCAGTGCTGCTCAATCTTTTCGAGCGAAACCCCTTTGGTTTCGGGCAGGAACTTGTTCCCCCAGATGAGTGCAATGATACCAATCAGGCCAAAGAACCAGAAGGCAGAGGCGGCACCCAGCGACTCGCTGGCAAAGAGCGAATTGAAGTATTTGATCATCTTGAAGAAGGTCCAGACCACCAAGGTATTGAAACCCCAGTTAGAGAGCGATCCGATGGAAGCACCCACACCGCGAACCCTGAGAGGGAAAACCTCCGAAATAAAGAGCCACCCTAACGGGCCGAGGCTGATAGCGAAGAAGGCAATGTAGCAAAGCATCGAAACCACCAGGAACCACTTGGTCATATCGCCCAGGGTAGCCTGCAGGGCAAAGCCGAGACCCATGAAGAAGAGCGAAACCACAATACCCGAGGTGCCGAGGAAAAAGAGTTTCCTACGACCCATGCTGTCGATGAGATAGAGCGAAAGAATGGTAAAGAGTACATTGATTACACCCACCGAAACCGAAGCCCAGATGGCAGCTTCATTGCCTTCGAAACCGGCTTTCAGGAAGATCTCGGGACTATAGTAGATAACGGTATTGATTCCCACAAACTGCTGGAAGAACATAATACCCATGGCAATAATAAGTGCGTTGCGCAGCCAGGGTTTGAACACCTCCGACCAACCCATCTGTTCGGCATCTTTGTTGATTTCGTCGCGCATCATCTGCATAGAGGCGTCGATAGAGGAGGGATCCTCAATTTTCTTCAATACTTTAAGCGCCTTCTCTTCACGGCCTTTGCTCATAAGCCACCGGGGTGTTTCGGGCAGAAAGAGCATTCCGATCAATAGGATCAGAGCCGGGAAAACACCTACATAAAACATGGGACGCCAGCTGGCAAGATTTTCGTTATTGGCGAGGGCGCTGTCGGAGAGGTACGAAACCAGAATACCCACGGTAATGAGCAGCTGAAACATGGAGACCAGCGTACCGCGGATTTTGGTGGGCGACACCTCCGCAATGTAGAGAGGGGTTGCAAACGAAGCGGCTCCAATGGCCAGACCCAAATAGAGACGGGAGTAGAGCAGCGAGTCGTAGTTGGCAGCAACTCCCGACCAAAGCGCACCCGTGGCAAAAATAACGGCCGCCACCAGAATCACCTTTTTACGGCCGAAGATGTCGGTGATTCGTCCACTCAGCAAAGCACCGATTACGGCGCCAATCAAACCGAAGGCGGTTAAGTTTTCGACCTGGCTTTCGTCGAGGCCCATGTCTTGCCTCAAAAAGGGAATCGCACCGGAAATCACACCGGTGTCGAACCCAAACAGCAACCCGCCGGTAGCTGCCACTGCAGCAATAATCCAGACGTAGGTTTTGTTATAGGTGTTTTGGCTCATAAAAAAAGAGGGTTAATGATAAGTTAGAAATCTAAAATAGTGGACACATTAGTACAAAATTAACCTTTTCACCTGCATTTGCAAGAGATTCAGAGGTTGCCTCCTTTCGATTTTCTTACTTCCGAACAATTTTTATCCCCCCGGGGGCATCTATGGTACTCTTCACGGTTCCGTCGGGCCGCTTCTCATGACGAACCCTGATGAGTCCGCGGGGTGTGGGCAGGGTTCCCTCGGCCCAGTCGAGATCACCCAGGTGGGGCACAATTCTGACCGTCTTGCATCCCGGTTCAACTACCTCGAATCCCAAAACATGGCGCGAAAGCCATGAAGTGGGCCCGGATGCCCAGCCGTGACAGAGGCTGTGGCGGAACTTCTCGTAACAGTAGGCTCCGTAACTGCCGTGAATGTCAATTTTCCCTTCCGGCACCAGATTGTCGATGGGAGCCGCATTTTGGGTCCAGTCCAGGTTAAAATCTTCCCAGAAGGTGGTGGCACCGAAATCGAGCATGGCACCCCAATAGTTCCGGATATTGCTCAGGCCAGAGGCATAATCACCTGCCTTGGCCTGTGCTTCAAGCATATAGTAGCCGTAAAAAGTGGAGAAGTTTTTGGCACCTCCCACCGCAATCACCTCCCGATTGGCCTCATCGGCGGAAATCATCCCGGCCAGAGCCATAAGTGCGGCTGCCTGTTTGCTCCCGTTGGCATCGGGGCGATAGCCCCGCATCAGGGTGGCTGTTTTCCGACAGGCCGCGGCGGTTTCGGTTTCGCCCAGGATATCGCATAAACGGGCTCCGGCATCGAAACCCATCACCATCATGGCCTGAAGTCCGGCATGGATGCCCGGAATATTCTCGCTCGAGGGCCAATCCAGAAACCGACCTCCGTCGAGGGTCTCCTTTCCCGAAGCATCAACCTTACTCTGCATAAAGGCAAGCAGTCCCTTCAGATATTCGCGTTGCTGCTCCAGATAGGCCCTGTTTCCCTGATACATATACCAGTCGTGATGGATCAGAATCCACCAGATGGAGTAGGAGCTCATGCCATTCATCCAGCCCGGAAGAGGGGTACGGTCGCGGGCCAGGTCGAGACTTTTTGTCACCACCTCCTGATTGCCGAACACGGTGTTTACCGTCATCACTTCGGGGTGAAGGTCGCCCACCCAGACTAGCCGGTCGCGCTTGATGCCATCCCAGAGATACTCCTGCATATTCAGATGCACTGTGTAGGCACCTGTCATCCAGATCTGGTTGAGCCGCTCGTCGCTGCTGCGAAACGAACCCAGGTAGGGAATATCGCGATAGGTGAAGATGGCGTTAGCCTCGCGGAGATAGAGAGGCACATCCGGAGTGAGGAGGTCGATCCGGGCAAAACGGAATCCACTGTTTCCAACCTCTAACACACCGAGCCAGGGGAGTGTCACCTCAAAATC
This sequence comes from uncultured Bacteroidales bacterium, assembly GCA_964451605.1. Taxonomy (GTDB): domain Bacteria; phylum Bacteroidota; class Bacteroidia; order Bacteroidales; family UBA4181; genus JAQVSH01. The sequence goes on along the minus strand of CAYVJA010000050.1, from coordinate 3,249 downwards.
GCGCATGGCGTGATCGTTAGTGGCACCCGATTCGGCCGAAATGGTACTCATGGCCTCCTGTGCCGACTCGCCCAGCCGAACCCGCACCCGAATCGGAGTTTTAGAACCATCGATGGCGGTGATCAGTTGAATGCCTCCCTGCAATTCGCGGCCATAGTCGAGCAGAATGGATGCCTGCGTATGGGCACTGCTTTTCATCACACAGGCCATTCCGGGATTGAGATCCGATTGCCCCAGGCCTTTGGCCAGCAGTCTTTCACTCTGTTCTATAGAAGCACCGTTTCCCTGCTGCATCCAGACAATGCGGTTCGGCGAAATATAGGTTCGCACCCGGGAGTCGTTCCAGGATTTCTCGATGATTTGTTCTCCAAAAAACGGAGGAAGCTGTGCCTGTAAAAGGGAACAGCCCACAAGGGCTGCCCAGATGAAAACCAATCTTTTTATCATAGGTATGCAGTTACGAAAGGAATACTCTGCGAAGATCCTCCACCTGTTCATCGTTGATGGGAATCAGATTGCCCATTGAGGCGCCCATTACCAGCGACTTGGCACTGAACTCGGCCACCTCCAGGCGGTCGAAGGTCTGCAAAAGGCCGTTACCGGTAACCAGGAACGAATCGTTTTCGATAAGCAGTGCCGGCATACCGGAGCGAAGCGAATCGAGCACTGCCGTACGGCCCTGGAAGTGCGAACCAAAAGGCAAACGGGGCACATCCTGCAGGAAGATCCAGCTTTCGGGAATGGTGCGCACATCGAAATGTTTCCGGGCCACACCAAAGGCCATCAGGTAGGGCGGCTGGGTGAGGATAATGGAGTTGATGTGGGGAAAGGTAGCATAGATCTGCTGCTGCAGAAAGACCGAACGGCTGGGCATCTTACCCGGTTCGCGGCAGCCGTCGGAAATCTGCACAATGTCGTCGGGCTGGAGGTTCCAGCGGGGCACATTGGTGGGGGTAATCAAAAAGTCGTTGCCCCGCCAACGGGTCGAAACGGTTCCGTACGAACTGATCATCACCCCCTGATCGAGAGCCCGGTGTACCAGATTACAGATCTCGGCCCGTTTTTCCCGTTCGTCCGAAGGGTGGATTACCTGTTTTGATTCGGGGAGTTGATGAGGAATCTGGGCTTCGAACTGTTCAATCTCTTCGTCGTGCAGATAGTTTACCTTTCCAATCATGTTACCATAAAGAATGGTACGACCCGAAAACTCGAGTGTCTCGAACCGTTGATAGGCATCGGCCAGATCGGTTCCTCCCACCACACAACCGTGGTTCTCCATAATCACGGCATGGAAACCCTTCACAAACTCTTCGGCAATCTTTTGACCCAACAACTCACTTCCGGGCAGGGCGTAAGGGGCATACCCAATGGGGCCGCACACATGCTTGGCCTGCGAAATGACATTGGTATCGGGGATAGTGCGCACAATACTAAACGAAACCAGTGCGGGCGGATGGGCGTGAATCACCGCTTTCAGATCGGGCCGGGCCTCATAGATGGCGCGGTGAAAAGGGTATTCGGACGAGGGTTTATGACGACCCACAATAGAGCCGTCGCGTTTTACGCAGACAATGTCGGCAGGAATAAGCGACCCTTTATCGATGGCACTGGGAGTTACCCAGATATCGCCCTGATCGTCGATAATAGAGATATTTCCGCCCGAAGTGGTGGTCATCCCGTTTCGGTAAATGCGCGAAATCACGGCAATAATCTGATCGCGCGGATGCATCAGCTGGGGTTCTATAATCTTCGGCATAATGATATAGTATTAACCTTACGAAGGTACGCCGTTTTGGGCGGAAGCAAAAGAAAAAATATGCTATATTTGCTCCCCGAAACGGGTTGTTAGCTCAGTTGGTTTAGAGCATTACCTTGACAGGGTAGGGGTCACTGGTTCGAATCCAGTACAACCCACTCCGCTTCGCCACCACACAAAGCTCCGGAAAATCACTGATTTTCCGGAGTTTTTATTTTTACGAATAGTTAGCCCTGACGCAACCCACATTACAGTAACGTCTGTTGCAATAAGTCATGAGCTTAACGTGGGTTATCTATCCTTAGAGGATAGATGGCTTAGCTTTCAACCCCGTATTGTATAAATGACAAAAAAAGTAATCTTGACTGTTTGTTATTTATAAATCACTATGAAGACCTACATCAATTGTATGAGCAGCAGATTGATCGCTACATTGGCAAAGAGATCATAAAAGTTCTGATTGGTCAGCGCAGGGTTGGGAAGAGCTACTTACTTTATCAGACAATGGACACTATACGGGAGCGATACTCCGATGCGAATATTATCTACATCAATCTGGAGATACATGTTTTTGAGCACATCAGCACCTGCGATGCGCTTTACAACTACGTGAAGTCGAAAACCGTGAAGGAGGTGCCAAATTTCTTGATGATTGATGAAATTCAATGGGTTCCAAAATTTGAGAAAACCTTAAACAGCCTTCTGGCCGAGGGGGGATACGACATCTATTGCACAGGAAGTAACGCACACATTTTATCGGGTGAATTAGGCGCTTATCTGGGGGGAAGATATATTGAGATCCCCGTTTACTCATTGACTTACCCCGAATTTCTGAATATTCACTCACTCGAAAATAATCCGGACAATCTTACAAAGTACCTTAAATACGGAGGACTTCCTTGTTTGATTCATTTGGATCAATCAGACGAAACGGTATTTGACTATTTAAAAAATATCAGTCAATCGATACTTTTTCGGGATGTAGTATCACGCTTCGAAATCAGAAATATTGACTTTATGAACAGGTTAGTGAGATACCTTGCAAACGAAATTGGCAATTTACTATCAGCGAGGGGGATCAGCAAGTTTCTAAAATCGCAGAGTATCACCATTTCTATAACAGCCATTCTGAATTATCTATACTATCTCTCCACTGCCATGCTGGTTGCAGGGGTGCCGCGATCGGATATTCAGGGTAAGAGGGTATTCGAAGTTGGCGAAAAGGTCTATATCCAGGTTGCATTACGAATCACAGAAAAGGAGACTATGGAGCGGGAATTCGGGAGCCTGAAGGCGATTAAGGACAATTATCCCAAGTATGTGGTTACGCTCGACGACTATTCCGGAAGCAGCTACGAAGGAATAGCCCACCTCCCGTTAAGGAAGTTTCTCTATGAATTTGTATAGTAGTGTAAATCAAATATAGTACTCTATCGGATCTATCCAACCGGCTTTCACCGCCATCATCACCAACTCCGAGATGCTTTTCACTT
>CAYVJA010000049.1:0-20131 GCA_964451605.1 uncultured Bacteroidales bacterium | reverse complement strand
ATGTAAGCTTCCACCACTTCGCGGCGGGCTCCCGGGCGGGCTCCCGAAATGGCATCACAAACCTGCACAATGGGTGCAATCAGGGTATTCATCTCTACCTCATCGTGATGGGCACCGATGGCATTGCAAATCTCCGGCTTCTCTTTGAATCGTTCGGCCAATTTCATACCCAAAATAGCATGCGGCAATTCGGGTTCATCGTCAGGCACCTTGCCAATATCATGCAGCAACCCTGCCCGCTTTGCCATCTTGGCATTAAGCCCCAAATCGGCAGCCATCACTGCCGAAAGATTGGCCACCTCGCGCGAATGCTGTAAAAGGTTCTGGCCATACGAAGAACGATACTTCATCTTACCCAGCATCCTGACCAGTTCGGGATGCAGACCATGAATTCCGAGGTCGATGGTGGTTCGTTTCCCCACCTCGTTAATCTCCTCTTCAATCTGTTTGGTAACCTTCAGCACCACCTCTTCGATACGGGCAGGATGAATACGACCATCCGTTACCAACTGATGAAGCGACAACCTGGCAATCTCTCTCCGAACCGGATCGAAGGCCGACAAAATGATGGCTTCCGGGGTGTCATCAACGATAATCTCTACACCCGTTACCGCTTCGAGAGCGCGGATATTTCTCCCTTCACGGCCAATAATCCGGCCCTTAATCTCGTCGTTCTCAATATGAAACACCGTAACCGCATTCTCAACTGCAGTCTCGGCAGCAACACGCTGAATGGTTTGAATCACCACCTTCTTAGCCTCTTTCGAGGCAGTCATTTTGGCCTCTTCCATGGTTTCGTTGATGAACGACATAGCCTCAGTCCGAGCCTCTGCCTTCAGTGATTCCACCAACTGGTTCCTGGCCTCCTCGGCCGAAAGACCCGATAGTGCCTCCAACTTCTCTATCTGCTCTTTTTGGCTTTGATTCAGCAACTCCTCCTTCTTCTGGAGAGCCTCCTCCTTCTTCTGGAGCTGTTCGGTCTGATGGTTCAAAGAATCGCGCATACTGTCCTGCTCCTTTTTCATTCGTTGCAGTTCATCGTAGCGCGACGCCAAAGCCGTCTCCTTCTGTTTAATCTTAGACTCATTCACAACGAGACGGGCATTCCGTTCGTTGACCTCTTTTTCGTAATCGGCTTTGAGTTGTAAAAACTTTTCCCGAGCCTGGAGTATTTTGTCCTTCTTAATCACCTCAGCTTCCGCCTCGGCCTCCTTAAGAATCGTCTCCCGTTTCGATTTAAGAATCACATTACAAACAACCCACGCCAATATCGCCCCGACAATGAGGGAACCCGCGGCGATAATGATGCTGTTTATCATAATATCAGTAGTTATTGAATGAATAAAAAAAACCCGCACTATTCTGTAAGTAAGAAGAAACCCCAAAATGCATGGGTAGGGCAGCCGGCTAGTTCAAACTTCCAAAGTCTCTTCACAGAGTCTTCCGACAAGCGGAAGCAAGGCCTGTTTTCGATAGCCCAAGTCACGCCCTAAGTGATAAAGCGTTGAGTTTCGATAGCTTACAGAAATAATGCGGGTAATCGCTAATATGAAAGAACGTCTTTGTCTACCTTCGCCAGAATTCCTTTCAGGGTTTCTCCAATCTCCTCCAGCTGCGCGTTGCGCTGATCGGTTTCAAGGTTATCCTCCAATTCGAGCATCTTTATTACGAACTGAAGCGAGACCATAGCCAGATAATCTCGTACCTCCTTATCGAGATACTTTGATTTATAAAGCGTTATACGCTCGTTTATCAATCTGGCAGCTTTCCTGATCCGCTCTTCGTCGGCCCTTTGAATCATCAACGGATAATAACGGTCGGCAACGTTTACCCGGATCGAGAACATATCATCCATGAAAAGAACTCCTTCGTATTATCGGTTTAAAAGGGCAATACACTTGTCTATCTCCCGCAAAATTCCATCCACCTGCAATCTCGCACTCTCTACATCATCTGCCGACCAGGCTATCACCCTGGCCACCTTCAACTGTTCGAAACGAGCCTGCGCGGCTTCAATTTCAGACTGTTTCCGGCCAATCTCTTCCTTCAACTCACGCTGTTGCCTCTCAAGTTGGATCTTCTCCTCCAGAAGCCTGTCGAACGCCATCTCCACCTCAGCGGTTCTGGCACGCAACACAGCGATAATTTGGTCCTGATTAGCCATTCCACACCTTTACTTCTGCACAAAGATAATACAGGATTAAGAATTTCAAAAGAACCTGACAGGTTATTCTGCCCGAAAAAGTTCGTAGGTTTGTAACCCGTCCACACTCTATAAACCCCAAAACCCCCAAAATTGTTCACCCCAATCCCCCATTTACCATTCCCCATTTACCATTCACCGTTAACCATTAACCATTTGCGCGCAGCGCAGCACTAGAGCACCAGAGCACTAGAGCACCAGAGCACTAGAGCACTAGAGCATTAAAGCATTCAATATGTATCACCTTCTCCTCCTCCTTCTCCTTCCATCGTTTGTCAGTCAACCGAAAGATTCCCTCCCCTATCCCAAATTTGCGCCTCCTCTGGAGATTCCCCTCCGACTGTCGGGCGGGTTTGCAGAATTACGCGCGGCTCATTTTCATGCAGGCCTCGATTTTCGCACTCAGGGTGTGACTGGGAAACGCGTATTATCGTCCGATAAAGGCTTTGTTGTTGTTTCGGCGGGAGGTTACGGGAAGGCTGTTTACGTTAATCATCCCGGAGGATGGACAACCGTTTACGCCCACCTGGAACGTTTTAACGACAAACTGGCTCAATGGGTAGAAAACTATCAGTACGACCATCAAACCTTTGCCATAGATATCCCCGTAGACGAGGCCCTCTTTCCGGTGGAAAGAGGCGAACTTTTGGGGTACTCAGGAAACACAGGCAGTTCGGGAGGCCCGCATCTGCACTATGAGGTCCGTGAAGCCAACGGGGAAAAACCCTTGAACCCTCATCTTTTTGGCATGCAGGTGCCCGACAAAACCCCGCCCGTGCTGAAAACCCTTTTACTAATGCCGCTAACCCCCGGAGGAGCCATTCAGGGATTGGCACAAAAACAAAAGATACAGCTGGTTTCCGGAGTATCAGGGGCACGTTATCAACCCGCCAATAAAGAGGAATTTCTCTTTACCGGCAACATTGGCGTTGCGCTCGAAGCGTTCGACACCTCCGAAGGATCCGTCGGCCGAAGCGGTATCTACTCCCTTTCGCTCTATGTAGATTCCACTCTGTTCTATTCGCGAACGAACAACGGATTTGCCTACGGCGAAAACCGATTTACTCTGGCCATGAAAGCCTATCCCGAATATGTGCATAGTCGCACCACCTTCGAACAACTCTTTCGCCTGCCCGGAAACAAACTCACCTGGATCAACACCCCCAAAGGCAGTGGCGCCCTCCTTGTTGAAGATCGGAACAGCCATCTGATACGGATTGTGGCCGAAGATTTTTCCGGAAACAGAACGGAGGCTGAATTCACTGCCCGGTGGAACCCTCTTCCCGAGGGGATTCCCGTGGCAGAAGCGCTGCAAAAAAATCCGATGCCCTATAACCGCGACAACCACTTTACCGCCAAATCGGTGGAAGTGATGATTCCCGAAGGTTCGCTTTACAACGACATAGATTTTGCATTTCAGACCCTGCCGTCGAACAGTGCATTGTATGGAGAGGGATATAGTCTGCATCAGCCGGAAACTCCCCTTCATAAACCTTTTACACTGAGGATCAAAGGTGATATCATTCCTGCAGCACTTCGCGAAAAGGCCTGTGTTGTCGAATTAAACGATGCCGGGATGCCCGAAGGCTATCTGGGAGGAGAATGGAAGGGAACCTATCTGGAGACCCGCTGTTACTCCTTCGGAAAAGTGGGGTTATCCGTCGATACGGTTCCACCGGCAATTCTTGTTGCAACTGTTAATCCTGCCCAGGCAAAACTGGTGTTCCGTGTAACCGATAACCTTTCGGGCGTGAACACCATCGAAGGGCGGCTCGACGGAGAGTGGGTATTATACGAGCATGACGGAAAGAGTGCGCGTGTAGAGTTTCTCCTTAACCCCCAAAAAACGCCCCGTACCGGTAAGAGCAGGACCTTTGTTTTACAGGTTCGCGATGGACGAAACAACCTCTCCGAGTATCGGCGAACCTTTGTCTTCTGACGGAATTGGGTTATATTTGTCCTCTTTTTTAAAACGCATTTGCAATGATCCTTAACAGTCTGACAGCCATCTCGCCTGTTGACGGGCGTTACCGCCGTGTTACGGCCCCTCTGGCCCCCTACTTTTCGGAATTCGGTTTGATCCGCTTCAGAGTTCTTGTAGAGGTGGAATATTTTATAGCACTCTGCAAACTTCCGCTTCCGCAACTCTCGGGCGTCGACCCTTCCTGTTTCGACCGGTTGCGAGAAATTTACACCCGGTTCACCGAAGAGGATGCACAGAAAATTAAGGAGATTGAAAAGACCACCAACCACGATGTAAAAGCGGTGGAATATTTTCTAAAATCGGAATTCGATACATTGGGTTTGGGTTCGGCCAAAGAGTTTATCCACTTTGGGCTCACTTCGCAAGACATCAACAATACCGCCATTCCCTATTCATGGAAAGCAGCCATTGAAACGGTATATCTACCTGCTATCGGCTCTTTTCTCGATTATCTCCGGTCTCTTGCTGCAGACTGGAGCCACATTGCCATGCTGGCACGCACACATGGTCAGCCTGCCTCTCCCACACGCTTAGGTAAAGAGATCAATGTCTACATCGAACGACTGGAGGGGCAGCTTGCCCAACTAAAAGCGATACCCTGGTCGGCCAAATTCGGCGGGGCTACCGGAAATTTCAACGCCCATCACGTTGCCTATCCTGATATTGACTGGGTTACCTTTGCCAACCGTTTTGTTAACGAAACATTGCAATTACACCGGAGTCAGACCACTACCCAGGTTGAGCATTACGACAACTTTGCGGCTTCGTGCGATGCACTGAAAAGAATCAATACCATTCTGGTTGATTTCAGCCGGGATATCTGGACCTATATCGCTTTCGATTACTTCAAACAGAAGATTAAAGAGGGCGAGGTTGGCTCGTCGGCCATGCCCCATAAGGTGAACCCCATCGACTTCGAGAATGCGGAGGGTAATCTGGGTATAGCCAATGCACTTTTCGAGCATCTCGCTGCAAAGCTTCCCGTCTCGCGGTTACAACGCGATCTTACCGACTCTACCGTCTTCAGAAATATCGGGGTGCCTCTGGCACACACATTCCTTGCGCTCGATTCACTGACCAAGGGGACCCATAAACTGATTGTAAACGAGAACGCAATCCGGGCCGATCTGCAAAAAAACTGGCTGGTGGTAAGCGAAGGCATTCAGACCATTCTTCGTCGTGAAGGGTATCCTGCTCCCTACGAAGCCTTGAAGAAGCTGACCCGAACCAACCAGGCCATTAATCAGGAGTCGATAGATCTCTTTATCGATGGTCTGGAAGTTTCGGACGAGGTAAAACAAGAGTTGAAACAGATCACTCCTTTCAATTACACAGGGTTTTAAGCTGTAAAGCCACCTGTTCGGCCACCTGTTCACCATCCATCGCCGATGAGGTGATACCCCCTGCATAGCCCGATCCCTCTCCACAGGGAAAGAGGCCGGGCAGTGCCACGTGTTGCAGCGTTTGTGCATCGCGGGGAATTCGCACCGGTGAAGAAGAGCGGGATTCAACACCCACCACGATGGCCTCTGAGGAGACAAAACCTCTGATCTTGTTATCGAAAAGCTGAAATCCCCGCCGAAGGCGTTGCGAAAGGAGTTCGGGCAACCAAAAGTGAACCGGCGAGGAGATTACCCCGGGAAGATAGGAGCAATCGGGAAGTGAGGAAGAGAGACGTCCTTTTACAAAATCGTCGAGACGCTGAGCCGGGGCAATCTGGCCCCCTCCTCCATTGATAAAGGCCAGCCGTTCTAATTCGTGCTGGTATTGCAATCCTGCCAGGGGATGGTCGCTCCGGCCGGGAATATCCTCAAGCCTGATCTCCGCCAGAATGCCGGAATTGGCAAACGGGGTATGTCGTCGCGACGAGGACATTCCGTTCACCACCTGCCCTCCCTGCTCGGTAGCCGCAGGCACAATATAACCTCCGGGACACATACAAAATGAGTATACTCCTCTTCCATCCACCTGATCGACAAGCGAATAACTAGCAGCTGGCAACGAAGGGCCACGCTCTTCGGAATGATATTGAACGGAATCGATAAAGGCCTGAGGGTGTTCTACCCGAAGCCCCATGGCAAAGGGCTTGGCTTCGAGCAGTACGCCCTCGTTGTAGAGGTTCTCATAGACATCACGGGCCGAATGACCGGTTGCCAGGATCACCGCTTTTGCGCGAAAAGAGCTCCCTTGCGCCGTGGTAACCCCCACAACCCTGCCGTTCTCCATGCATAACCCGGTAACTTTGGTTTGAAACCAGACCTCTCCCCCGCAATCGAGAAGCGTTTTTCGCATCTTCCTGATCACATCGGGTAGTTTATCGGTACCGATGTGGGGGTGCGATTCGTAAAGAATTGACTCGGGTGCACCGTGAAAATAGAAATTGTCGAAAATCCGGCGGGCATCTCCCCGTTTCCGGGATCGGGTGTAGAGCTTCCCGTCCGAAAAGGTGCCGGCTCCTCCCTCGCCAAAACAGTAGTTCGATTCGGGATTGAGTCCCTGATTCCGGCAGAGCTGAGCAATATCCTTCTTTCGCTCGGCCACCTCTTTCCCTCGCTCCAGCAACAGGGGTTTTATCCCAAGCTCAATACAACGGAGTGCTGCAAACAGGCCTGCCGGTCCTGCCCCCACGATCACCACTTCGGGCGCTCCTGATGGCAAAGGGTTGTAGGCAAAGGAGGTGATTTCGTGTCCTTTGGGCAGCTCATCCACAAAAACGGTCACCGTGAGGTTAATCCTGACCTGCCGTGAACGGGCATCGATCGATTTTCTGTCAATCCGCAAGTGGAGAATGGCGCCCGGGTCGACCGAAATCATCGGGGCCACTGCCTCCTTAAGCAGTTCAGGGGTGGCTGCCTCATCGGGCAGAAGGGATAGTTGGAGCGTTTTTTGCATAATGAAACTAAAATCAGAAGAAATTGAGAAAGCCCCCCTCAAAGTAGAGCGTCAGAAAATAGCTGCTTCCAAGCATCTTGTTAACGCCCGATTGGGGTCGAAACGGCGTTTCGGCCCGAAATCCACTAAATGAATTATTTAGCCCGAACGACCCCCTGCACTCAATAATCATCTTGGTATAAGGCAGATAGATATCAATTCCTGCTCCTGCATCGGCCTGGAGTTCGGAATCTTTCATGGTAATCACACTATGATCGTCATTGGGCCGCGAGATCCGGGGCGAGAAGCCTCCCACCAAAAAGGGTCTGACATTCCGATAGCGCTTTGCAGAAAATTTCAATAAGACGGGCATCACAAAGCTAAACCGCGAAATATCCGATAACTCCTCGGGGAGGGTGGGAATCGGCTCTTTCGAGCCTGCGTCATAAAACGCAACAGCCGCCTCGGAGGGAATAATCACACCGGGTTGCAGACGAAGGCTCAGCGAAGGGGTGAGTTTGATACTGCCAATTAACTGAACATGATAATTGAGGGCAGGATCGGGAAAATCGGCCAGCAATCCCGGCCTGCTAAACCCAAAGGAATAATCCTGCGCATGTAATCCTATCCCAAACCCGAAATTGACCAGTTTATCGTCGGCATCAGGCAAATTGGTATAGGCCGCAACCCGTTGCCCCATAGCAACAGAAAACAAGAGTGTAGACAAAATGGAGACAAGTACAATTTTCTTAACCATTCTTCACTTTTTTATACCCGGAACAGGCTCATGTATAGTTAACGCAATCGGACCCCGATTATTTTACCGGACGCACAGCAAAGTAGATGGATACCAAACCAAACATCATTTCGCGGACGCCCGACGAAACAAATCCCGCCTTCGAAAGATGTTCCAGAAAGCCATCGCCGGAGGGAAAACGATAGACCGATGCAGGAAGATAACGATATGCCTGACGATCTTTCGAGAGTAATCCGCCCACAAAAGGCATAATGCGGGTAAAATAGAGATCGAACAAGGTTCGGAAAAGAGGGTGCCTTGACGAAGAAAATTCCAGGATCACCAATCGCCCGCCCTTTTCCAATACCCTGTACATCTCGGCCAACCCCGCATCCAGATGATCGAAATTTCTAACGCCAAAACCACACATCACCCCGGAGAAAGAGCTGTCGGGAAAGGGCATCTGTTCGGATGCGCCGGGAACAAATGAGATGACGTGCGAAAGCCGGCGTCTGTCAATTTTTTTTTGGCCAAGAGCTAACATACCCTCGGAGATGTCGAGCCCTACAATTTCGCGGGGTCTGTACTGTCTCCAGGCCTCGAGTGCCAGATCGGCTGTACCGGTGGCCACATCGAGCAGCCTGCCTTCGAAACGGGGGCCCAGATATTTCACGGCTCTCCTGCGCCAAAGGCCGTCGAGGCGGAGTGTAAAAAGGCGATTCAAAAAATCGTACCGCCAGGCAATACGGTTAAACATCTGCCTGATCTGTTCGCCCTCGCCTCTTGCCAGATATTCGGTTGACTCCTCTTTCATCTCCTACACGGGTTGGTGGGCAAAAGTGCGAATTTTCGGCCAATTTCACTACTTTTGAAGACTTTTTACCATTAGGCAACCCTATGTTCAGCTACGACTCCCTCTTTGATTTTACCACGAAAGTAATCGTTAAAATGGGGTTTACCCCCACTGCAGCCCGGCAATCGGCTGCTGTATTTCTGGCAGCCGAATTAAGAGGCATCTCTACCCACGGCGTAATACGGCTGGGCGACTATTACCACCTTTGGACTGCAGGCAGAATTAATCCTCGCCCCAATGTAAAGATTGTGCACCAGACCCCCTCTACCGGAGTGATCGACGGAGATGGAACCATTGGAATGATTCCTTCGGTTCGTGCCATGAAGTTGGCCATCAAAAAAGCAGAACGCACCGGAAGCGGATGGGTGGCAGTAAAAAACTCCTGTAATTTCGGAATCGCCGGCTATTATGCCATGATGGCGCTCGAACACAATATGATTGGTTTTGCAATGACCAATGCCAGCCCTCTGGTGGCTCCCACTTTCAGTGCGCAGGCCATGCTGGGAACCAACCCTATTGCCATAGCCGTCCCCGCCCAGGAGCAGCCCCCGTTTGTTGCCGACTTTGCTACTACACCGGTAACGCGCGGTAAGTTTACGCTGGCAGCCAGGAAAGGCGAGAAGATCAGTTTCGGTTATGCGCAGGACGCCGAAGGAAGACCCTCCGACAACCCCTCTGTGCTGGAACAGGGAGGCTCGATGCTGCCATTGGGGGGCGATCGCGAACATGGAAGTCATAAGGGCTATTGCCTGGGTGCCGGGGTCGACATTCTCTCGGCAGTGCTCTCCGGCGCCAACTTCGGCCCCTTTGTACCTCCAATGGTGGCCTATCTGCCTATGCCCGAACGTCAGGTTGGCGAAGGATTGGGTCACTTTTTCGGGGCGCTTCGCGTGGATGGGTTCATGCCTGCCGAACAGTTTAAGGCACGTATGGACGAATGGATTCTTACCCTCCGGAGTGCCACTCCGGCAAAAGGCGAAAAGCGTGTGTTGATACCCGGAGATGTGGAACGCGAAAATGAGCTGCGTATCCGAAAAGAAGGAATAACGCTTATTCCTCAGGTGATTGACGATCTGAAGATGATTGCATCCCGGTTTGATCTCCGTTTTCCCCAGGCGCTTTAAGGCGCAAAACGGAGAAACGATGTGTCGTCATCCTCTTCGGAGGTTCTGAGAGCAGATTCCGTGCGAGGTGCGGTTTCCGACTCCTTTTTCGGCTGACGCCGAAAGGGAATTAACTCCGATATCCTGTCGAAATCACGGCGGTAGACAAACCCGATGCCCTGGGTGTAATAGGGTTCGGGTTCAAAAAGGGAGAGATCGTTCGAACGGTTGAAACCCTTTAGACGATATTTCCCGCTCGATCCCAGACGAATATCGATATCGGCATCGACCACCAACGAACGGGAGGCATTGACAATCTCACGGTTACCGAAACTGGCATTCAGCGACACCGCCTCCTTAAAGAGACGTTGCGACATATCCATTTCGAGCGACTGGGTCTGCAACTGGCTGAAATACCGATAGCTCACCCCCAGACTGAAATTGGGACTAAACTGACCCAGAAAGCGCTCCAGCTGATTGGAGAGAAACTCGCTGGTGGTGCTTCCGAGGGCATCCATACTGGTTTCGCCCGAAAAGAAACTCTCTTCCGAATAAAAGCTGTTCAGGAGCATAAGCGAAATAGCCTGTTTGCTCTTCTCCTCCTGATTGTAGAGCATACCACTCACAATCTCCCTGACATCCTGGTCGGCATTCTGGAGCTGAATGTCAAAATCGACGGTGGGATTCATCAACTTGTCGCTCAGAAGCAACACGCATTCCACAGGCACTCTTCGTGAAGCCAGCTCCGAGAAACCGCCTTCGGGAGAGACTAAACCGGCCAGCGAGGTGCGCGTCCGGTAGAGTGCCTTCATATTGATGGTTGCATCGAGAGGATCGCCGTTCCAGACTATTGTACCTCCCCGCTCAATCTCGAAACGTCGCTGAAAAAAATTTTGCACCGTAAACAGATAATCGCCCTGATCGACTGTATAGGTGCCAAACAAGGTAAACCGTCCGTTTCGGGTAACATTCATTCGCATCGAGGCGGTACCCCGTCCTTTGATCACATCCCCGATTTTTTCATCGAAAATCAGCTGCACTTCGGCGGCCGGAGTAGTCTCAATCTCAAGATCGAGCGCCAATCCTTTCCGGTCTTCCACAAAATCGTCCGGGGCCTCCGGAGAGGATGCCGAAAGAGGAGAAATTGTCTTGGATAACGATGGGGGCGATACAATCCGTATAAAGTCGGAACTGCCTATAGTGGTTGCCCCGGTTAGAGGAATCGAAATCACGGTACCGGCTTCGGTTCTGGCAGCCATCTGCAACTGCAGTGCCGAGGGGGGACCCTTCAGCGTAATCTCGCCCGAGGCATAGGCCTTTCCGAAGAAGGGGCGGGAGTCGGATTCCTGCAAATTCATGCTCTGGAAATTATTGCTGCGGAAGTGGAAGTCGAAATGAAAATTCTTAAAATTCTTGTGCGTCACTTCTGCATTGGCAATACACCGATTACCCTCCTCATCAAATACCGTGGCATTGCGCAACAAAAAACGATTATCCTCTACGGGTACACGGGAAGTAACCCGATATCGGGTATTCAGATAGTCGAGGGTAAAAGCAGCACTGTCGAGATAGACAAAGCCATTGAACAGAGGTGCCGGAAGCGTACCGGTAAGGTGTAAATCGGCGCGAACTTTCCCCTCCAACCCGGAGAAGATCCGATCGAGAAAGGGGGTAAAAAAATCAACGCCAAACTGTTCTACGCCTATCTTAACATCGAGCGCCTTACTTTTAGGGTGATAATCGCCACTTACATTCAGTGTCTCCACACCCCTGTCGGCAGCGTGCATCTGCATGGCTATCTGCTCGCGATCCGGATCCCAGTCGGCAATCAAACGGGTAGTCCCAAAAAACTGACTGTTCATCCGGAGAGAGTCGGCACGCAAATCGGCAAATACCAATCTTTTTTGCTCCTTGCTGGTAATGCGGGCTATCCCGTTGAGGGTTCCTCCAAAAGCCAGCTGTTTTCGGGAAGGAGGACGTCGGGAGTTGGCCAGTCGAATATTCTTCAAACTGATCCGAAGGGTATCTGTCTCTCTCCGCGAAAAGAGACCTCCAATGCCAATCTCCTGTCCGGCATTCGAAATACGAAGCCCGCCGATTTCGAGCGAACCGGGGGTGAAAATCAGAGTTCCCGGATCGATATGCCATCCGATATAGTGAAACACCAAATCGGCCGGACGACTTTTCAGAAATATCCACGGCTTATTCTGCAGATCATCGCGTCGGAAGAGAAGATCCCAGACCATTGATGCCTGATGGGCTTGTCCCGGTTCGCCCCATGCCATCGTAAACTGAGCCGAATCGGAGAGGGCCGCTCCACTAAAGCGAAACTGTTCGAAGAGATCACCACCAGGGATCTCCAACTGTCGGGCTCCTCCCATAATCCGGTAACGTCCGCCCGAAAATCCGCATCGTAAAAAGGCATCGGCCAGGCTAAACTTTGCCCATTCAAGGCGCTGCGATTTGAGTGTGAGCGTGAGGTCATTGCCGGATGGATTATACTCTCCGTCGATGCGGGTATCGCGCGCAATCTTGAAGGGGGTGTCGAAATAGTCGGAGAAAGGCTGAAGGTTCTTCAGATCGAGCTCGAAACGAAATCTGTCTTCACCCCCCGATAACCGGTTCCTATGCGTTTCGGGAACAAGAGAGGGCAAATAGTGGCCCAGCAAAGTGTAGAAGGAAGGGAGCAGGTTCGACAACCGATACGAACCCCAGACTTCGGCATCGGCCAGATCGGACCGAAGAATAAACCGGTTGACCCCCTCTATTTTTTTGGTAAAAAGGAGCAGGTTCTCCACCTTCATCTCCTGATGGGGTTTCCGGAAGAAGGCATTATTAAGCCGTATCTCTCCATCGAGATCGTCCAAACGTGTGCCTTTAAAATCGGCATCAACCGAGAAAGAGGCAAAAGAGGCAGAATCGGCATTAAACCAACGAAGTGCCGAAAGATTGGCATCGGTAACATTGGCCGAAAAACGAAATGCCGGAAGAACACCGCCCAAATCAACCTTTCCCTGAAAATCGAGCATCAGATCATCACCCGCTACCGAAAGATTCCCATCGAAAGTCTTGCCTTTTAGAAGTCCGTTGATAGCCACCTCCTCGTAAGGGTACCCCCCTATCTCAATCCTGCCCAGCATTCCGTTCATGGAAGCCTCTACCCGGTTGGCGTTCCACAGTACTCCGTCGACCATAGCCTTCATTGTAACCGACCCCACCTGGCTCTCCATGCCCAGAAACTCTCCCAATGCAAAACGATCGGTAGCAACCGTACCCCGAAACGAAAAGGAGAGATCGGAGCTCCCGGAGGGTGTCAGTTTGGAAGGGCCAAAAAGCAGATCGGTGGAAAACGAACCCAGATTGGTTCTGATTTTGCCATAGGCCACGAAATCACGCAGAAATCCTGTAAAGTTTCCCTGATATTCGAGGTACTCCACTGGAAGAAGCCAGGAGGGAAGGACAAGGTCGGGCCTCCGGGTAGCCTGACGAAGGATTCGGGTCACGTCGTCCGGGTAAAGTACCAGCTGGTTGGCAAGGGCATAGAGATAGGCATTCCCGCCAAAAGGGGAGCCGTTCATCTCGAGCGAGCCCCGATAATGACTTCCCCCGGAAAGGGTCAGATTGAGCGGACTGATTTTCAGTTCCGAAAGAGTGCCCTCCGTCTTGGCTGAGAGATCAATGGATTGATTCCACCCTCTGAAAGCAGGGACAAAAAAGGCCAAATCGGCCATCTGAACAGAGGAGGGAGAGATGTCGAAATGGAGATTTACCCATTCGGGGAACCGCCCGCCGCCCATCTGACGGAAGGAGGTAAAGCTAAAGGTGGCTTCTGCAGCGGAAAGATCCGAGCCCGCTGTCTGCACCGACACGTTACGAAAAGAGAGTTGGTGCCGGTCGATAGTGAGGCCGGCAGAGAATTTTCTGAGGTCGAACCCCGATTTCTCTACTCCGCTGAGCTGCTTAATGTCGAATGTCACTCCCCCCTCCGGAAGCGTCCGAAACCCCTCGACGGTAAGATTCATGGCACGAAGCGCCAGATCGGAGAAGTTCACTCCGTATTCAGTTGCCCTGCTTTTGTTGCCCCGAAACGAGAAGCGGCCCTCATCGAACGAAACATGGTGGAGAAAAAGTCGGAGAGGCCGGTTTCCGGTGCTGTCTTTCGGAGAAAATGCGGCGATAATATGCTGAAAATTGACAACTCCGGCACTATCGGTCCGAAACCGGATATCAGGAGAGGAAAAGTGCGCCTGGCGCACCTCAATCCATTTTCTGGATAGAGAAAAACGACGAAACCCTACTGTGAGATGCGGTGTATAGAGCAGGGTATCGTTATCCGATCCGTAAAGGCAGAAAGCGTCGAAGGCAAGATTGTGCAACCCGGATACATCTGCCTGCCCGATAGTGAGGTGAATCCCAAAACGGCGATTCAGGGCAGAAGAGAGTTTCGAAGCCAGAAAACTTTGAAAGAACGAAGTGGACAATAGAAGCCACATCACGGATAGCAAGACCGTGAACAGCAGCAAAAGCCCGAGCCCTGATTTATAGAAAATCTTTACGATACCTAAAGAATTAACCGGTTCATTCCAACGCAAATATCCGATTTTCGAAGGAGCCTGCCATAACAAATGGGAGGCAATATTCCTGTTTGAGGGAAAAATTTCGTTTTTTTGCCTGAATTTGAAAAATAGCTTTATGGCTGTAACCATTCTGGGGATTGAGTCCTCGTGCGACGATACATCGGCAGCGGTAATCAGCGACGGTTATCTGTTATCGAATGTGATTGCCGGACAAAAAGTACATCTGGCCTATGGCGGTGTTGTACCCGAACTGGCCTCAAGGGCGCATCAGGCCAACATTGTACCGGTTGTCGATGTCGCGCTCCGGGAGGCCGGAGTAACCCCTGCTGATATTCAGGGGGTGGCCTTCACGCGCGGCCCCGGACTCCTGGGATCGCTGTTGGTGGGAACCTCTTTTGCCAAAGGTTTTGCCCTGTCGCGCAATATCCCTCTGCTCGATGTCAATCATCTTCGTGCGAAGGAAAACCGGTTGCCGTCGTTTCCTTTTCTCTCATTATTGGTTTCGGGCGGACATACGCAATTGCTGGTGGTAAAAAGCCCCTTCTCTATGGAAATCATCGGCGAAACCATCGATGACGCTGCCGGTGAGGCTTTCGATAAATGTGCAAAAGTGATGGACCTGGGTTATCCCGGAGGGCCTGTAGTAGACCGCAATGCCAGGCAGGGCAATCCCAACGCCTTTGTTTTGAATAAACCGCGCATTAAGGGGCTCGACTTCAGCTTCAGCGGATTAAAAACCTCCTTTCTCTATCTCCTGAGAGATAAATGTATGGACGATCCCGGCTTCATAGAGAAAGAGCGAAACAATCTCTGTGCCTCTCTTCAAAAAGCCATTGTAGATATCCTGATTGACAAATTGGTAAAGGCTGCAAAGAGTACGGGCATTCGCGATATTGTTCTGGCAGGAGGAGTATCGGCCAACTCCGGCCTGCGCGATGCCGCCACTGTGACTAGTCGCGAAAAGGGATGGAATCTTTTTCTGCCCGAACTCCGGTTTACCACCGACAATGCTGCAATGGTTGCCATCACCGGCTACTATCAATACCTGGAAGGGATCTACGGCTCGCACGAAGCGCCTCCCATGGCTCGCTACAAACTCATGGAAGTTACCAAATAGAGGCTTTGCTAACCCCTTTGCATTATGGACAACTCTTCTGTAAACAGGCCTGATGCCCTGAAACCCGTTCAGGTGGCTCTTGCCTCCTACGGTATGTCGGGATCGGTTTTTCATGCACCGCTTTTGGCAAACCACCCCTCGTTCCGGCTGCATTCCGTTTGTGAACGATCTGTCAGAAAAGTACAAGCCCACTATCCCGAAGTGGTTTCAGTATCCCGCTTCGATGAGCTTCTGGCCAATCCCGACATTGAACTGGTGGTGGTGAATACCCCCGACATCACCCATTTCGAGTTGGCGCATAAAGCCCTTACGGCCGGGAAGCATGTGGTGGTGGAAAAACCTTTTGTCCGATCGACCGGACAAGCTGAGATATTAATCAATCTGGCCGAGCAAAAAGGGCTTATCCTTTCGGTATTTCACAACAGACGATGGGACAGCGGAGCCCTCACTGTAAAACAGCTGCTCTCCGAAGAGCGGTTGGGTCGATTGGCCGAATTTCAATCGAATTACACCCGTTTCCGGCCCGAAATTCAGCCGGGGACCTGGAAAGAAGACGGTGCAGTTACCGATATTCTCTGGAATCTGGGTTCGCATCTTATCGACGAAGCATTGGTGCTGTTCGGAATGCCTGAGAGTGTTTCGGCCGATCTGGACATCCTGAGAAGATCGGGATCGATAGTTGACTACGCCTGTTTACGTCTTATGTATGATAAACTGGTAGTCACCTTACGGGCCACCTATCTCTCGTGCGAACCCGATCCGCGCTATGTTCTGCACGGCGATAAAGCCTCTTTCTTGAAATATGGTGAAGACCCGCAGGAAGAGATGTTGAAAAAGGGGCTCTACCCGGCTCCGGCCTGGGGCGAGGAATCCCCGTCGCAATACGGCACGCTGCATACCTTTTCCGGGGGAAGCCACAGATACGAGACCATCCTGTCTGTTCCGGGCAACTACAAAGCCTATTACGACGCTCTTGCTCAGGCCATCAGACTGGGCACTCCGCCACCTGTCTCTTCGCAGGAGGGCGCCGCTGTGGTAAAGGTGATTGAGACCGCCATAGAAAGCCATAAAACGGGTAGAAGAGTGGCGATTTAACTTACTTCAATCTTTTATGTATGATTAATTTGCCCGTTCCGGTTTCGGCAGTCTCTTTTCTGAACTCCCTTCCTATGGTGTATGGGCTGCAACAGAAGATGCCGCCCGAAATCATCTCTCTTTCGGTTGATGTCCCTTCACGCTGTGCCGCCCGTCTGGCAGCCGGAGAGGTGGCTGTAGGGCTGATTCCGGTTGTGGAGACCCTCTCCATTCCCAATGCCCGTTTCATCTCTGAATATTGCATCGGGGCCACAGGTGCTGTCGACTCCGTAATGGTTGCCTCTACCGTACCGGCAGAGCAGATTACCCGAATTTACGCCGATCCCCACTCCCGCACATCGGTAATGCTTACCCGAATTCTGTCGAAATACCACTGGAATATAGACCCCGACTGGCTGATTGTATCCGAACCGGTAACTCCGCAAGACCTCCGGCCCGGCGATGCCGCGGTTGTGATTGGTGACAAGGCCTTCTCCTTTTCTTCGCGTTACCGGTACGATCTGGCCGAAGTGTGGCTCACCTTCACCGGCCTCCCCTTCGTCTTTGCCGGATGGGTAAGCCCCACAGAGTTACCTGCCTCCTTTACAAAGCCATTCAATGAAGCCCTTGCGTGGGGCATCGCGAACCTCAGAGAGGCCGTTTACCGGAGCCAGTCACTCCCGGTTCACCCCGAAACTGCCATCCACTATCTGGAACACTTCATTGAGTTTGAACTTACCCCCCAAAAACAAGAGGGATTACAACGATTCCTCACCCTGGCCCGCAACTTTGCCCCCCTCCAAAAAAACGAAAAATAACCCCCCGGGGCTTGGCTGAATAAACAAAATATCTATCTTTGTGCCCGCAAAAACAATGGCGCGGTAGCTCAGCTGGTTAGAGCGCATGATTCATAATCATGAGGTCTCCAGTTCAATCCTGGATCGCGCTACTTGAAAATCAAAGGGTTACAAGTCATAGACTTGTAACCCTTTGATTTTAATGGTGAATGGTGAATGCGCCGACGCGCGAAATGGTGAATGCGCTGACGCGAAAGTGCTCTGGTGCTTCGAAGCGCGATGCGCTTCGAGTGCTGCGCTTCGCGCAAGTGATTTGGGCCGTAGAGAGTTGGCCGTTTGGAGGTATCTGGGTCTGAGACAACGGAGAGGTTTGGCGGGGACCCATCGCTCTGGTGCGTTGGCGCGTTTCCGTTCATTAACCACTCACCATTTACCACTAACCATTAATAGAAATTAATGTACATTGCAGTTGAGATTGCACTTAAACTCTTATTTTCCATGAGACGCTTATTGTTTTTTTTGTCGATCTGTTTCGGAGTTGCCTCATTGCAGGCACAAGTATCTCCTCTCAGCCCCGATCCCAATCCTCCCGCTCAGATAGCCGGATATAAGCTGGTCTGGTCTGACGAATTCAACCAAACGGGAAAACCCGATACCGCCAACTGGCGGTATGAGCTGGGGTTCGAACGCAATCAGGAGTTGCAGTGGTATCAGCCCGATAACGCAAACTGTCACGACGGGGCTCTCCATATTGTCGGGAAGCGCGAACGGATAAAGAATCCCAATTACTCAGCCTCAACCAACGATTGGCGACGCAATCGGGAGTATGCCGAATATACCGCCTCTTCGATTAAAACACAGGGGAAACAGAGTTGGCAGTTTGGCCGTTTTGTAATCAGAGCAAAAATTCCCGCCTTTCCCGGCTCTTGGCCGGCTATTTGGACATTGGGTGTTGCACAGTCGTGGCCCTCTTGCGGCGAAATCGACATCATGGAGTATTACAAGAACTCCATCCTGGCCAATGTGGCCTGGGGTACGAGTGTTAGGTATCAGGCTAAATGGGATACCGGCATGATCCCTTTTTCGCACTTTACCAACAAAGATCCCGAATGGGCCAACAAATACCATATCTGGCGTATGGACTGGACCAAAGAGTCGATTAAACTCTATCTGGATGATGAGCTTCTCAACGAAACCAATCTCTCTGAAACCATCAACGCAAACGGCACCAACCCTTTTCATCAGCCGCACTATCTGTTATTGAATCTCGCCATTGGCGGGCAGAACGGCGGCGACCCGAGCGGCACTGAATTTCCGCTCACCTACTCCATAGACTATGCACGGGTATATCAGGTAGCAGAATAGCGGTTTTCATTGAAAAAACGGCACATTTCTTCTACCATTTGGTACAATGACACATCTTTTAGATCGCATTATTGGTTTTTATATGTCAATGCCCTTAACTTAGTGGGCACAAAAAAAACTTGGCCGGTTACACTTAAGGCGCAACTACAAACCAAAATCTTATGCCATGAAAAAAAATGTACTCTTCTTGTTTTGTCTCTTTACAATCATTGCAAGTTGTAGCAAAAGCGACGACAAAGACGACAAACAACCCTTACCTCCTGTAAGCGTTATCGAAATGTCGGCCGAATCCGATTGGGATTACTGGGTTACCGGCCCTAACGACAATTACTACCTCGAAACAAACAATAACACACCTCGTGGTGCCGTTTATCACTCAACTGCCGCTGATAAGGACTACTCAGTTCTGTTTGATGAGAACGGATTGCCCGATAAGATTATCGTCGACGGCTACACCTTTGTAGTGCGCAACTTCGATGGCGAACTGGTTGATGTAGGGCTTCTCGATCCCGATGGTAACATTGAGGTGTTCAGAGAAATCGACTCCAATTACGACTGGAGCGGCCTGCTTCCTGCACCCAGAGGTTTGGAACAGAGAGCACTTAATCTGAACGGTGTAGCCATGATTAACTGGGTGGGCCGGGTTCTTCAGGGCATCCCCTGTATCATTTCGCAGGTAGCCATTGAGCTGGGCGGTACCGAGTTGAATAGCATTAAACTCTGGTCTTGCGGGTCTCCCTTTGCCAGCCTCTCTACCAATCTCTCTTCCAGCTACTCCATTTGGAGTTCGCTTTCAGGCTTTCTCAATCGCTATGACGCAACTAATCTTGGCTGTTCAGGAAGTCTCTCCGATTGTTTTATTAATCGTGCCGAAACCTACTTTGAGTGGCTAACCGATGACCATGAATGGCTCTCTCAACACGCTTCGCAGATTCAATCTATCGATGCCGTTCTGGCATACGGATATGGGGATATTCAGGTTACCCTTACCTGGGACAACGGTGCCGACCTCGACCTGTACGTTACCGATCCCAATGGCGACGAAGTGTGGTACCAAAATATGTCGGTTGCCTCAGGTGGTGAACTCGATGTTGACGACACCGACGGATTTGGCCCTGAAAATATCTTCTGGCCCGACGGCGAGGCTCCGGTTGGGATGTATGAGGTAAGTGTGCATCATTATGTATGGGAGAACCAGCCCGAACGTCCCACCTCTGCCAACTATACGGTAGTAGTTACAGCCTTTGGCCGAACTCAGCAGTTTACCGGAACGGTTGCAAAGGATGAAACTGATGCCGTGATCAACTTTAATGAAAATGGTTTTGTTCCAGTTCTGAGTAGTCAGACCCGATCAGCCACTTCTTCGGGGAGCAAAAAGAGATAATTGTGCCGCCTCTCCATCTCTGATCCGGATTGCTAAAAAACCGGGCTGCAAAAAGGGTCTGTCGTGA
>CAYVJA010000048.1:0-21028 GCA_964451605.1 uncultured Bacteroidales bacterium | reverse complement strand
CCCCTGCATCAAAGAATAAAATAAAATTAAGCAAAGGCGATGTAATCCTGTTTCAGGGCGATTCGATTACCGATGCAGGCCGCAACAAACAAAACACCGAGCCCAATAACGGGAATGCGCTCGGCACCGGATATGCATTTCTCACCGCATCCTATCTGCTGAATAAGTATGCAAATCTGGGCCTTACCATACACAACAGGGGAATCAGCGGAAACAAGGTGCCCCAGCTGGCCGAACGATGGGATAAGGATTGTCTGGATCTGAAGCCCAACGTTATGAGCATTATGATCGGAGTCAACGACTTCTGGCACACACTGGGCGGCAACTACCAGGGAACCCCCGAAAGCTACGAAAAAGAGTACATGGCCCTCCTTGAACGCACCCGCAAAGCCCTGCCCAACCTGCAACTCATCTGCATAGAACCTTACGGCGTGCAAGCAGCCGGAGGCGCAGTAAACGAAAAGTGGTATCCCGCCTTCAATGCCTACCGCGAAGCCGCCGCTCGTGTAGCCAAAGCCTATGCCGATGTCTTTATCCCCATGCAGAGCATCTTCGACAAAGTACAACCCCTTGCCTCCAACAAACACTGGGCCGGCGACGGCGTACACCCCTCCCTGGCCGGAGCATCGCTGCTTTCGGAGGCGTGGCTGGCAACGTTGAAATAATGCTCTAATGCTGCGCTAAAACACAATGCTCTGGTGCTTTAGTGCTCTGGTGCTGCGCTAAAGCGCAATGCTCTAATTATTAATGGTTAATGGTTAGTACGCGGAAGCGCGGGTAGTTATTTGTGAGTGACAAACAATATAACTTACAACCTAAGAGTTAGCCTACAAATCCGAACGCCGGGTATCTCAAAGAGATCCCGGCGTTCAGCATTAAAGCATTAAAGCATTAGAGCACTAGAGCACTAGAGCATTTTCTTCCTCCTGGTTCATACTGTGCTTCAGCACCTTGGCCTCTATGAAGAAGATAATCTCTTCGGCTATGTTGTTGCAGTGGTCGCCGATGCGTTCCAGTTTGTGGCTGATGGAGTAGAGATGAAGGGCATAGATGGCATCCTGAGGGTTTTCTACTATGAAGTCGGCTATGATACGGGTGGCAGCGCGGTTGATGTCGTCGAGCATGCAACCGCCTGCGATTTGACCACAAAGCGGGCTATGCCATCGGCAAAGTCGCCAATCCGCTCCAAGTTGGTGGCCATCTTCATGATGGCCAATGTCATTCTGAGATCGACGGCTACGGGATGAAAGAGCGCCAGGAAGTTTTCAGTTAAGCTGTCGAGTCGCAACTCACGGGCGTCAATTCGGGGTTCGCGGGCCATTACGTCGCGAGCAATCTCGGGATCATGGTTCCATAGAGCCTGTTCCGATTTTATAAGCTGGAGGTTTACCAGCGACCACATCTCCTGCACCTCGCGCCGGAGATTTTCTAATTCTAAGGTTTGTTGCTTCATGAGGGTCTGTTTTGCGTCTTAAGGAGAGTAGGTTGCAGAGAAAGAGGATACGGCAGTGGGCTATCCGAAACGGCCGGTGATATAGTTTTGGGTCTCAATCTTCGACGGGTTGGTAAAGATTTTCTGGGTGAGATCGTACTCTATGAGTTGGCCCATGTAGAAAAATGCGGTCTTGTCACTGACTCGCCCAGCCTGTTGCATGTTGTGGGTCACAATCACAATGGTGTACTCTTTCTTCAGATCAAATATCAGCTCCTCTACCTTGGCCGTTGAGATAGGATCGAGCGCAGAAGCCGGCTCGTCCATCAGTATCACCTCAGGCTGGATAGCAAGTGCCCTGGCAATGCAGAGACGCTGTTGTTGTCCGCCGGAAAGTTCGAAAGCCGACTTTTTCATCTTATCCTTTACCTCATCCCACAAAGCAGCGGCATAGATAGACTCTTCGACCCGGTTTTTGATGAACTTCTCATCACGGATTCCGTTCACCCGTAGACCATAGGCCACATTTTCGAAAATGGATTTTGGGAAAGGGTTGGCTTTTTGAAATACCATCCCTACCTTTTTTCGCAACTCATCCACCCGAACCCCGGGTGCATAGATATCCTGGCCATGGACCTTAACAACCCCCTCCAGCCGTGATCCGTCTATCAGATCGTTCATACGGTTGAACAGTCGCAGAAAGGTCGATTTTCCGCATCCCGAAGGGCCAATAAATGCGGTTACACTGTTCCGTTCGATGGTAAGCGATATATCCTTCAGTGCATGGAAGGTGTCGTAATAAAAATTTACCTTATCGGCTTCGAGCTGTATCATGGGCTCCGGTTAAAAATGGGTTTTTACTTTGTTGGCGTAGTATCTCCGCAGTGCGTTGGCCGAAAGATTTGCCAACAGAACAATAAAAATGAGGACCAGTGCCGTTCCGTAGGCAATGCCGCGCGACGCCTCGACATCGGTTCCGCTGGTGGCAATTACATACAGATGGTAGGGAAGAGCCATCACCTGATCGAAGAGGCTCTGAGGCAGTTTGGGCAAAAAATAGGCTGCCACAGTAAAGAGAATGGGCGCTGTTTCGCCCGATACCCGCCCGATAGAGAGGATAAGCCCTGTAACAATATTGGGCATGGCCATAGGCAAAATCACCCGGTGGATAGTCTGTAATCTGGTGGCACCCAGCGCCAGACTCCCGTTACGGAACGACTGGTCTATGGCCCCCATGGCCTCTTCGGTGGTTCGGATTACCAGGGGCAACGCCAGTAAACCGAGCGTAAGGGAGCCGGCCAGAATAGAGTCGCCAAAACCCAGGTGGTTCACAAACAGGGCCATTCCAAACAACCCGAAGACAATAGAGGGAATACCGCTCAGGTTATTGGTCATAATCCGGATAAAACGAACCAGCCAATTGTTGGCGGCATACTCGCTGCTGTAGATGCCCGACATCACGCCGATGGGAAAGGCAAAGAGAATACTGCCCAGCGTAAGACAGAGTGTTCCCACAATGGCCGGAAAGATACCGCCCGAGGTCATGCCATCGGCAGGCATAGAAGTGATAAATTCCCAACTGATTACCGAGAATCCCTTTACAAGAATAAAACCCAGTATCACAAAGAGAATCGCTATAATAAGCAGGGAAAGAAGACGAAAAAGTGAGAAGGCCATCCACTGACTCTGTCTCTTTTTTCGATCGATATCGGGAGGTAATTGTAAAGTGGTCATAGGTAAAATCGTTATGCGTAACGCCGCTTTTTGGAGATCAGTTCAACCGAAATACTTACCAAAAGTGTAATAAGAAACAGGATGCAACCCAGGGTGAAAAGCGCTTGATAATGCACCCCGCCGGCAGGTGCTTCGCCCAGTTCGGCAGCAATGGTTGCGGGAATGGTTCTGACGGGTTCGAGCAATGAGTGCGGCATCACCGCGGCATTCCCGGTTACCATCAAAACAGCCATCGTTTCGCCAATGGCTCTGCCCATTCCGAGCACAACAGCCGCTGCTATACCCGATATCGAATTGGGAATCACAACCTTGTATATGGTTTGCCAATGGCTGGCGCCCAGTGCCAGACTCGCCTCCTTCATAGAACGGGGAGTATTTCGCATGGCGTCTTCGGCTACGGTGATCATGGTGGGCAATGCCATAATGGCCAAAATGACCGAACCTGCCAGAGCCGTTTCGCCCACCGGCAGATGAAACGTTTTCTGAATCAGCGGAACCAGCACCACCAGGCCAAAGAAACCGTACACCACCGAAGGGATACCGGCAAGTAACTCGATAAGGGGTTTCATGGTGCGTCTGATTCGCTCGTCAGCAATTTCGGCCAGATAGATGGCCACTGCCATCCCAAAGGGCAGGGCAATTAAAATGGCCCATAAACTGACCCATAAAGTGCCGGTAATTAAAGGGAGAACCCCGTATTGTGCCACCGGCTGTGCAGTAGGATACCACTCTTTCCCCAGAAAGAAGTCGCGCCCCGAAATGGTCTCTTTATCGAAGACTCTTCCCTTACATTCGGGATCGAGATACACTTCGGGGAAAAATGCAATGATACCGGGAATAGAGTCGATAACCCTGCTCAGTGCAGACGGCAGATTTTCCATCTCTTCGCCAATCTCCTCCTCCGACACATATTGGGTAATATCGCTGAGCCTAAAAGGGAGGATGGGTTGGTCTTTGCCCCCAACCTGGTTCCAGTTGGTAATATTGGCGTCGAAAATTTCCTTAATTTGATAAGAGGTAAGCGATTCCACCCGATTATCGGCATGTACCACCAGCACATACCCCTCTTCGACTCTCTGGGCTGAAAAGAGGCCCATCCCTTCACTAAACAGGAAAAGTACAATCAGCAGGATGGCTATACTGGTAACACTGCCACTAACCTTGAGGAGTGCTTCTACCAGCGGTTCGAAAAATCTTCTTTTCACGTTGGGCAAATTAGCCATCTATTTTACCGGGATATAACCCACCTCTTTTACTATTTTTTGACCGGATTCCGATAAGATAAAATCGATGAATGGCTTGACAGCAGCAGCCGCTTTCTTTTCGTAATAGTAGTAGAGCGGACGAACCACCGGATAGCTCTTGTCGAGCGAAGCCTGAATGGAGGGGGCAACAAAACTGCCCCCCTTATCGTACGATACTTTCAGCGCCTTAACCGAAGGGGTAAGGTAGGCAAGCCCCACATAACCAATGGCTCCTTTGGTTTGCGACACCGACTGAATGATAGCTCCTGTAGCAGGAAGGCTCAATACCGCCGACATATAATTTTTGTTTTTCAGCACGCTCTCTTTAAAGAATTCGTAGGTGCCCGAGCTGGTTTCGCGCGAATAAACCACAATCTGCATATCGGCACCCCCCACCTCTTTCCAATTCCTGACCTTCCCTGTAAAGATGGCCTCCAACTGTTCGCGGGTAAGCTGCCCTACCTTATTCGAAGGGTGCACAATTACCGCAAGTGCATCCCAGGCAATAATCACCTCTGTTGCACTCTTGCCTGCCTCGGCAAGTTTAGCCTTCTCATCGAATTTTATCTTCCGCGAAGCCATGGCAATATCGGTGGTGCCGTCGAGGAGGGCCGCAAGGCCCACTCCGCTTCCCCCTCCGGTAACTACCACCTTTGCAGAAGGATTTTTTTTCAGATAGGCCTCGGCCTCTTTTTGTGATAAGGGCAATACTGTATCACTACCCTTAATTTTTTGCGCGTAGAAATCCTGAACCAGAATAAGCGATGCGGCCAGAATCAAAATCAATTTTCTCATAATCAATACCTTATATTATACACTCTGTTCTGTTAAAACTTATATTGCAGACGAAGGGTAAACAGATTGTCGTCTCTGTCTTTTTCGTATCCCGAAAGATTGGGCGAAGTCTCGTTTCGCACAAAATCATAGTAAACCATCAGGCGAACCGAGTTATTGAAACGATATAGCCATCCCACACCCACTGTAGAGTAGGCAACGTCGGCCATACCGGTAGAACTGCCCTCTACACCAATCCGACTGCCCTTTACATCTGTATTGGGATCGTAATAGTCGTACCGGGCCACAAAGGTGTGTTTGGTACGGAGAATATCCTGGATAAAATAGAGATAGCCGGCCTGGATGTCGCGTACCCAGGTAGGGCCGGAAGGGAGCGTAGAAGAGTTGGGGCTTTTGGTAGATGTGAGTGAACCGGGTTGAGTCCCTGCCAGGAACTCTCCGCGTAACTGGCCAATTCCAAGGCCCGACTCCCACATGATTTGCCCGTCGACACCGGTATAGGTGCGCCTTGCCCAGTAGGTCTGGTCACCTCTCTCCACTTCACGGAAAGAGGAACCCTTCATTGCATAGACCCTATCCCCGGCAAAAACAGTTCCGTTATAGTGCGACAAGCCCAGACCCAACTTGAGTTTATCGGTGGTTTTCGCTGCAGTGAGATGTCCTATAAAATCCTTATGGCTGTCGGAATCCTGTTTAATCCCATTACCTCCAAAGAAACCGGCTTCCAGTTTCAAGAAGTGAAGTGCATGATCCTTTGGAGCCTGAGCCACAAGCATCGCTCCCAAATCGCGGTCGTCAGGGAAGAGGGTCATAGTAAACCGGCTTCTTTCAGGAACTTCGCGTCGCGAAGAGGAGTATGAGATTTCATATCCAAAGGGACGATCAAAAACGCCCGCTTTCAAAGCGAAAGCATTGAGCAACGGCTCCTTCACCAATAAATAGGCATCTTTTAAACCTACCCCTTTATCGGTCATATCTAACTGAAAAACAGCCATACCAAACGGCTCTTCGTATGTAACCTTTACCCGCCCCTTACGAATACCGAAACGATTCATCGGCGTACCCACTTCCGAATCGGTTCGCGGATTTCCAACCATTAGAGAGCCATCCTTGCCGGTCCATTGCCATTGCGTCTGAATCCACCCCGATAATTTGACCTTCGAAAGCTTGTCGACAACTGTCGTCAAGAGCTCTGTTTGCGTCCGCAACGAATCTACAGCCGACAACTCCCCGCTTTGCGAAAAAGCCACCGAAGAGGAGAGCAAAAACATCAGCACACAGGCCAAAACCAAGACGTTAATTCTAATCAGGAAAGTTTTAGAAGTCATATACCAGAGCGTTTTAAAGAAGCCATTACAGAAATCACAGATAACATCCATTCACGATGCAAAGAAATACGAAGAATGTAAATTTGAGTTTAACAGCTCATTAAGTAATTGCGATTTGATTGTTAACGCAATGTTATGATTGTGCGAAGGGAAAAATTCGGTTGCATGGATTAAAAAGAATCCTTACATTTGCCCCGATATCGGTTCGCAACTCTCCTTTACCGGAGGGGCGATGAAAAGGGAATCAGGTGAAATTCCTGGACAGTCCCGCTGCTGTAAGTTCTGTAATCTTTCCACAATTTGTTCAGCCACTGTTTCTTACGAGATGGGAAGGCCGTTGGAAAGAGGAACAAGTCAGAAGACCTGCCGCTGTTGTCTGTTTCAAAAGCTTTCGAGGATAGAGCTTGGAACCAATGTCGACGCGCCTTTTTGCAACTCCCATTTGTTTCATTTCCGTTTTCGAAGGCTGTAAATACGCCAGGACCGGAAATGATTTTTTTTTGTATGTTATTTTTATTGCGTCGGCTGTTCGGAGCGGGTTCTCTGCTTCGGTTCGGAATGTGTGCTGTGGTGCTGTTTTCGGGCTCATTTATGGCGGTTTACGGGCAACCGACCGATTATTTTCCGGAGCAATTCTCAAGCAATGATTTCCCGGAACCCTTTACGGAGGAGTTTTTTCCGGCCGATTCTGCGAGGGGAAAGCGACTGAAAGAGGTGGAGATTTCGGCGCAACGGATTCAGTCGGCTGCCAACTCGGTTTCTCCCTATCAGGCCATCGAACGGAAGCAGCTGCAGTTGATGCAGGGAACGCAGGCTTCGGATGCCATTCGACAATTTTCGGGTATCACGCTACGCGATTACGGAGGTATCGGAGGCCTGAAAACGGTCTCTATCAGAAGTCTGGGAGCCGGACACACTACTGTGGGATACGACGGGCTTCCCGTATCGGATGGCCAGACCGGCCAGATTGACCTGGGCAGATTTTCGCTCTTTAGTATCGAAAAAATCACGTTGAATACCGGCCAGAGCGAAAATTTGCTTCAACCGGCTCAGATGTTTGCCTCGGCGGGGGTTGTTCAGATAGAGACGGTGATGCCTCAGCTGTCCGATGCCAAGCCATGGGCACTCAGAGGTATCGTTCGGGGAGGATCGTTCGGGCTGTTTCAGCCCGCCCTGGCTGCGGCCTTTAAACTATCGGAAAAATGGAGCGCTGAGGCCGAAGCCGAATGGCTGCGGAGTGACGGCCGTTACCCCTTTACTCTCCATTACGGTGGGGTTTCCGACTCCTCTTCGCGCGAAAAACGAATTAACTCGGATATCTCCGACAGCCGATTCTCAATCCATGCCCGGCGACACTATCCCGATAAGAGAAAGGCGTCGCTGCGCGCCGAATACCGAAATTCGGAAAGGGGATTACCGGGGCCGGTCATCTTTTACAACAGTTTTTCGAAAGAGCGTCTGAATGGCAACGAGCTGCTGCTGCAGGGTCGCTATGAGAACCGGCAGAACCGGCTTGAATGGCAGGCAAACGGAAAGGTGGCCAGAAAGGAAACCAGCTATCTGGAGGTACGAAACAGCCTCCCCGACGGATCGCAGGAAAGCCACTATCTCCAGTATGAGGGGCTGGCGTCGGGCGCCATGCAGTTCCGTGCCACCGAAGGGCTGCTTCTTTCCATGTCGCACGACTTTAGTCTTTTAACCCTCAGCAGTAATCTGCCTCACAATCTAAAGCCGGTCCGCACCTCCTGGCTGGGTGTGGCAGCGGCCCAGTTTCGTCACAAACAGCTGACAGCCACCGCATCGATCCTTTCGACCCGAAGCAACGACCATGTAGAGCAGGGAAAATCAGGTAAACTGCAACAGCGGTGGTCGCCCTATGTGGGCATACAATATCGCCTTTCGGAACAATCGCCGGTGCGGTTACGCCTTTTCTACAAGGAGTCGTTCCGGCTTCCCACCTTTAACGATCTCTATTATCCACGGATGGGAAATCCTTCGCTAAACCCGGAGATTGCCCGACAATGGAATCTGGGTGCAACCTGGATCTCTTCGCCCGGGAAGGTGTTCAATTACCTCTCAATCCGCGCCGACGGATTCAGAAATCGCATAAAAAATCAGCTGGTGGCTATGCCGCGCCAATCGATGTTTATCTGGACTGTCACCAACTTTGGACAGACCCGGATTGAGGGAGCCGACTTTGCTGTAGAGACACGCTGGCCTCTTCGTGAAGCCCTTTCGATTGAAGCATCCGGATCCTTTACACTGCAGAAGGCCGTCGACGTGAGCAATCCGAACAGCTCAAGCTATAAACAGCAGATTCCCTACACACCCCGGCAGAGCGGGGCCGCAATGCTGGGGCTGCAGTCACGGGAATGGAGCCTTACCTATCAGCTTTGGATGGCAGGAACCCGCTATTCCATGGCGCAAAGCATTGCCGCGAATCGGCTCGACCCCTACACCGAACAGAGTATCTCCGTGTCCGGAAGATGGCAGACCGGACCGGTTCTGCTCACACTTAAGGGCGAAATCCAAAACCTTACCAACGAGACCTATCAAGTGGTGAAGAGCTATCCCATGCCGGGTCGTTCGTTCCGCATCGGGCTCTATTTTGAACTTTAACCATACATCTAAACACAACCATGCAAACAGCACTTCGTTTTCTGATTCTCGGATGCCTTCTGGGATCTATGGCAATCACCTCCTGCAGCGACGACAACACCCCCACCCCCGATGCACCAAAGGTGGCCAAAGGGATATGGGTACTAAATCAGGGTAGCTGGGGCGGAAATAATGCCGGATTAACCTATTACGACCGGGAAACCGGTACGGTAACCAATGATGTGTTCACTACGGTAAACGCGAGGGGTCTGGGCGAACTGGGCGAAGATATGAAACGGTACGGGAGCCTGCTCTATATTGCAGTTGCCGGATCGGGAACCGTCGAAGTGGTAAACGCCAAATCGGGTCTATCGGTTAAACAACTCACCTTTCTCGATGAGAATCAGCAGCCGCGCCAGCCGAGAGCCTTTGCCTTCCACGCGGGGAAGGCCTACGTAAGCCTATTCGCCGGGCATGTAGCCCGCATCGATACCACCACCCTTACCATAGAAGCCATCACCTCTGTAGGGCCCAATCCCGAAGAGATGGCGGTTTGGGGCAATCGGCTCTTTGTGGCCAATTCGGGGGGTATGAGCTTTCCGAACTACGGCAATACGGTTTCGATGGTAGATCTCACCACATTTACCGAGACCTCTGTCATTGAGGTGAGTTTGAATCCCGTACGTATTGCTGCCGATGCCTATGGCGATCTCTATGTATTGTCGATGGGCAACTATGACGATGTTCCCCCGGTGCTCCAGCGCATCCGGATTGCCACGGCTACCATCGAAACCATTCCCGGTATGGAGGTGGTCAATTTTGCCCTGGCGGGCGACTATGCCTACCTCTATAACCGCAATTACACCACCATGGAGGTCTCGTTTACGTTGCTAAATGTGAAGGACGATCTGATTGAGCGCGAAGAGCTGATTACCGACGGCACCGAAATTACCCAACCCTACTGCATCGGAGCCGACCCGGTTTCGGGCGACTTCTACATCGGCGAGTCAGATTTTGCATCGAACGGCGTGATCCATATTTTCGGCAGGAACGGTGTCAAGAAGGGC
This sequence comes from uncultured Bacteroidales bacterium, assembly GCA_964451605.1. Classification (GTDB taxonomy): domain Bacteria; phylum Bacteroidota; class Bacteroidia; order Bacteroidales; family UBA4181; genus JAQVSH01. Next base: position 10,830 of record CAYVJA010000048.1, on the reverse strand, counting down.
ACGTTCAATACAGGGATGAATCCCTATAAAGTTGAAACGGTCAACTTCTAGCGACTATCGGAAAGTAAGGGTGAGCAGTACAATCTCCGACCGGGTACCGATGCGGTAGGGAGGTCCCCAGAGCGCGAGGCCTGACGACACATAGAAGTGGGTGTCGGATTGCTTCCGGTAACCGTACGACAACTCGTACATACCCTTCACAATCAGCGATATAGGCCAGACCTGACCCTGATGGGTATGGCCCGAGAATTGGAAAAAGATCTTTTGCCGCTCAGCCTCAGAGAGGTTGTAGGGTTGATGATCGAGCAGCAGTATGGGCAGATCGCGGCCACTCTCTTCGAGCAACGTGGAAAGGCTCTTGCGTCGGCGAGCCGAGCGATCGTCGCGACCCACTATGGTAAAGAGCGAATCTATCCGCACCGATTTATCGCGAAGAAGCGTTATCCCTGCACTTTCCAGCCATTCGCTGCAAGCGTCAATGCCCCCGTAATACTCATGATTCCCGGGAACCGCATAGACACCGTAAGGAGGGTTCAGTTGTTTCAGAATAGCAGCCATTCCCTTTCCTTCCAACGAACTAACGCCGTGATCCAGCACATCGCCTCCAAATAACAGCAGATCGGGACGAAGGGCCTCTATCCGTTTCACATAGCGGGCCAACGAGCGGGGGCCAACCGAACGACCCAGGTGGATGTCGCTAACCAAAGCAATGGTAAACGATTCGGGAGCACCCGGTTTTGCAGGCATATCCAACCGGAGATGTGTCACAACGGGGTTCCGGAACGAATGGAAGCCAAAACCACAGACCGCACCTATCAACACCACCCCCGAAAGTGCCCACACCCGGGCGAAATGGGGAGAGGTGGTAACGATAGCGGGGAACCAGGGAAAGACAGCATTCGATAGCCGGAGAAGATCTGTGATCAGGGCAAAAAGCACCAGATAGAGAAAGGGAACCAGCCAGGCGGTACCCAGATGGTAACTCCACAGTGCCAACAATTCACCACTGTTTCTGCCCATAAACATCCCTATAAAAAAGGAGGCCGAAAGCAACAGTATGAGTGCAGGCCAAAGCCACCTTACTAAGGGATAGTTTGGAAGCAACTGCATGCCTCTGACCAACAGATAAATATGCCCGATAAGATAGGCAATGAGCATCGAGAGAAAGAGATGTTTCATAAGCAGAAGCAGATAGGTTTACGCCTCAAAGGTAGGCAATTTTAGGCCTCGGCTCAGGTGAAAGCCTCCACCTCCACTACAAAACCTTTTACCGGAAAGCGTTCCTGCTTTTCCAGATTACAGGAGCGAATTAACTCCATGGCTTTTTGTGTCTCCTCATCGCCGGCAAAACTAAAGAAAAAGACCGAGTTGAATTTTCCTCTTCCATAGCCGAACCACCCCTCCTCCAGGGCGGGCTGTTTTATCATTTTATACCCAACAGTATCGGTAACACTAAAAGCGGTGATACCTGCCTCACCCAAAATGGAAGCCACCTTGGGCTGATACTCTTTCAAACTGGTAACAACTAACATTTTCATCAGAACCTCCTTTATGCATTCGATTTAAAGGTTACGAACCTTTTTTCGCATCATTTTAAAGTACAACAAGGGTACAACAATCAGGGTAAGGAATGTAGAGGTTATGGTACCCCCTACCAGCGAAACGGCAAGTCCCTGAAAAATAGGGTCAAACAGGATAACCATTGCCCCCAGGGCAACACCACCCGCTGTAAGCAGGATAGGAAGGGTTCGCACAGCACCCGCCTCAATAATGGCCTGTTTCAGGGGAGCTCCCTCATCGAGGCGGATATTGATAAAATCAATAATCAAAACCGAGTTTCTGACCATCACCCCGGCCAGTGCAATAAATCCAATCATGGAAGTGGCCGTGAAGTAGGCTCCCATTGCCCAGTGAAGCAACACAATCCCGATGAGTGAGAGGGGAATAGCGGTGAGCATGACCAGCGGAACAAGATAATTCTGAAACCAACCCACAATGAGCAGATAGATCATCAACAACACCACCACAAAAGCAATGCCCAGATCACGAAATACTTCGTAGGTAATCTGCCACTCCCCGTCCCATTTCAGGGTGTAATTCTCTTCCGAAGCGGGGTGGCTGGTGTAGGCCTCAGAGAGGGTATACCCCTCAGGGACCGAAAGGGTGTTAAGCCGGTCGGAGATCTTATTCATGGCGTAGAAGGGGCTCTCCAGACGACCGGCCACATCGGCCACCACATAGACAACCCGCTTCTGGTTCTTCCGGTTAATACTTTTTTGCTCGATACCCGGAGTAAGTGAGGCAAGATTGCCCACGGGAACCGTCTGCCCCATGGTATTCACCACATGAAGCCCCCTGATATGCGATGCATCGGTCTGCTCCTCTTCGGGCAGTTGCAGCACAATGGGTACAGGTTGATACGAAGTCACCGAGTGGAGCGTACCTACCGTCATCCCGGAGAGTGCGGCCCTGACATTCTGGGCTACCGTGGCAGGAACTACCCCCATTTTCACCGCCTTTTCCCGGTCGACCTCCAGCAAAAGTTTGGGCTGATCAGATTCTACCATCCAGTCGACATCGACAACGCCTTCGGTCGATTCGAACAGAGCTTTCACCTCTTCGGCCAACGCAAGCTGACCCTCCGGGTCGGGCCCGTAGATTTCGGCCACCAGGGTCGACATGACAGGAGGGCCTGGAGGCACTTCGGCCAGTTTAATATTGGCTCCGTGCCGCTTCCCGATTTCGGTAAGCGCAGGCCGTAAAGCCTTGGCCAGATCGTGACTCTGCAATTTTCTAAGATGTTTGTCTACAAAATTGACCTGAATGTCGGCTACATGATTTCCGGCCCGAAGATCGTAGTGACGAATCAATCCGTTAAAACTGATGGGAGCAGAGGTTCCCACATACCCCTGGTAACTGTCAACCCAGGGATTGTTTCCCAAATAGGCCCCCAGTTCACGGGCAACGGCAGCGGTTCGTTCGAGTGAGGTTCCTTCAGGCATATCGATGATTACCTGCATCTCGTTTTTGTTATCGAACGGCAACATCTTTACCGTTACCGATTGGGTAAAAAAGAGGGTAAGCGAACCCAACATCACCACAGTTGTGGCAATCATAAAGCTCCAGCGCCTGGTCCGGCTCTCCAGCAGGGGCACAATCAGCTTGCGATAGGTCCGGTGAATGAGGGTCTCTTCGGCTACCGCCGGCGTCTCGTTTACCTCCTCTTCATGCTCTTTATTTCGCAAAAAGAGATAGCCCAGGTAGGGCGTAAGAGTGAGTGCTACCAGGAGCGAAATCATCATGGCAATAGAGGCACCAATAGGCATCGGGCTCATATAGGGGCCCATCATGCCCGAGACAAAAGCCATGGGAAGAACAGCGGCAATTACAGTGAAGGTGGCCAGAATGGTGGGATTGCCCACCTCATTGATAGCATAGAGGGCCGCCTGCATGAAGGGAAGTTGTCGCATTTTGAAATGCCGGTGCATATTCTCGGCAATAATGATGGAGTCGTCTACCACAATACCGGTTACAAAAACCAGAGCAAAAAGGGTAATCCGGTTAAGGGTATAATCCATGAAATAGTAGACAAAGAGCGTAAGTGCAAAGGTTACCGGGACCGAAAGAAAGACCACCAACCCGCCTCTCCATCCCATAGCGAGCGCTACGAAGAGGGTAACTGCAATGATGGCAATAAAGAGATGAAGCATCAGTTCCGACACCTTTTGTGATGCGGTTGCCCCGTAGTTTCGGGTAGGCGTAACTTGTACATCGTCGGGAATTAAGTCTTTACGAAGGTTGTCGACCTTTCCCAAAATCTCATCCGACAGGGTCATGGCATCGGCCCCCTGCCGCTTGGCTACAGCCAGTGTAACCGCCTGATAGTCGGACGGAAAATGGCTCTTTCTGGCCGTATCGGAGGCCCCGAAGCCAAAGAAGACATACTGTCCGGGCAGTTCCGGCCCGTCTTCAACGGCAGCAATCTGACGCAGATAGATGGGTTGTCCTTCATGGACGCCTACTACAAGCCGGGCTATTTCGTCGGCACTGGTCAGGAAGTTGCCCGTTTCAACCATAACCGTCTGGTCCGACTGCCTCAGATTACCCGAAGTAACCTGCGCATTACTTCCGCCGATCAGCTGCGACACAGTAAGAAAATCGACACCGCTTTGGGCCATCTTCTCCTTATCGAGTACCACGCGAATCTGACGCGAACGGCCTCCCAGAAGCGAAACCGAAGCTACATCGGGAATTTTCTTGATTTCTCCGGCAACCACCTCAGCAAGCTGTCGGAGCTCGAAATCGCCCTTCTCTTCGCTCCAGAGGGTGAGCCCGAGAACGGGCACATCATCGATAGAACGATTCTTCACCAAAGGAGGGGTAACCCCGGCAGGCATCTTGTCGAGATTTTTCATCAACTCGTTATAGAGTTTTACCAGCGAACTCTCCAGATTCTGCCCGACATAAAACTGAACCGTAACCATTCCCTGCTCCTTCATAGAGGTGGAGTAGAGATACTCTACGCCGGGAATATTCGACAAAATCTTCTCCATGGGAGCCACCATTGTCGACTCTACCTCACGGGAATCGGCACCTGGAAAACCAAACATTATATCCACCACGGGCACCTCAATCTGAGGCTCCTCTTCGCGGGGAATCAGCCAGGTACTGAAGATGCCCACAAACAAAAAGGCAAACATCAGCAACAGGGTCAGTTTCGACCGTATAAACACCCTGGCAATAGCTCCTGCAATTCCTTCTTTCATAAGACCTCCACCTTCACACCGTTATACAATTTTCCTTCTGCCTTTACAATAACCGGTTCGTCGGCTCTCAGCCCCGAAACCACGGTAATCAGGTTGCCCTCGGTTTTCCCCAGACGAACCCAACGCAGCAGCGCTACCCTATCGCTGCCCACCACCCAGACACCTGAGAGCTGTTCGCGGTAAAATATTGCCTCGCGGGGAACCATCGGATTCGGAACCACCCGGCCGGGCTCTTCTCCCCCCTTACCGGGCAGAAAAAGATGCGCATACATGCCCGGAAAGAGTTTGCCCTGCACCGAATCGGGAAGCATTACCTTTACCAGATACTGTCCGCCGGTTGCCGCAGAAGAGGGGCTTACGGCCGTGATGCGTCCCACGGTGGTAACACCCGCCGATTTCACTGTTATCTCAGCCGAATCGCCCGTTTGTACTTTTGCCACATCGGTCTCGGCAAGGGTGGCACTTACCTGAAGTTTGCCGGCCTGCTCTACCACCAGAAGGGGCATACCCGGCGAAGCCATGGTGCCGGCATCGGAAAGCACACGGGTTACCACCCCGGCCCAGGGTGCCCGCAACCGGGTATATTGCATAGAGACTTCTATCTCTTTGAGCATCTCTCTTACCGATGCTACACGCGCCTGCATGGAACGATAATGGAGTTGTACATTCTCGAGCTCCTTGGCCGAAACACTCTGCGATTGAAAAAGGGAACGAAAACGAGCCTCATCTCTTTCGGCATTTTCCAGCGCAGCCAAAGCCTCTTGCAGGGAAGCTTCTACCTGTCGCTGTTTGGCAACAATTTCGCGATTACTGATAGAAGCCAGCAGCTGACCGCTCTGTACTTTCTGACCCTCTTTCACATATACATTTTCGATTGTACCCATCATGCGGGTACTGATCAGGGCTGTCTGTTCCGACTCGACAACGCCACTGGCAAGAATGCCGTCACGAAGTACCATTTCGGGAAGAACTGTCCGAACCGTAACCGTCGGATTAACGGAATCACTCTGAGAAGATGATTTACTTTGGCATGCGGCCATAATGACTCCGAAAGAGAGGCCGGCAACCAGGAGATAAAGGATACGAAACTGTTTCATTGTATTCATACTTAACGGATTTCTGATGTGGTTAAAAACTGAAGCCAGGCGAATGCCATATTGAAGGCAAAGAGCGAACCGGTGTAACCCAGATTCTCCTGCGACCAGCGGGTTTGGGCCAGGAGCAGGTCGTTGGTACTGACCAGACCCTCCGCGTAACGATTTTCGATAATGCGTAACGATTCAGCAGCCTGCTGCACCGAAAGTTCCTGATTTGATACCCGGAAACGGGCACTCTCCAGATCGCGCCTGGCGGCATTCAGTGTAACCTGCTCTTCTGTTTTGTAGTTTTCCACCTGAAGCTGAGCGCGTTCCTGTTCATGCTGTTTGGCGGTGATTGCGTTACGGTTCCTGGTACCGGTAAAGAGATCCCAGGTCAAACTTGCACCTGCCATGTAGGATCCTGCCTGGAAACCCACCGCTTTACGATCGTTCAGTTGATAAGAGGCAAAGGCATTTAACCGGGGAAAGCGGCTTAACTGAGCCGATTTCACCATCCATGAGGCCCCTTCGAGCGCTTTATCCATTGCCAGAAAATCGGTTCGTTCGGAGGGTACGGTTTGAGCCATTGTACGCGCTTCATCAGCTATTTTGCCAAGGGGAGGAAGCGAAAATCGGGTTACCGTATCGCCCATAATGTGCCCCAGTCTTTCGGCTGCACTCTCTGTCTCACGCAAGGCGCGATGTGCCTCCGACTCAAGCGTGGTGAGATATAACCGGGCATTTAGTTCGTCCGACTTTTGAATCAGACCCTGCGCATAGAAATTTTGTGCCGTCTTGTAGAGCGTATCGGCCTTATCTCTGGCTGCCTGCAGAAAGGCCGACGAATGGTGTGCCATCTGCAACTCCATGTAGGCTTTCTGCACCTCGAACCGGAGTGCTTCACGCCTTCTCTGATACTGCAGGGCATACATCTCCATTTGGGCCTCCATCGCCTGACGTTGTGCCATCAAATCAAGGTTAAGGAGCGGCTGCCGCAACTCGGCCTGCGCCGAAAAATCGTGTGCTGCATCGGGATGGTTTAGCCGGGCAGGATCGAAATCGGCGGCCCCGACCGACTGCTGTTGCAACTTCATTCCAAATGCATGGAGAGGGTTGTCGGTTGTCACTGCGGTATAACTCACCGAAACCTGCGGCAGATAAAAGGCCAGGGTTTGGCGATAATTGGCTTCGGCCACCTGTTGTTCGGCAGCCGAAATCTTAAGCGAGCGATTGTTCTGCATTGCCCTTTCTATGGCCTCCTCCAACAAGAGGGGTTGCTCCCCGCTCTGTGCGTATCCGGCCAAAGAACCAAAAAAAGGGGCAACCAGGGCGAGAATCAGAATGATTCGTAATGTGTCTCTGTTGTCTGTCATCGTGGTATTCTCCTGTTAAATTCGGGGACAAAAGTAGGTTGCCGGAATTGGGCCGTCGGCTACTTTTGTTACACAAGCAACAATTGCATCAGGGATTTCGGAAAAACACTTTTTTGTAAACAACTATTTACAATTCTATTCGTAAATTCAGCCCTTGAACCACACAATCTAAAACAGGATAAGCATGAACAGGTTACAGAGGGTCATTCTGTCTGCAGGCATACTGCTTCTTTTCGCTTCTCTACCCGCAGCCGCGCAGGGCACGTTTCAACTTCCAACGGCTCTCAAAGAACAGTTTCAACGGGAAGCAGAAAAAAGGGCTCTCTTTGCCCCCGAACTGATACATCTCTTTACCGATCGGGATGTCTATGCTGCCGGCGACACCCTCTGGTTTAGCGCCTGGGTGCTTAACGACCAGACCCTCGACCCCTCTAAGCGCAGCAGGATGCTCTATGTTGATCTGATAGATCCTTTGCAAAAGGTGGTACAAGATCTGGTGCTGGAGATTATCGACGGAACGGCTGTAGGGTCGTTTGTCTTTTCGGAGAACCTGAAAGAAGATGCCTATTTCCAGCTGCGGGCCTACACCCGGTGGTCGCTTAATTTCGATTCCACCTACCTTTTTAACCGGGTTATCCCGGTATGGCAGGATCCGGCAATTGCAGCAGCCGATACCCTTACCCAGGAACGATATAAACTGGTTACCAAGGGGGCAAGCGAGCGTCTCTTTTGGAAAAGAATCAGAGAAAAGCGGGATCAGAAGGAGAGTAACCGGGATATGGCTGCGACTTCACCGGCCGACTCGCTGCAGATAGATTTGCGTTTCCTTCCCGAGGGAGGGAGCTGGCTTACGGGTTTCCCGTCGCGACTGGCCTTCAAGGCTCTGGCCCCGGACGGCTATGGCATCGACATCGAAGGGACTATTCTCGACCAGAACGACTCTGTGGTTGCGCCTTTCCAATCGGAGCATTTAGGTATGGGTTCGTTGCTTTTGGTTCCTCAACCCGGGAAAAAATATGTAGCACAACTCTATAACGGACAAAGGATTGCACTTCCCGATCCCTCACCCTCGGGAGCTTCACTCCGGGTCGATCTGGTGAACGGCAGCAAAGTATCGGTTACCGTTTTTGTCTCAACCGAGCTGCTTTCGTCGAAAGATCCTCTGTTCCTTACCCTTACGGCACCGGGCTATAATCCTTATTCCTATGCGGTTCCCCGTGTCAAAACAAGAAATTCGCTCGATATTCCTCTGGAAGAGCTCCCGGGCGGGCCGGTACGGTTTACCCTCTATACCCATAAGGGCGAGCCCCTTGCCGAACGGCTTCTCTTCCTCCCGGCTCAGTCGAGAATGGTACAATTCGGCATTAAAACCCGAATTACCCCGGCACCGGTCCCGGACGACGGGTCGGGCGATCTGCTTACCCTCAGCGTGGAATCGTCCGACGGACTTACCGGGAAACCGGTTCAGACATTACTGGCCCTTTCGGTAACCGACAGTATTTTTTCAGTGCCCGACAGCTCCGCCTCCACACTGCGGAGTGCCATGTTGCTCGAAAGTTTTGTGTCGGGACGGGTAGAGATGCCCGACTTCTACTTTTCGCACCCCTGGCCCGAGATTGCCTCCCGGCTGGATCTGGTGATGCTGACGCATGGATGGAGAGGGTTTGCCGAGCCCCAACCGGTGGTAATCAATGATAAGAAAGGAAAAACTACTACCCTCACTGGCGAAAAGGCTTTGGTAAACCAACCGGAAACAGAGTTTTTTATCTCCGGAAAGCTCGAAAACGCCTTTGGCGGGTCGGTGGCCCGTCAGTTTCTCACCCTTCTGGCGCAAGGCGACTACTCCTTTACCCGCGACAGAATTACCGACCAGCAAGGCCGCTTCTCTTTCCGCGATCTTCCCCTGCAGGGAACCACAAAACTCACTTTGATTGCCCAGAAAGAGAATAAAGAGCGACGCACCTTCAATATCGGCATCTCCATCGATTCGACCGAAGTGATGAAAAAACCGAAGGTATATGCGCCCCAAATCCCTGCCGAAAGTTTCGGGATGAATGCCGCACTCGCTGTGTTCCGGCGCAATAAGGAGGCCGATAAGCAATTCCTCGACAGTCTGGTACGCATTCCCGGCATGTATTATATCGAAGAAGTTTCCATTACCTCAAAACGGACAGTAAAAAACTCCTACAACAAGAATGGCCCCGGGAATGCCGATATTGTGTTCGATGAGCAAAAACTCAGTAAATATGATCGCTTCTCTAATATTCTGGAGGTGTTGAATAACGAAATTCCCGGTTTCGGGAAGGGGTATCTGACACCCGATCAGTACTATTTCAGCAAGGAGCCCCGTGAAGGATACGACCCGCAAATTGTTATTGGGAAACAGCCGGTTACGATTAGGGTCGACGGATCGGATGCCCTCTTCTTTGCCTACGACTCTTTGGTAAACATGGATTTGGAGGGCGTGGCAGCCAGACCACTTTCCCTGTATGCAAAAGAGCAGATTTACGACATGTTACTGGAGAGGCTTAACCAACTTCCGGTTGCCCAGCTTGTGGGTATTGAGGTGATGACATCGCGCAATTATGTGTGGACCTACAGGAACGATGCATATTTCGAGAAATCGCTCGATTACATTCCTCCTGCCGTCATTGAGATTACCACGAAAGAGGGAAAAGGATTGGGTATGAAGCAGCCCGGCGGACAGATCAGTGTGCAGATGCGCGGCTTTTCTATGCCAAAACTCTTTTATATACCGAAGTATATTCCGGTTGATTACCCCGACAGGCTCAGTTATCACCGAAAGGCAACCCTCTTCTGGACCCCCTCACTGGCCTCGTCCGAATCGGGAGTGGCCGAACTCTCGGTCCCCGTGGGCCGCAATTATCCCCGAACCTTACGGGTCTCGATAACCGGCTACGACCTGGGAGGAAAGACAGGAAACGGGAATTTCTATATCCGAACGGGCACCGGAAAGGGAAACTGGTAATCAGACCAGGGTAATCCGGTTTCGGCCAAGCCGAACCCTTCCCTCCTCTTCGAGCTGTTTGAGCAGACGCGAAACCACTACCCGCGCTGTTCCCAGTTCGTTTGCCAGCTCTTCGTGGGTAACCGTTAAAACCCGGCTCTTTAACAGCTCCTTTTTGGCTTGCAAAAGCGCCATAAGCCGTTCGTCCATCTTCTTAAAGGCCACTGCATTTACCACCTCCAACAACTCTTCGAAACGCTGATGGTAGAGGCGAAAGATATAGCTCAGCCATTCGGGATACTCCTGAATGAGCGAATGCAACTTATCGGCAGGAATAAAGAGTACCTCGGTCTCCTCGCGGGCTATGGCGGTTACCTTACTGGTATGATGTGCCAGCCCTCCCAAAAGCGACATGATGCAACTTTCGCCGGTACGGATGTAGTAGAGCAACAACTCCCGGCCATCCTCATCGGTGCGAATAACTTTGATATTCCCGCGGGTTACAATGGGAATGGCCTTCACGTAGGCATGCTCCTTTAGGATGGTCTCTCCCGCAGCAAAGATTTTTGGCGTGGCGTAGGCCATGATTTTGGCTCTGATGGCAGGCGACGACCTGAATTCGATAATATCGTTTAAGACATCCA
>CAYVJA010000047.1:5753-22482 GCA_964451605.1 uncultured Bacteroidales bacterium | reverse complement strand
AACTTGCCATCGACCGGCTGGAATACGACTTTCGCAACACCTACCTCTGGAAACCCGAAGTCATCACCGACAGCGTTGGCCAGGCAGAACTCTCCTTCCCCGTAGGCTTCTGGCCCGACCGATCACTGCAGATTGTAGTGGAAGGTACTGACAGAGCAGGAGGAGTGGGGATGGTGCATTTGCGCACTGCGCAATAATGCGCTGCGCATCTGGCGTGGTTTACTTTAGGCGGTAGAGGCACAATATGGGGTTGTCGTCTACTCTTACGGGTCTGCGAACATCTCTGCGTATTAGTTGAGTTGCTTCGGGATATTTCGTGGCGTACTCCGGCATATTAACCCAATAGCCAATGTCTCGTGGCGGAATTTGGGTAATCAGAAGCCCATTCGTAAGGCCGACGCTGTACCCAAACGTAAGGGGTTTGGCTAAGGGATTTTGGGAGACAACGTAGGTTTCAATTCTTTTACAATTATGGGTAACGAACACCAATTTGTTCGAGAATTCGTAGTTCACCTCAATGACAAATCCATCGGGAATGAGCGAGAAACGGCGTATTCGTTGAATTTTTTTGGCTTTTTCTGTAGAACTTAGGTCTAAGAACTCCTTGAAGGTAACCTCCCGGTCTGGATTCAACCTCTTAAAATCGAAGGTATACATCAGAAAGATGCCATCCTTCTCCAGCTTATAGATCTTGTTTTGAATGGTTTCGGGGTAATAGATATCTCCGTTCTGATTCCAAAGTCCATTCCCCGGATACTGGATGATATTTTCCCACCCTTTTGCAATGGGAAGTGCTGTGTAACCAATATTGTGCATCGTTTTGTCTGTATAGTAGGTAATCCGCGGATTATCTCTTCCGGTTATCGATTCGATATTAGAATAGGTTACGATTCCCTCCCCCAATATCTCCGCACTTTCTATCGCACTTGCAACAGGTTGTTCGCCCATTAAGGTTTTCCCATCCAAATCGAATTGCATAATTTTCTCGTTGTCCGAATCGACCAGATTTAGCGATGCATTGCCGGGATTAATAAAAATATCTGTAAGTGACTGATACTCACCGGGCCCTTTCCCTATTTTTGCTAGGGTTGAAATCCACTTTCCCTGTAAATCAAAAATGAATACGGATTGGTTTCTTCCCATTTCCAGAATATAGACTCTCTCTTTATGAATCAGGATTTTTGTGATATTGCCGATCCGACATCGAGGGTTGGTCTCCAGTTGAATAAACGAACACGAGGCAAAGTGTCTGACCATACCTTTGCTACTGGTTATCAAGGTGTAGTTGTTGGGAAACCGCACCACAATCTCTTTGTTCCTTGACAAATCTACTTCTGTGTTTTTCGAAGGTTGAAAGCCGCAGACGAGAAACATGATCGGTAAAATATACCAAAGGCTCAATCTGCACGGGCGAAAGGAGATGGTTTTCATATAGGTAAGGTTGTGCTTCTGTGAGGAGTCCGGTTGTTGTTTCCTCGAAATTATGGATAATTTCGGTTATCACAATACTGAAAAGGTTTTTTTATTCTTCTCTATGCGATAGGGGCGTTTCTGTATGGGTAAAAACAGCCTATCCGGCAATGGGAAGGGTATCCTTGCCGGGACTGTATTTTAGTATGGAGGAGAGGAGTGGCTTTGCTAAATAAATTTGAAGAAGCGGTCGGTTCTGAAGGCGCTGAACCCTTTCTTGGAGGGATCGACCGAGAAGAGCGAGAACGACATCCGGCCCAGAATGTTGGCTTCGGGCACAAAGCCCCACATGCGGCTGTCGATGGAGTTGCCGCGGCAATCGCCCATCACAAAGTAGTTGCCTTCGGGAATGATGAGCGGGCCATAGTTCCGCCAGGTCCAGTTCAGGTCGCGGTTGGGAAAGTCGACCACGCCGTTCTGGTCGGGCAGATTGGGTTGAACAGAAGTCGGATCGGGCTGGAATTTTCCGTTAATGAAGATGCGGCCCTCCTCGATGCGGAGGGTGTCGCCGGGCATGGCAATGATCCGTTTTACCAACGCGGGAGCCGAAGGATCGTTCTGTTGAAACACCACTACATCGAAGCGCCGGATGGGCGAATAGCCCGGAACACGGTGGTAGTTCCATTGACGGCGGGCATCTTTTTCGCGCACCGAGCGGATCCAGGTGAGTCCGTTTACAATGGGGATATCGCCAATGCGGCGGGGCAGACGGCCTCCGTAAGCCAACTTGTTGATGATCCACCAATCGCCCGTCATGATGGCATTCTCCATACTCCCGGTAGGTACATTACAGGGTTCGAAGATGAAGAGGCGCAGAAACACAACAATGGCTATGATGCTGAGAAGCCATAGAACAATGCCTGCCAACCTCTTCCCGAGGCCGAGAATTTTGCGAAAAAGAGCAGATACCCTCATGCTTTACTACCCATTAGCAGAACCGGATTTTTTACAAAAATATAAATTTTTGTGTAATGGTTCACCCTCTCCGCCGCCGGGGAGTCAATTTGTGGCGCCTGCAAACAGCCGGACCGATTATCCCTCCAGGCTGTGGATCAGCAGTCCGCTGCGCAGTTTGGGCTCAAACCAGGTGGTCTTGGGGGGCATGATGTTGCCGCTGTCGGCAATGTCGATAAGCTGCTTCATCGAAACCGGATAGAGTGCAAAAGCCACGGCCATCTCGCCGTTGTCGACTCTCCGTTGCAGTTCGCCCAGGCCGCGGATACCGCCGACAAAATCGATCCGTTTGGAGTTGCGCAGGTCGGTGATATTCAGGATGGGGGCAAGTACCAGGTTCGATAATACCGTTACATCGAGACAGCCGATAGGGTCGTTGTCGTTGTAGGTTCCCGGAAGAGCCTCGAGCGAATACCATTTTCCTTCGAGGTACATGCTGAATTCATGAAGCTTTTCGGGCCGGTAAATCTCTTTGCCCTTTTCGGTAACCCGGAAGCCCTGCGAGAGTTTCTGCAGGAACTGTTCGCGGGTAAGCCCGTTCAGATCTTTTACCAGGCGGTTATAGTCGAAAATGCGGAGTTGGTTGTCGGGGAAGTGAACGGCCAGGAAGAAGTTGTACTCTTCGTTACCGGTATGTGAAGGGTTGGCTATGCGTCGCTCGTGACCTACCAGTGCGGCAGCTGCTGTGCGGTGGTGTCCGTCGGCAACGTAGGTATGGGGAATGGCTGCGAAGAGCTCGATGATTCTGTCGATGGAAGCACGGCTTCGGATGGTCCAAACCTGATGGCCGATTCCGTCGTCGGCAACAAAGTCGTAATCGGGAGCGCCTGCCACCACACCAGCCACGATGGAGTCGATCTCCGGTACGGCAGGATAGGCAAAAAAGACCGGTTCGTAGTTCATACTGCTCACCCGGATATGGTTTTTGCGGTCTTCCTCTTTATCGGGACGGGTCAGTTCGTGGCGGAGAATTACGTTGTTGATGTAATCTTCTACTGCAGCACACCCCACAATACCGTATTGGGTTCGCCCCTGCATGGTTTGTGCGTACACGTAGAGGAGCGCTTCATCGTCGACAAAGAGGGTCTTGTTCATCAGCAATGACCTGAAGTTGTCGTGTCCCTTTTCGTATACCGAGGCGTCGTGTTCGTCGAGGCTGTCGGGGAGATCTATTTCGGGTTTGATGACATGCAAAAAGGAGTAGATGTTGCTGCCTGCTTCCTCTCGTGCCTCCACTTTGTTGAGGACATCGTACGGACGAGAAGCCACCAGGGCCGCTCTCTCTTTTACAGGGCGTATTCCCCTGAATGCTTTCAATATAGCCATATCTGCCTGCGAATAGTATTTCAATTTCTTGTGGAAGGCAAATGTACTCTGAATTTTTGGACGTGCAAAAACGGTCTCCGTTTTTTTCTGTATGTTTGCATAGTAGATCGGTTGTTGTTATCCCCTTGTTTTTCATGCCTATTCTTCTCCGTACCGCACTGCTGTGCTGTTTTATTCTGCTGACGGCCTGCACAGGCAAACCCAAGCCTGAGCCGGCCTGGCTGTTTCATCAGGGAAATGCCCTGGGAACCAGCTACTCCATTAAGTATGAGCATCCTGAAGGAACCGATCTTTCGGAAGAGATTGTAGCGCTTCTTGATGCATTCGAAAACTCTATGTCTATTTACAGGCCCCAATCGGTGATTTCGCAGATCAATGCCAATGTGCCCGGGGTAAAGCCAGATGCCCATTTTGTGAAAATGTACGGGGTGGCAAGGGGAATATGGGAGGAGACCGGCGGACTGTACGACATTACGGTGGCTCCTCTGGTGAACGCCTGGGGGTTTGGTCCCGCAAACAGAGCAGATGTGCCTGCTGAACAAATAGATAGTTTGTTGAAGTTTGTGGGCATGGACAAGGTCTCTCTGCAAGAGGGTGTGGTTGTCAAGTCCGACAGTCGGATTATGTTCGACTGTAACTCGATTGCCAAGGGGTATGCCGTAGATTTGGTGGCCTCTTTCCTGGAACATCAGAATATCGATAACTATCTGGTAGAGATAGGGGGCGAGATTAATGCCCGCGGGGTGAATCCCTCCAGGAAAACCTGGACGGTAGCTATTGATAAGCCTTTCGACGGAAATCAGATGCCGGGTGTCTATCGTCAGGCGGTGCTGTCGCTGCGCGACCGTTCGCTGGCCACTTCGGGCAACTACCGCAGATATTTCGAAGATAACGGGGTGAAATATGCCCACTCCATTAATCCTCTTACCGGATTTCCCGTGAGAGATACTTTATTGAGTGTCACTATTGTGGCTCCCGATTGTACCACCGCCGATGCCTGGGCCACAGCCTGTATGGTTTCGGGGATGCAGAAATCCCTTTCGCTGTTGGAGCGACATCCCGAACTCGACGCCTATCTTGTCTACTCCGATCGGGAGGGAAAGTATCATTCGTTCAGTACTAAGGGTATTAAAGAGAACATCCTGGCAGAGGCCGCGGAGTAGGCCTCTGTGCGGGAGAGTATGGATTAAATGTTGCGGCGCATGACAGCTCTGAAAATAATGAATCGCGAATTGAGTTGGCTCTCCTTTAACCATAGGGTTTTGCAGGAGGCCGAAAATGAAAACAATCCGCTGGTCGATCGTTTTAAATTTCTGGGCATCTTTTCGAATAATTTCGATGAGTTCTTTAAGGTCCGTGTGGCCACGATTAAAAGAATGATCGAACTGGAGGCCGGGTCGAAACGTCTCGGCATGGATCCCCAGATTCTGCTCAGCAAGGTGCAAGACAAGGTGATGACGATGCAGAACCGTCAACAGGAGGTATTCGACGGCATTCTGGCCGGCTTGCGCAAGCAGAATATTTTCCTGGTCAATGAGACTCAACTCAACGAAGAGCAGAGTGCCTTTGTGAAACGGTATTTCATGGAGTTTGTCCTGCCGGTTTTTTCGCCTATTATGCTCAAGAATGTGGAGGTGTTTCCCAATCTGGAGGATAAGGCTATCTATCTGGCCACTAAGCTTTCGCGGCAGAATGGCGAATATGAATACGCACTGATTGAGCTGCCCACTTCCGATCTGCCCCGCTTTATTGTGTTGCCCTCTGTCGGGGAGCAGAAGTATATTATTATGCTCGACGACATCCTGCGTCACAACCTGCCTCAGGCCTTCTCGTTTTTGCATTTCGATAAATTTGAAGCTTTTACCATTAAGTTTACCCGCGATGCCGAGTTGGATATTGATAACGATGTAACCAAAAGTTTTCTCGAGAAGATTTCGAAGGGGATTAAGGGCAGAAGTAAAGGGCAGCCGGTCCGTTTTGTGTTCGACAGGGCTTTGCCTACCGACCTTCTGGGCTATCTGAAGCGTCATTTGCGGCTCGATCAGGAGGACGACCTGATTCCCGGTGCCCGTTATCACAATTTTAAAGACTTTATGAGTTTTCCCAATGTGGGAGGGCCCGGTCTGGAGAGTTCACCCTGGCCGCCGCTCCTGCATCCCGGTTTTCATATGGGCGAAAGTATTCTCGACCGGATTCAGAAACAGGATCTGATGCTGCATGTCCCGTATCAGAACTTTTCGCATTACATTTTCATGTTGCACGAGGCCGCTATCGATCCGGCGGTGATTGAGATTAAGATTACGCTCTATCGGGTGGCCAGGACATCGAAGGTGGTGAATGCACTGATGAATGCGCTGAAAAACGGGAAAAAGGTAACTGTGGTGATCGAACTGCAGGCCCGATTCGATGAGCAGGCCAATATTAACTGGTCGCGCCGGCTCGAAGAGGCCGGAGCCAGGGTGCTGTTTGGTATTCCGGGGCTGAAGGTACACAGTAAACTCACGCTGGTTACCCGTAAGGCGCCGGGCCGCCTGATCCATTATGCCTGTGTAAGCACCGGGAATTTTCATGAGGGGAATGCCGCTGTCTATACCGATGTGTTGCTCATGACGGCCGATCCGCGCATCACCCGCGAGGTGGTGAAGGTGTTCGATCATATTATAAGGTCCCTGCATACAGACATCTGTTGGTTTCGCCCCACTATATGCGAAAACGCTTTATTACGTTGATTCGCGAGGAGATGATCTCGGCCCGTCAGGGTAAGGAGGCCTGGATTATGATCAAGATTAATAATCTGGTCGATGCCGATATGATTAAGTTGCTCTATAAAGCCAGCCAGGCGGGGGTAAAGATTCGTCTGCTGGTGCGGGGCATCTGCTCGTTGCTGCCGGGGGTGCACGGATTGAGCGAAAATATTGAGGCAGTGAGTGTGGTGGGGCGTTTTCTGGAACATTCGCGCCTCTTCATCTTCTGCAATAAAGGTGATGAACGCTATTATCTCTCTTCGGCCGACTGGATGACCCGTAATCTGGACTCTCGTATCGAGGTGGCCTGTCCCATTTACGACAGAGCTTTACAGAAGGAGTTGAAAATGATTGTAGAGACGGGCCTTAACGACAATGTGCAGGCACGGATTATTAACGAACTGCAGGATAATCCCTACAAACTCCGTAAACCCGATGAGCAACCCGTTCATTCGCAAAAGGAGTTATACGAATATTATGGCTCGCAGGGCTATGCCGAATGGGTGTCAGACCGCGAGAACGAAGTATTATGAGGAAAATCTCTTTTCATACGTTAGGGTGTAAGTTGAATTTTTCGGAGAGTTCCACTCTTTCGCGTCGTTTTTCCGAATCCGAATTCGAGGTGGTCCCTTTTGGTCGGCAGGCCGATGTGGTGGTGATTAATACCTGCTCGGTTACCGGCATGGCCGATCATAAGTGCCGGCAGGCCATTCGCAAGGCAGTTAAAGGTTCGCCCGGTGCTTTTGTGGCGGTAGTGGGTTGTTTTGCACAATTAAAGGCTGCCGAGATAGCCGATATTCCCGGAGTGAGTCTGGTATTGGGTACCCGCGAGAAGTGTAATCTGCCGTCGTATGTACATAACTATTTTGCCGGACAGGGGGTGGGAGGTGTCCATACCGGCGATATCGGGCAGGTGGTTCGTTTCGACCCTGCCTATTCGTTGCACGACCGAACCCGCTCTTTCCTGAAGGTGCAGGACGGATGCGACTATCATTGCTCCTATTGTACCATCCCCCTGGCCAGAGGACAGAGCCGGAATGCGCCCGTAGCCGATCTGGTGGAGCAGGCCCGGTTGATTGCGGCCGACGGAATTCGGGAGATTGTGCTCTCCGGGGTGAATGTGGGCGATTTCGGGAGAAGTACCGGAGAGTCGTTTCTGCAACTTATCACGGCTTTAGATTCGGTTGAGGGGCTCGACAGAATCAGGATCTCTTCGATAGAACCCAATCTGCTCTCCGACGAGGTGATTGCTTTTGTGGCTGCTTCGGTCCGGTTTGCACCCCATTTTCATATCCCGTTGCAGAACGGTTCGGATAAGATCCTTGGTCTGATGCGTCGCAGGTATAACCGCCAGCTTTTTGCAAACCGGGTCAGGAAGGCCCGGTTATTGATGCCTCACTGTTGTATCGGGGTCGATGTGATTGTGGGCTTTCCGGGCGAAACCGACAGCGATTTCGATGATGCCTATGCCTTTCTTTCGGAACTGCCCATTGCTTATCTGCATGTATTTGCCTACTCCGAACGACCCAATACGCCCGCCATTGAACTGCCGGGTAAGGTTTCTCCTTTGGTGAGAGCCGAGCGAAGTAAGCGGTTGCTGGCGCTCTCGGAAGGAAAACGGCTGGCTTTTTACAGAGAGATGGAGGGCAAGTCGGCCCGGGTGCTGTGGGAGCAGCGGGAGCCGGGAGGGGTAATGACCGGATTCACAGAGCAGTATGTAAAGGTAGAGGCGCCCTTCCGGAGCGGTTTTCTGGGCACGGTGTCGGCGGTGCGTCTCGGTAAGATGACGGAGAGGGGACAAGTAGAGGTTGTTTTTTTGCAGGAATGATGGAATTAGCAGTAGATAAAATATTGGAGGATACCTGCCGGGTGGCACGCCTGGCCGGCGCGTTTATCGGCAATGAGGCAAAATCGTTTCATGCCGGAAAGGTGCAGGTAAAGGGGTTGCACGATTTTGTGAGCTACGTGGATAAGGAGGCCGAACGGATTTGTGTGGAGGCGCTTTCGAAGGTATTGCCTGAGGCCTCTTTCCTCACGGAGGAGGGAACGGTCGAGGCTGTGGAGGGTGCCCGTTACCGGTGGGTGATTGACCCTTTAGACGGCACCACCAATTTTATTCACGGGTTACCGCCCTATTCGGTGAGTATTGCGTTGCTCGACGGCGATTGCCCGATAGTGGGTGTGGTGTACGAGGTGACGCTCGGTGAGTGTTTCTATGCCCGGAAAGGGGGCGGGGCCTGGCTCAACGGCCGGCAGGTTTCGGTTTCGACCCGCGAAACCCTTGCCGATTCGTTGATTGCCACGGGATTTCCCTACAACGATTTTCACCGGATGGCACCCTATCTCGAATCGCTTTCGTATATGTTGCAACATACACACGGGGCCCGCAGGCTCGGGTCGGCCGCGGTCGATCTCGCCTATGTGGCCTGTGGCAGGTTCGAGGCGTTTTATGAGTATTCGCTCAAGCCCTGGGATGTGGCAGCCGGTGTGTTGCTTGTGCAGGAGGCCGGCGGCCGGGTGTCCGACTTCCGGGGCGGATTGTCCTATATTTTCGGCCGGGAGTTGATTGCTTCGAATGCACGGATATTTGATGAGGTTTCGGGGGTGGTACATAAATTCTTGCTATAGGTATGGGGAGAGCAATCCATTCGGTAGGGCATCGGCTGGTTTGGTGGCTGGTTGTAGGGTTTTCGCGACTCCCTTTCGGGGTGCTCTATCTCTTTTCGGATCTCTGTTTTCTTGTGGTCTATTATCTGATCCCTTATCGTAAACGGCTTGTTTTTAATAATCTGCGAAACTCCTTCCCCGAAAAGCCGGAGAGGGAGATTCGTACAATTGCCAAACGCTTTTATCGGCATCTCACCGATCTCATGGTTGAGTCGCTGAAGCTCTTCTCCCTTTCGGAGGCCGAAGCCGAAAAGCGGGTGAAGCTGGTGGGGATGGAGCAATATGCCGAATTTTTCGAGAAGAAGATTCAGTGGATTGTGGCCACCGGCCACTACGGCAATTGGGAGTGGCTGGCCTGTATGCCCAATCGACTGCCCTACGAGGTAATGTCGCTCTATAAACCGTTGCATAACCGGTTGCTCAACGAAATTACCCTCAGGTCGCGCACCCGTTTTGGCGCCATTATGGTTCCTTCGCACGATGCGGTACGCGATGTGTCGCGCAGGGTTCAGTCGGGGAAGCTCTCCATTATGTGCTTTATTGCCGACCAGTCGCCCAAAAAATCGATGATTCAGTATCGGCTTCCCTTTTTACATCAGGATACCCCGGTCTATCTGGGTATCGAGAAGTTGGCCCGAAAATATGCCACCGGAGTCTGTTTTATCTGGCTCGATAAAGTATCGAGAGGCTATTATCAGATTAAGGTGAAGGTGCTTGCCGAGGATGCTTCTGTACTTGAACCCTACGAGGTAACCCGGCTCTATATGTCGGCGCTGGAGGAGGTGATTCGCGAGAAACCGGAGTTCTGGCTCTGGACGCATCGGCGTTGGAAATATTAATGGCCTATGAACGTTGCAATTGTAATCTTAAACTGGAACGGCCGGGCCTGTCTCTCCCGTTTTTTGCCCTCTGTGACGGCTTGCAGCAGCGGTTGCGATATTTCGGTCTATGTGGCCGATAATGGGTCGACCGACGATTCTGTGGATTTTGTCAAAGCCCGGTTCCCCGATGTGAAGGTGATAGCTCTGCCCGATAATTTCGGGTTTTCCGGAGGCTATAATCGGGCGTTGCAAATGATTGATGCCGATCTGTTTGTTTTGCTCAACTCCGATGTGGAGGTTACCCCCGGATGGCTCGATCCGCTGACAGCGGCCTTTGCTGCAAATGAGAAGCTGGGGGCCTGTATGCCTAAGATTTTGAGCGAGCGCGACAGCTCTCTTTTTGAGTATGCCGGGGCTGCCGGAGGGTTTATCGATTGGCTGGGTTACCCTTTCTGTCGGGGCCGTCTTTTCGATGCTATCGAAAAAGATGGCGGTCAGTACGATGAGCCGCTGGAGGTGTTTTGGGCCTCGGGGGCATGCATGGCGGTTCGGAGTGGTTTGTTCCGACAGTTGGGGGGGCTCGATGAGCATTTTTTTGCCCATATGGAGGAGATCGATTTTTGCTGGCGGCTGAAGAATGCCGGATATTCTATTCAATGCATCCCCTCGTCGACGGTTTTTCATGTGGGGGGAGCCACGCTCGAAACGGGATCGCCGTTTAAGGTGTATCTCAATTTTCGGAATAATTTGCTGATGCTTTATAAAAATCTGCCGAAACGCCATTTCGGCATGATTCTCTTTCTCAGGCAGTGTCTCGACGGTGTGGCCGCACTCCGTTTTTTACTTGCAGGCCGGTGGAATTCCATGTGGGCGGTTTGGAAGGCGCATCTCGACTACCGGAGTGCTCTGCCCAAGTATCGTGCTCTCCGCAGCGCTTCGCCCATACCCGCTGAGCTCCCTGGAGGCGTCTATCGGAAAAGTGTGGTGATTGCCTTCTTTATTCGGCGTAATCGCTTGTTCTCGCAATTGAATCGTCGTGATTTTTCGTAGCTTTACACCAAAACCTCACCAATCATTCTCATACTGAAATGGAAAAAATGTCACGAAGAACCGCGTTGAAAACTGTAGTAGCCGGTTCGGCCGCTATGGCAGTTTCGGGCCTTTCGTCCGAAGCGTTTGCCTCCGGGCTTTCCGCCCCCGCGTTAAAGGGGAATATCCGTCACTCCGTAAGCCGTTGGTGCTACGGAAAATATTCGCTCGAAGAGCTATCAGTTGCCTGCAAGGAGATGGGCATCGAAGCCATCGAGCTGCTGAATCCCGATGAGTGGCCTGTGGTGCAGAAACACGGTCTTACCGTGGGCATGTGTCAGGGAGCAGGCAAAGGAATCGACAACGGGTTTAACGACCCGTCTATTCATGATGAGTTGGTGAAGAGCTACGAGCAGATCATTCCCCTGGTTGCCGAACACGGCCTTACCAACCTGATCTGTTTCTCGGGCCGTCGCAGAGGCCTTACCGACGAACAGGGATGGGAAAACTGCGTGCAGGGCCTCAAACGTCTGATTCCCCTGGCCGAAAAGCATAAAGTGGTATTGATTATGGAGTTGCTTAACAGCTATGGCCACCGCGATTACCAGTGCGACCACACCGCGTGGGGTGTTGAGCTGTGCAAACGGTTAGGCAGCGAAAACTTTAAATTGCTCTACGATATCTACCACATGCAGATCATGGAGGGCAATATCATTGATATCATGACCAAAAACATTCAGTACATCGGTCATATCCATACCGGCGGCAATCCCGGCCGCAACGAGATAGACGAAACCCAGGAACTCTACTACCCGGCCATCATGAAAGCACTGGTTGCCACCGGCTACAAAGGCCTCGTAGGGCAGGAATTCGTACCCAAGGCCCCGGATGCACTGGCCTCGTTGAAGAAATGTATTCAGATTTGTGATGTATAACGCGCATTCGCGCGTTATACATCACAAATCTGAGTGCTCTGGTGCATCGAAGCGCATTCGCGCTTCAAGTGCTGATGTGCTTCGCACATCAATTGGTTTTGTAGGTAAATTTGATGTTTGCCAGCTCCTCGTTGGCCTGGATCATTTTTTTCTGGAGTCCGGTTTTGTAGGCTTCTACTTTTTTCTGGATTTCGGGGTTGCCGGTGGCCAGGATTTGTGCTGCCAGGATGCCGGCGTTCAGTGCGCCGTCGAGCCCTACGGTGGCTACGGGGATGCCCGGAGGCATCTGGAGGATGGAGAGGATGGAGTCCCAGCCGTCTATTGAGATGGAGGCTTTGATGGGTACTCCGATTACCGGAAGGGCGGTGTAGGCTGCTATTACTCCGGGCAGGTGGGCGGCGCCTCCTGCTCCGGCAATGATTACGGAGATGCCCCTTGAGGCTGCGTTCGATGCAAACTCCATCACCTTTTGTGGCGTTCTGTGTGCTGAGAGGGCGTGTAATTCGAAGGGAATTTCCAGATCGTTTAGAAATTTGGCGGCCTTTTCCATGATGGGCATATCGGATGTGCTGCCCATGATGATGCTTACTTTGGGAGTCAGTTGCATAGAGGTTCTCTTTTTTTTTGTTTAACCGGTCAAAGATACCGAATTTATAGTGGAAAAGCGTACCTTCGCAACCCGGATAATTACCGATTTTTCATGGCATGAAGAGAGTTACGCTGTTAGATAAACAGTTCAGGTTGTCGGTTTCCGCGTCGCAGATTAAGACCATTGTAAATCTGATGGCCGACCGCATCAACGAAGATTTCGCCGGTCAGGAGATTGTATTCGTCTCCGTTCTTAATGGCTCGTTTGTCTTTGCTGCCGATCTGGTCCGGCGAATCAGGCTTTCTGCACAGATTCACTTTGTGAAGATTGTCTCGTACCATGGTGCCAGTTCATCGGGCGAACCGTGTACTTTAATCGGGCTCGATCCTAAGTGTGTGGAGGGTAAACGGGTTATTATCCTGGAGGATATTGTCGATTCGGGTCTTACCATCGAACACACGGTGGCCATGCTTAAGGCGTATCGTCCTGCATCCGTGGCTGTGGCTGCGCTCTTTTTTAAACCCCAGCGATACCATCAAAATAAGTTGAAGATAGATTATTATGGTTTCGAAATCCCCGATCGCTTTATAGTGGGGTATGGGTTAGATTACTGTGGAGAGGGGCGCCTTTTCCCGGATGTCTATGAAGAGGATAAAAGTGTTTAATTCTAAGATATATGCTTAATATTGTGTTATTTGGCCCTCCGGGTGCCGGGAAAGGCACACAATCGGAGCGGTTAATTGAGAAATACGGACTGGTTCATCTCTCAACCGGCGACCTCTTGCGTGCAGAGATTGCGGCCCGTACAAAGTTGGGTGTGAAGGCTGCCGGCATGATGAATCGCGGTGAATTGGTTCCCGATGAGATTGTGATTGGGATGATCAGGGGTAAATTGCGTTCGCATCCCGGGGCGAAAGGTTTTATTTTCGACGGTTTCCCCCGTACTGTAGCCCAAGCCGAGGCGCTTGATAATCTGTTGGAGGAGTTTAATACCTCTATCGCTGTGATGCTTGCTTTGGAGGTGGAAAAAGAAGAACTGGTGGCGCGTCTGCTTCTGCGAGGCAGTGTTTCGGGGCGTTCGGACGATCAGGATGTCTCTATTATCGAGAATCGTATTCACGTATATAATACCAAGACAGCTCCCATTATCGATTACTATGCGGCGCAGTCGAAACATGTGGCAATTTCCGGTTCGGGTCAGATTGAGGATATCTTTTCGCGACTGGCTGCTGCGGTCGACTCGCTCTACGAGGTGGTGTAACCGTTATTAATTCTTTTTTCTGCTTTGGCTGAAACCAATTTTGTCGATTACGTTAAGATCTGTTGCCGATCGGGCAACGGAGGCCCCGGTTCTGCTCACCTTCGGCGTGAGAAGTATATTCCCAAGGGAGGACCCGACGGCGGCGACGGCGGCAGGGGGGGCCATGTGATTGTTCGCGGGAATGCCCAGTTATGGACATTGTTGCATCTGAAGTATAAACGGCATGTCTTTGCCGGTGACGGTGTCTCGGGCAGTTCGGCTTCTAAAACCGGTGCCCAGGGCGAAGATCGGATTATAGAGGTGCCGTTGGGTACGGTTGCCAAAGATGCAGAGACGGGTCAATTTCTTTTCGAGATTACTTCCGACGGCGAGGAGCAGATCCTTTTACAAGGGGGGAGGGGCGGTTTGGGAAACGAGCATTTTAAGAGCCCCACCAATCAGACGCCCCGTTATGCCCAGCCGGGCGAACCGGGTATTGAGGCCTGGATGATTCTGGAGTTGAAGGTGCTGGCCGATGTGGGGCTTGTGGGATTTCCCAATGCCGGAAAATCTACCCTGTTATCGGTGGTATCGGCCGCCAAGCCTGAGATAGCCGATTATCCTTTTACCACACTGGTTCCCAATCTGGGCATGGTTTCGTATCGCGACGGCCGCTCTTTTGTCATGGCCGATATTCCGGGTATTATCGAGGGTGCGCATGAGGGTAAGGGTTTAGGTATACGCTTTTTGCGACATATCGAGCGGAATGCCATGCTTCTGTTTGTGATACCCGCCGACAGCCCCTCCATTACGGAGGAGTATCGTATTTTATTGCGTGAGTTGGAGCAGTATAACCCTGAACTGCTTGACAAGAAGCGGCTTTTGGCGGTGAGTAAAACCGACTTAACCGACGCTGAACTCCTTGACGAACTGAAGAAAGATTTGCCTCCCCTGCCTGTTGTTTTTTTCTCGGCGATTAGTAACTTTGGAATAGATTCGTTGAAAGACGCTATCTGGAAGGTACTTAACGAAACCTGATTGTATGGTCGAGATGCTTGCTTCGATAGATGAGAAATTCTTTCTTTTATTAAACGGGGCACATCTTCCGTGGCTCGACGAGCCGTTTCGTTTGATTAGCGGTAAATTAATCTGGACACCCTTTTATGCCTGGCTTCTCTGGATGCTGTCGGCAAAACAGCGGATGGGGCTTTGGGTAACCCTTATCTGTATTGTGTTGATGATTGTGGTCACCGACCAGGGTTCGGGGGTAATCAAGCGGCTGGTGATGCGGCTGCGTCCTACCCACGAACCGGGTATCATGGATTTGGTGCATACGGTGAATGGATATCGCGGCGGGCGCTTCGGGTTTTTCTCTTCTCATGCCGCTAACGCCTTTGCCCTCGCGGTTTTTGTGTCGCGCGCGCTAAAGAACTATAAGATTACTGCAACCCTGATGGTTTGGGCTGCGTTGGTTTCGTACAGCCGTATCTATCTGGGGGTGCACTACCCCGGCGATATTCTGGTTGGGATGTTGATGGGTTCGGCTGTTGGTTGGTTCTTCCAATGGTTTGCTGAAAAAACCCGGGCTAGAATTCTTTCAGAACAGGTCTGATAGAGGCATACGAGCCGGCTATCAGCGGTTTTATTTCGTCGCGGCTAACCCAGCAAACCTGTTCGATATCTTCGCCCGTTTCGGGTATCGGTTGTTCCGAACCTTCGTATTTCATCCGGTACCAGGTGGTTCGCTTCAGCACCTTATTGCCCTTTTCCTGATAGGTGTGCCAGGTTTCGCAGAGTTCCGATTTGGCCGTAAGACCTTCGGAAATTCCACACTCTTCGGTTACTTCACGTAGAGCGGCCTTTTTGATTTTTTCGCCGGGTTCGACTTTGCCTTTGGGGAGATCCCACTTTCCGCGTCGGTACATCATTAACAGTTTATCGTCGTTGTTGATTACCAGACCGCCTGCCGCTTTTACGTAGCGGTAACTGTTTTTTAGCTGAGTAATTGCCTTCCGGGGGTTGCATATAATGTAGAGAATGGCCATTTCGGGTGTCCGTTCAAAAAAGGCAATCAGGGGAAGCAGGCCTTCGGTCTCTTCGAGTTTATAAGAGAAGCCATCGCCCTTTTGCAGGGATTTTTTACCTTTGTCGGTGAGAACGATTGCCCGTTCGCCCATATAGATTTTTATGTCGGAAGCCATGATCGAAAAATTGTCCGTTTCACATTATTTGTTGCAAAGTAAAGCAATAAAATTGAGTCCTTCAACCCCATTTACCTGGGCTTCCGGATGGAAGTCGCCTATTTATTGCGACAACCGTAAAACATTAGCCTTCCCGGAAATCCGGACGCTCATCTGTAATCGGTTTGTAGAGCTGATCGGGGCACAGTTTCCCGAAGCAGAGGTGATTGCCGGTGTGGCAACGGGTGCCATTGCACAAGGGGCTCTGGTGGCCGACCGAATGGGGTTGCCTTTTGCCTATGTCCGCTCGGCTCCGAAGAGTCACGGCCTTGAGAATTTGATTGAGGGGCAGGTTTCCGCAGGTCAGAAGGTAGTTGTGGTGGAAGATTTGATCTCTACCGGCGGAAGTAGTCTGGCCGCTGTCGATGCACTGCGGAAGGCCGGTTGCGAGGTGTTGGGTATGGCAGCCATTTTTACCTATGGATTTCCTGCCGCTGCAGCACGTTTTGCCGAAGCAGGCTGCAAACTTTTTACGCTCACCGATTATAACGAGTTGCTCCAACTGGCGCTCCAATCCAACTATATCGAGGCAAGCCAGCTCCCCCTGCTGAAACAGTGGAGAGAGGCGCCCGACATGTGGATGCAGGAGGGGTAGGAGAATCGGCGTTTACCCGGCTGCGTTGCAGCCCTCCATCTCTTTTGCCAGTTGACGGCCAAAGGCATAGAACTTTTCCGATTTCTCCTCCGTGGGGTTGAATTTCTCTGTTAAACCGG
>CAYVJA010000047.1:0-5743 GCA_964451605.1 uncultured Bacteroidales bacterium | reverse complement strand
GGGGCTCTGCACTTTAAACTTCAGCGCTTTCAGGTTGGCTTCGATAATTTGCACCGCCTCACCGCTCCATCCGTACGACCCGAAGGCACCGGCCACTTTTCCGCGGTCGCGAATAGGGTTCATCACGGCAAATGCCCTGTAAACGGGAAGAAGCGTGTTTTGGTTGATGGTGGGCGAACCGATAATTACCCCTTGCGAACGGGCTACTGCATGGTCGATCACCTCGAGGGGCGTATGTTCAATGTCGAGACACTCTACCCGTATGCCCTCAACCGATGCGGCCCCCCCGGCAATGAAACGAGCCATTTCGCCGGTATATCCGTAGGCCGAAACGTAGAGAATCAGCAGATTCTTCTCGGGTGCGGAGGTGAGTTTCATGTACTCGCCGGCCAGCATTTCGCTGCGGTCGACCCAATGTTTCCACTCTTTTCGTAACACGGGTCCATGACCTGTGGCAATCATCCGGATAGGGAGTGGCCTGATCTTCTCGATGGCCTTGAGCATAAATCGGCTGAAGGGTTTGAGAATCACATCAAAGTAGTAATCGAAGGCCTCGGTATGGGGAGCTATCTCGTCGTCGAAGATGCCTTCGAAACAGTAGTGCGCCCCAAAAGAGTCGCAGGTAAAGAGGATGCCCTCCTCTTCAAGGAAGGTGTAGATGGAGTCGGGCCAGTGAAGATTGGGCGCCGCAATAAACCGCAGGGTTTTGTTGCCCAGGCTGAGGGTGTCGCCATCCTTTACTTTGAGCGAGTTAAACGGGATACCCATGATCTCCTGCAGATAGGCGAGAGCCTGCCCGCTGCCCACCACCACGGCGTCGGGGGCCAGCGCAAGGAGGTTTTTCAGACAACCGGAATGGTCGGGTTCCGTGTGGTCCATCACAATGTAGGCAATGTCGGCAGGGTTACATACCGACTCCAGTTTGGCGAGATAATCGCTCCAGAAGCCCACTTTGGCCGTCTCAATTACGGCAGGTTTATCGGCGTTGATAAAGTAGGAGTTATAGGTGGTCCCATAGCGGGTCTCCATCACAATATCGAAGTGTCGCAAATCGTAATCCTGAATCCCGATCCAGCTTACGTCGGGGGTAAGGGGAGTGGCGGGTGTCTGTTTTTTCATAATGCGTTACGGTTGTTAAGATAGGTTATAATCATCCCTCTCGTTCAAAGATAAGCCGTTGGCCATGCCCGGGTTCGGAGAAGGTTCCGTTCTCATAAATCAGTTGTCCGTTTACAAAGGTATGGGTGATGCGTGCTCTGAAGGTATTTCCTTCGAGGGGCGACCAGCCGCATTTGTAGAGGATATTCTCTTTAGTAACCTGCCAGGGGGCATTTAGGTTCACCAAAACCAGGTCGGCCCAATAGCCTTCGCGCAGAAATCCCCGTTTTTCTATGTTAAAGAGAATGGCGGGGTGGTGACACATTTTGGTGATTACGTGAGGCAGGTCGAAAACGCCCTCCTGTGCCATCTCGAGCATGGCGGGCAGGGAGTGTTGCAGCAGCGGGCCTCCCGAAGGTGCCTGCAGGTAGTTGCCTGCTTTTTCGGAGAGCAGATGGGGCGCATGATCGGTAGCCACCACATCGAGGGTGTTGTTTCTAACCGCCTCGCGCAGGGCATCCCGGTCGGCCTCGGTTTTGATGGCAGGATTCCATTTGATGAGCGCACCCAACCGATCGTAATCGCGGTCGGTAAACCAGAGATGGTGCAGGCACACTTCGCCGGTAATCTTCTTTTCCTCTAAAGGAAGCCGGTTCGACAATAAAGAGAGTTCGCGGGCGGTTGAGAGGTGAAACAGATGAAGCCTTGTGCCAAACCGGGTGGCCAGCTCCACTGCCTGTGCACTGGAACGGTAGCAGGCCTCCTCGCTACGGATAAGCGGGTGGTGCGAAAAGGGGATGGCGTCGCCGTATTGGGCCTTTGCAGCAGCCAGATTGGCCTGTATGGTGGGTTCGTGTTCGCAATGGACAGCAACAGGAAGTGTTGTATGGCGAAAAATATCGGTCAGAGTCCGGTTGTCGTCCACCAGCATATTGCCCGTTGAGGCGCCCATGAATATCTTGATGCCGCATACCGTACGCGGATCGGTTTTTAGCACCTCCTCCGCGTTCGAGTTGGTGGTACCCATATAAAAGGAGTAGTTGGCCCACGATTTTCCGGCAGCCAGCCGGTATTTCTCTTCGAGTGCCTCTTGGGTAACGGTTGGCGGCTTTGTATTGGGCATCTCCATAAAGGAGGTGACCCCTCCGGCGATACCCGCCTTCGATTCGGAGGCAATGTCGGCTTTCTCTGTCAATCCCGGTTCGCGAAAGTGTACCTGGTCGTCGATGACGCCGGGGAGCAGATATTTGCCTGTGGCATCCAGAATGTCGGCCTCTTCCAGTACTTCAGGGGGTATCTGATGGGTGTAGATACCGGCAATCCGCCCCTCTTTTACCCAGACGTGACCCTGTGTAATGGAGCCTTCGTTTACCAGCGATGCATTGTATATCAGCAGCGAACCGTACATATCAACAACGTTTTTGGTTGGGGTACATTTTCAGAAGGCTCTTGATTTTCATCCGGATCACGCCCAGAAAGGCCTCGCGGAAGATTCCCCCGCTCATTTTTGAGGTGCCCAGACTTCGGTCGGTAAATATAATGGAGACCTCCCGGAGGGTAAAACCCATGATGTATGCTGTGAATTTCATCTCTATCTGGAAGGCGTACCCTTTAAATTGGATGGCCGAAAGATTGATGGCCTCGAGTGTGGATCTGCGGTAACAGGCAAATCCGGCGGTGGTATCACGCACCGGCATCCGGGTTACAAACCGCACATATTTTGAGGCAAAGAACGACATCAGTACCCGTGTCATAGGCCAGTTCACTACGTTTACTCCGGTTATATAGCGCGAACCGATTGCCAGATCGGCCCCCTCTTTGCAAGCCTGAAGCAGACGAACCAGATCGTCGGGGTTGTGCGAGAAGTCGGCATCCATTTCGAAGATGTAGGCGTAATCGCGCTCCAGGGCCCAGCGAAAGCCTGCAATGTAGGCAGTTCCCAGCCCCTGTTTTCCCGGCCGGTTCAGCATATGGAGCCGATCAGGGAATTCGGATTGTAAACCGCGAACAATCCCGGCAGTGCCATCAGGCGAATTATCCTCGACCACCAAAATCTCGAAAGGCTCCTCCAAATGAAACACATATCGGATAATTCGCTCAATATTCTCTTTCTCGTTGTATACCGGAATGATTACCAGGTTCTTTTCAGACATAGAAAACCGCAGGTTAGTGACAGACGAAATAGCCGCCTGCCTTTCATGCAAAAGTAAGGATAATTATTGTTGCGCGCAGCGCAACAATGCTCTAATGCTTCAAAGTGCAAATGCCCTTTGAGCATTTGCGCAGCGCATTAATGCGTTCAACTATCTGATCGTTTGTGAATTACAGGAGGATTCGAACGGCTCGGAATGCTGAGAGGAGTGGTTTCGACAGTAACTGCGCCTTCGTCGAGTCCGTATGCGTAGATATCGCTAATGCCAATTCTTCTCAATCGGTAGTACATATGCAGGGCAAATTGATCGAGAAAGCCCAGATCGACGTGGCGAACTACTCTCCTGTCAATGTGGACAAACCGGAAATCGGAGGGAATGTTGTGCTTCGAAAGGGAGGGGTGATTGCTGATTAGGTTGATACGCCCCTCGGTTGAGAGATTTTTCAACACTTGTCCAAAATAGGCGTGTATGCGGGGTTGAACTTTAAATCCGAGGTAAAAGTCGACCCGCATGATTTTGCCTGGCCACAGTTCGGTTACTTTGTACTCGAGTACGTTGGGTTCGTCAAGAATGTCGACGTGAAGAAACCAATATCTGTCAGCCCGTTTGGGCGATCGGTTCAATATGGATTGAATGGTTTTAACCTCAAGATCGGTAATTCTGTCGGCATGTGTTGTATATACCAGATTTCCTGCATATTGAGGAATGCTTGGATCTTCACTCATGTCGGAAATTACCTGTAGATAGGGTTCCAGTTTTTGGTAGGTTATATACCGATTTCTCACCTTTCTTCCTCTGTACATCGAGAGCATAATACCCGACAGAAGGCTGGCTGCAACGATGGTAAACCATCCTCCGTGAGGGAATTTGTGGGCATTGGCAATCAGAAAGGCACCCTCAATAATCAGGTACGATACAGCAAACAACCCAATAATTATTTTCGAGATCTTGATCTTGTGCAGGTAGTAGATTACCAGGAGGGTAGTCATCAGCATGGTGATGGAGATCGACAGCCCGTAGGCTGCTTCCATATTCGAAGAGTTCCGAAAGATGAGTACCACTATCCAGCAGGATACAAACAGTATCCAGTTGAGTGCCGGAATATACATTTGTCCCTTTGAGTGCGAGGGATATTTTACGGTGGTTTTAGGCCAGAAGTTGAGCGAAATGGCTTCGCTTACCAGAGTGAACGAACCGCTGATTAATGCCTGACTGGCAATGATGGCCGCCAGGGCCGCCATTGCGACTCCAATGGGCAGGAAGAGATCGGGGATGATGGCAAAGAAGGGATTGATATCCGATGCCAATGCCTCCGGATGTGACAATATCCACGCACCCTGGCCAAGGTAGTTGATGATCAAGGTTGTCTTTACAAATAGCCAACTGATACGGATATTCTTCAGTCCGCAATGGCCCAGATCGGCGTAGAGTGCTTCGGCTCCTGTGGTACAGAGGAATACTGCTGCGAGCAGAAGAAATCCCTTGGGGTACTGCGACAGGAGAAGTACTATATAGTAGGGGTTGAATGCCTTCAGTACTGAAGGATACTGTACAAGTTCTATCATACCCAGTACACCCAGCATCAGAAACCAAAATGCCATGATGGGTCCAAACGATTGCCCAACCCTCGAGGTGCCGTATCGCTGAATGAAGAAGAGCCCGCCCAGAATCAGCAATACAATGGGTATTACAGGAATGGTAGGCTCTATCAGAGCCAGACCCTCAATGGCCGACATCACAGTAATGGAGGGGGTAATCACCCCGTCGGCAAGAAGGGCGCTTCCTCCGATGATTGCATAGAGATACAATCGGGTATGTTTTTTCCGGAGCAGGGCAAATAGAGAGAAAATGCCTCCTTCTCCGTTGTTATCGGCCCTAAGGGTGATCAGTACATACTTTATGGTGGTCTGAAGGGTTAGGGTCCAGATAATACACGAGAGGGTTCCGATAATGAGTAGCTCATTCACTTCGGTGCTGGCCGCCAGAATGGCCTTTAATACATAGAGCGGCGAGGTGCCGATATCGCCGAACACTATACCCAGTGAAACAATCACCCCAAGAAAGGTTAGCGGATGCTGTCGGTGTTCGGAATACTTATTCATACTTCGGAATTTTGGATGCAAATGTATAGTTATCTTTTAGCGTTTGTTACATAATGTCACTGTTTTTCAGAAATTTCCGCCTGATTGAAAGTAATTGCCTCTTCAATACGATAAAAATGTCGACCCGTTCTTTTGCGCATCGAGCAATGCGCTAATGCTCTAGTGCTCTAATGCTCTAATGCTCTAGTGCTCTAGTGCTCTGGTGCTCTAATGCTCTAGTGCTGCGCTTCGCGCGAATAAAAAATGGTGAATGGTTAACTGTTAATGGTGAATGAATTAGTACGCGCAAGCGCGAAAAAGATTGATTCACTAGGGTTTTAGCGCGCAGCGCAGCATTAGAGCACTTGAAGCGCCCTGGCGCTTCGAAGCATTAGAGCACCAGAGTAAAAG
>CAYVJA010000046.1:17403-22728 GCA_964451605.1 uncultured Bacteroidales bacterium | reverse complement strand
AATATTCCTGCTGCGCAGAATGGCTAATATCGCTTCCGGAGCCAGCAAGGAGGGCCGTCGGTTCACGGCTTTTACTACTTCCGGATTAAAGTCTTGTATTCCAATGCTTACGCGATTGAATCCGGCCGATGCCAATGCTTCCCAATCGGATGCTTCGAGATAACCCGGATGGCACTCGATGGCAATTTCGGGTTTCTCCAGGGTTTGTCGGCCTGCAAGGAGCCGCTCGATAATGCGTTGCAGATAAGCAATGGGTATGGCAGTGGGGCTTCCCCCTCCGAAATGGATTTGCGAAAGGGCCCGGTGTGGAGAGAGCATCGGCGTAACCCGGTCGATTTCGGCCTCTAGGGCATCGATATATTTGCCTACCGTTTCGGGCTTAGCCATTGCATACGAGTTGCATCCGCAATAGTAAGAGATGTGTTGGGGCTCTCCGTGGTTTGAATTGAAGATGGCCCGTTCCCACTCCTCCTTCAGGCACCCTGCAGTAAAGTGGTTGGCAGGGGGATAGCTTGTGTATCGGGGAACCGGGTGGTTATATTTCTGCAGCAACTGTTGATCCATCGGAAAGGTCTGATTCGCAAGCCCTATGCAACGGTGTGCTCCGGGGTGCGGTGAAACACAAAGGTAACGAAAAGAAAGGCAACCAGAGCCAGACAGAACTCGGCTAAAAAGAGTCCGCTATAGCCGAAGTGGTCGGCAAATTTGCCCGATCCGATGGCAACCACCATACTCGAAAAGTGGGCAATCACGGTTTGCAGGGTAAAATCGGTGCCTTCGAGCCCTTCGCGAACCCGTTCCATGGCGGTGGTATAGAGTATCACGCTGGCCGCTCCGTAGCTGCTCCAGATCAGAACGATACCCAGATAGAGGGTGGAAGTCGTAAAGCCCGATAACGACATGATCCAGATGTAAAAAGCGGCAATCATAAGGTAGAGGGCGCCGCCGATGCGGGCCGTTTTTCTGGCAATTCGTTTCATGACGAATCCGCCGATAAATGATCCGCTACACCCGGCCAGAGTGCCGATGATGCCCACCATCAGCCCAATCTTCGACATGTTGTACCCGAGGTCGACCATCATCGGTTTGAGCATGGCAAGGGTCCCGATCAGGCCCGAATAGCTCAGCGCCAGAAAGAGGAGGAGCTTCACGGTTCCTTTTCGGGCAAAGAAGCGAAAGAGATCGTTCCATTGAATCTTTTTTGGGGGTGCCGGTTCGACAATTAACGGACTTTTGCGGAAAATCAACGGGAGCAGTGCCACCAGCACAAAGGCCGAAAGGGCGTAGAGGAGTGTGGTCCAACCCCATTTGGCAAAGAGAATCAGGAGCAATCCCGACCCAATCCAGGTTCCGGCAAATCCCCCCATCGACTGAATGCTCCCTGCCATGCTCTTCTCTTTTTTCGAGAAGGAGAGCACCGCCAGCGCATCGGTGGCAATGTCCTGTGTGGCAGAGGCCAGGAAGGCAAGTACTACCAGGGCAAAGAGTGCCGGAAAGTGGAGGGTGATATCCAGAAACGAGACGGCCAGGATCAGCAGGGCGTAGAGCAACTCCGACGAGATGATCCAACGGAAATAGTCCTTTTCGCTTCGGGTTCGGGCATCGATAAACGGTGCCCATATAAATTTCAGAATCCAGGGGAGTTTAATCAGTTGCAGAAGGCCAATCGATGCCAGCGAGAAGTTCTCCTGTCGCAACACCACCGGAATGGCGGTAGAGAAGAAACTCATGGGGATAGACTGCGCAATGTAGAGAAAAAAGAAGGCAATCATCTTGCCGCTCTGGCTTCGGTTCATAGGTTAGATTTTACAGGTAACTCTTACTCCTCCCAGAAAGGGGAGCCCCTTTTGTACAAACGATTTGCCCATGGAGTCGAAGTAAAATGCGTGGTAGGAGGCAGAACCGATGTTGCGCATCCACACTTCGTAGCCCACATTTCCCTTGTCGAAGCGGAGTGTGGCATTGATCAGACCGTAAAATTTCTGACAGGCATCATTTTTCTCGTTCCACCATATTTTTCCGGTTCCGTTATAGAAGGTGCTCAGGGTCATTTTGTTAAATAGGGGTGTGCTGACGTTTTTCGTGTAAACCAGCCCTCCTGTAAAGGTGTTGGCGGGCACAAAGGGGAGGTAGTTACCCGCGTAATCGGCCTGGGCATTGGGTTTGTGTTCGCGGAAAGTGGCGTGGGTATAACCGTAGGCGGTCTCCAAACGCAAGTGGGGAGTAATCTGGCCCCGAAGACTAACCTCTACCCCTTTGCTGGCCGATTTCCCCGCGTTTTTCAACATGGAGCCCTTTCCCGAAGAGAGCGGTTGGTAAATTTGCTGATGTCGCCAGTCGATATAGAAGAGCGCCACCTCTCCGTTCCAGTTGCCTTTCGGGGTGATAAGCTTGGCTCCGGCCTCGTAGGTATAGCTGTACTCCGGACGGAAGCTGCGGTCTTCGGGGCGTTCGAACGAGGTGTTGAAACCGCCCGTTTTGTATCCTTTGGTTACCGACAGGTAGGCCATATTCCGCTGGCTGAAGGTATATTGAGCCGACAGTTTGGGCGAAAACTGATGAAAACTGAGCCGGCTCCTGAATTGGTCGGCCTCTGTGGTGAGTCCCTGCGTGGTGCGGAAGTAGGTATAGTGGGTACGAGCCTGTTCGTAGTCGTAGCGAAGACCGAATGTGAACGAAAGCGGCAGCTCGCCAAAGGGGTTAACCGACGATTGGTGGTACAATGCAACACCCGAAGTGGGGGTGTCGTACTTTTTCAGGGTCTGAAGCGGGTAGGTCAGGTTGTTTGCAGCCAGGGCATCCTCTTTGTATTCCATCTGCACCCGGCTCTTTAGCTCCTGCAAAAAACCGAAGAGCCCCAGATGCCAGCGAAACCGCCTTTTCGGATCGGGATCCGACTGCAACTCAATTTCTTGCGACCACATATTCTGTCGCTGATTCTGGGTTACAAAATAGGAGTTCTTCGGAGAGAAATCCTGATCTACTGCCTGTCGGTCGGAGAGGAACTGGAAGCCGGTACGGGCATGCAAAGTGAGGTTTCCCGCCTTTTTTTGCCATGTCAGGCCATTGGTGCTCATCTCGCGCTGATAGCCGCTCGGGTTGTTATAGTTTACCGGGCCGCTCTCCTGTTCGGTTTTGTCGTATTGGGCGTAAGGATAGCCTCCCTGATCGGAGTTCTCATAACTCATCACCAGATTGAGATCGTTATCGCTGTTGGGTTTCCAGCGCCACCGCATCTTGGCCGAACCGGCGTCGATGGGGTCGGTTCGCTTTCCGGTGTATTGGTTGGTAAAGTAGCCGCCGTGCTGCTTATACTGACCCGAAATCGAAAACCCCAGCTTCGGCGATAATTCT
Organism: uncultured Bacteroidales bacterium; assembly: GCA_964451605.1. Classification (GTDB taxonomy): domain Bacteria; phylum Bacteroidota; class Bacteroidia; order Bacteroidales; family UBA4181; genus JAQVSH01. The sequence goes on along the minus strand of CAYVJA010000046.1, from coordinate 19,374 downwards.
CCGTAGTGCGATGCCGATGCCTCCAGCAGGCTATAATTCCCCGCCCCGAGCGTAAACCGGCTCCCCTTATAGTTGAGCGGCAATTTGCTCTGCACCCGGATAACCCCGCCCATCGTATTGCGGCCATAGAGCGTACCCTGCGAACCGCTCAGCACCTCTATCCGTTCAATCTCGAGCATATCGAAATCGAAGGCCGATTTTTCGAAATAGGGCACCTGATCCACATACAGCCCCACAGAAGGGGCATTAATTTTCGAACCGATACCCCGGATATAGATAGGCGATGTGAGGCGCGACCCGTAATCGGGCATAAAGAGATTCGGCACAAACGCCGTAATCTCCTTCACCGACGTGATATTCTTACTACTGAGCTGCGATGCTGCGAACGCAGTAGCCGACAGCGGCAACTCCCTGATATTCAATCGCTCCTTATTAGCCGTAACCGCCACCTCCTCAAAATGGTACATATTATCGACCGAGTCAGGCAAATCGTCCGCATACTGCCCCGCCGACAGCCCGGGCAACACATAAGGCACCTGACCTGCCAACTCCCCGGAAACAAGACCCGGCCACATCAAAAACAGAGAAACACAACAGAAGAGAGCCAAACGCATACCAAGGGAAAATTAGGGAAGCCAAAGCTAGACAATCGGCTCCAAACCCCTATCCCCCCAAATAGTGATTCTTCCAAACAACCCAAATTTCCCCAAACGCCTGTTAGTCAACTAGCTAATCCCACATCCTCCGACACGCAGACACCAAATGCAGTAGAATGACTCCCCCGCAATAAGGGGTGGTGCTTTAGTGCTCTAGTGCTCTAGTGCTGCGCTTTGCGCATTAACCATTGTATTCATACAGCAACGTCGACAAATACCTCTCTCCTGTGTCGGGGAGCACTACCACTATCTGTTTGCCTTGGTTTTCGGGCCGTCGGGCTACGGTTAGGGCGGCGTGGAGTGCGGCGCCTGAGGAGATGCCGGCCAGGAGGCCCTCTTCTTTGGCCAGGGCGCGTCCCATTTCGAAGGCCTCTTCGTTTTGTACGGTGATGACTTCGTCTATAAGTTGGGTGTTCAGGATTTTGGGAATGAAGCCGGCGCCGATGCCCTGGATTTTGTGGGGGCCGGGGTTGCCACCGGAGATAACGGGCGAATCGGAGGGTTCGGCTGCAATAATCCTGACCGACGGGTTCCGCTTTTTCAGGAGGGTGGCTACTCCTGTAAGGGTGCCGCCGGTGCCAACACCGGCTACAAAAATGTCGACTTTTCCGTCGGTGTCGCGCCAGATCTCTTCGGCGGTGCTTTGCTGATGGATGGCGGGGTTGGCTTGGTTCTCAAACTGTTGCAGGATGACTGCGCCGGGGATCTCCTCTTTCAGTTGCGCAGCTTTTGCAATGGCGCCTTTCATCCCTTCGGGGCCGGGGGTGAGAACCAGTTTTGCGCCTAATGCGCTCAATAGCTTGCGCCGCTCTATGCTCATGGTTTCGGGCATGGTGAGAATCAGGGTATATCCTTTCACTGCAGCAACCATGGCCAGCCCGACCCCGGTATTGCCACTTGTAGGTTCGATGAGGGTGGCTCCCGGTTTGAGAAGATTTTTGCGCTCTGCATCCTCGATCATTGCCAGTGCAATGCGGTCTTTTATCGATCCACCGGGGTTGAAGGCCTCAACCTTGGCCAGAACCGTTGCATGAATGCCTCTTTTGGCGGTTATGCGTTGTAACGAGAGCAGAGGTGTATTTCCAATGAGCTGGGTCAGATTTTCGGCTACTTTTTTCATGGTGCAGGTAATTATGCGGGTTTGAGATTTATTGATGCAAAAATGGGGAGGATATCCTGGCGAAACTATCGCATAAATGTGGTATTTTTATTTTTCATCCACACTATACGGCTATGTTAAAAACAGGTGATAAGGCCCCCGACTTCTCTGCAACCGATCAGAACGGTAATGAGATAACCCTTTCCGGCTTTGCCG
>CAYVJA010000046.1:0-17393 GCA_964451605.1 uncultured Bacteroidales bacterium | reverse complement strand
CGAAAACTGGTTCTCTATTTTTATCCCAAAGATAACACACCGGGCTGTACGGCCGAGGCGTGCGATTTGCGCGATAATTATCATCGCTTCCTGGCAGAGGGCTATGCTGTGGTGGGCGTGAGTAAAGACAGCACCGCAAGTCATAAGAAGTTTATTGAGAAGTTTTCGCTTCCCTTTCCTCTGATTGCCGATACCGATGGGCACGTAACGGAGCTCTACGAGGCCTGGGGCGAAAAATCGATGTACGGGAAGAAATATATGGGGGTGCTTCGGAAAACGTATGTTATCGACGAATCGGGGGTGATTGTGCAACTCATAGAAAAGGTTGAGACTTCGCGTCATTCGGCACAAATTTTACCCTGACCGTCCGCTTTTATCCGGGAAAGTCTTACCTTTGGTGTTACGCCGCTTGAGGGCGGTCTTCTCTTTTCATTCACTCTCTTTTACCTGTTTTAGATGAGCAACAGACGAGATTTTGTAAAAACGGCTCTGGCGGGAGCGGCGGCCATAGCGCTTCCTGCTTCGGTGCAAGCCGGTTCGGTACCGCAAAACAAAGACGGTGCTTCCGAAAACCTCTTTAAACTGGGGATGGCCGGTTATACTTTTGCGAAGTTCGATCTCGACACCACCCTGAAGGTGTTAGATAAAATCGATGTGCGCTATTTGTGTATCAAAGATTTTCATCTCCCGCTGAATGCTACCGACGAGCAGATTGCCGCTTTTCATGCCAAACTGGCCGAAAAGAAGGTTGTGGGGTATGGTGTGGGTCCCATCTACATGAAGAGCAATGAGGAGATCGACCGCGCCTTTGACTATGCCAAAAGAGTGGGGGTTAAGTTGATTGTGGGTGTTCCCAATCTGGAGTTGCTCCCCTATGTGGATAAAAAGGTAAAAGAGTACGGTTTTAACTATGCCATCCATCTGCACGGGCCCGATATCGAACTCTATCCCCATGCAACCGATGTATGGAATCATACCAAAGATCTGGATCCCCGTATCGGGATGTGTCTGGATATCGGCCATAACCTTCGTGCAGGATATGATCCGGTGGCCGACCTCAGGAAGTATCATACCCGTGTATTCGACGTTCACATAAAGGATGTTACCGAAGGCTCGAAAGCGGGGAAGGGTATTGAATTCGGGCGTGGAAAAATTGATTTTCCCGCTTTTGTGCGGATGTTGCGTGAAGTGAAGTATACCGGTGTTTGCAGCCTTGAATATGAGAAGGATATGAACGATCCTTTCCTGGGTATTGCCGAATGTATCGGGTACTTTAAGGCAGTTCAAAAACTGGCGTAATCACATTTTTACCCGGGGGGGCTTTGCCGTTGTTGCGGTGAAGCCCCCCCGTTTTTTACCCCCTCACTTGGGGGAATAACTTAACATTAAATTAACATTGGGGGGCTGTTTTCTTTTTTTTGCCTCCCCTTAAGAGTGTAGATTTGCAGCCCGTAAGCCGGAGGGCATACGGTCGACTACTATCTGCCTCCTATCCTCTTCAGGCCGGCACCCGGTCTTTTCGGAAATCATGATTTCGCAATAGAATAATCTTACCAGTATGATAGATATGATGGATGTCATTTACCTGACACTCTTTATTGTGTTTGTAACTTTTCTAATCGGGTTTGTAGTGGCCTGGTTTATTTCGTTGATTGTGCCCATCACCGATGTGGCTGCCTTTTTCGACGAGCACCAGGATTCGCTTAAACGGCTTAAAAGAATAGAGAAGGCTCGCAAAAAGGGTAAAAAGGTCAAAACGAAACGACGCAATGAGCTTGAGGATTACTACTACGAGAGTCATCCGGATGCTCTGGCCGATGATCTCCGCAATGAGGAGAGCCGAATTCTGGAGAGTGATAGAAAACCGGTTGCTTTGTTAAGCCAGAGCGACGGCAAAAAGAAGAATGCCGGCAAAAAAATGGCCGATGCAGTAAAGGGTAAAGAAGAGGAAAATTCGTTGTAGTATGGAAAATATAGATCTGGGTTTTTTGTTTCAAGGGTTTGGTACGCTGGCTGCCTCACCTATGAGTGTGGTGATCATGAGGCTGGGATTGATTGCCCTGGGCTTTCTGGTGCTTATTCTCGGACTTAAGGGCATTTTAGAGGCATTGGTGATGGTGCCCATGGGTATGGGGATGATTGCTGTGAATGCCGGTGTGCTTTTTCTTCCGGATGGTTCGCTGGGTAATCTCTTTCTGGATCCGTTGGTTAGTGAAACCAACGATTTGATGACGCTGATGCAGATAGACTTTTTGCAGCCGGTGTATACTTTGCTCTTTAGTAACGGTCTGATTGCCTGTTTGGTGTTTATGGGTATTGGCGTGTTGCTCGATGTGGGCTATCTGTTGCGCAAGCCCTTTGCCGGAATGTTTATTGCTCTCTGCGCAGAGCTGGGCACCTATCTCACCTTTCCTCTGGCCAATGCCATGGGCCTGACGCCGGGTCAAAGTGCTGCGGTTGCCATGATCGGGGGTGCCGACGGTCCCATGGTACTCTTCACCTCCCTCTGTCTCTCGAAGGAGTTGTTTGTACCCATCACGGTGGTAGCCTATCTCTATCTGGGGCTCACCTATGGCGGCTATCCCTATCTGGTTCGTCTACTTATCCCCAAAAGGCTGAGAGCCATAAAAATGCCCCGCAACGAAACGGTTAAGAATTACACCCCTCGTGTTAAGATCATTTTTGCCGTTTCGCTTTGCGGAATTCTCTGTTTCCTCTTTCCCGTGGCAGCACCCCTCTTCTTTTCGCTCTTTGTGGGTGTGGTAATCCGCGAATCCGGGATGACCCATTTTATTGAGCTGATTGGTGGTCCGATGCTCTACGGCTCTACGTTTTTGTTGGGAATTCTGTTGGGAACCTTATGCGATGCCCAACTTCTGCTCGATCCGGTTGTGCTGAAATTACTCTTCCTGGGTATCTTCGCGCTGTTTGTCTCGGCAGTTGGCGGTATACTCGGCGGATACGGGCTCTATTTCCTAACCAAAGGAAAGTTTAATCCGGTTATCGGGATTGCGGGAGTCAGCTGTGTACCCACTACGGCAAAGGTGGCGCAGAAGATTGTCAGCAAAGACAATCCCTCCTCCCTGATTCTGCCTGAGGCCATCAGTGCCAATATTTCGGGCGTGATTACCTCTGCCATTCTTACCGGTCTGTTTATCACACTGGTTCCGTTGCTAACAAAATAGCCTCACCAGGGTTCTTTTTCGGTTTCTTATGCTATTGTCTGGTGTATTGAAGGGTAACCGGTCCCAGAAGTCCGCTCTCCTGCAGCGGTGTGCCCGCATTGGGGCGGATAAAGGTATGGGTGGTTCTCTGGGCTTCGGGCAGTGCAGCATCGCCCACCAATCGGTTTAGCCAGGTGCCGGCCACCTCAACATCTATGCGGTTTTCGCCCGGCTTTAGGAATGGGCCTACATTTACGCTGTAGGGGTATGTCCAGGCTCCACCCGCATACTCCCGGTTTACCCAGACCTTGGCCATGGCTGCCACTTTACCCAGATTGAGCGATATTTTGCATCCGGAAGCGATGGAATCGAGCACAATCGACTTGGTGTAGCGTGCCTTGCCGGAATAATAGCGAATGCTGTCGTCGTTATGCCTGCTCCAGTCGGTTAGCGTGGAAAAGTGACGCGGGGTTCGCGGGCCGAACCAGAGGGTATCGAAGTGTACAATCCAATTTTCGGAGAGATTCACGGTTTCGAAGGGTTCGGGATTATTATCGGCCGGATTGCCGGAAGCCGGTTCAACTGCCGGCGCAGCAAAGAGCACGAAGGCGCTCTGAAGCGGTGCCAGCCGAATGGGAATGGAGGTGATATTCTCCTCCGTCCGGTAGGCGGGAAGCGGCCTGACTTCGGCCGTAACCGCATCGCAGAGCTCGGGCATTCTTCCCGCAACTCTGAATGAGAGCGTAGTTTGCACCGGTTCTTCGCTCTGGTTGCTCACAAAGTAGATGTCGGAGCTTTCCGTTTTCCGGTGTAACCAGGCAATCGGGGCCTTATCGGAGGCAACGAAATCGGGCTTAACAGCCAGTCTTTCCATTGCTTCGGCTATGGAGTACCCCTGCATTAGGATACCTCTTCCCAATTTGCGCTCTTTGGTCTTCACACCATCCAGGTTCTCCCACATGGCATGGGCCGTCTCTTGCAGCACACTGTCGGCCGAGGGGTAGTTTTGCAGGCTGGGCGAGGAGGTGGGGGGCAGACCCATAACCGCGCCTCCGGCTTCGATCAGGCTTTTTATTTTGTGCAGTATTTCGGGCCGCATAGTGGCCAGGGGAGGTAATACCAAAAGTTTGTACCGGGTGCCGTCGGGCAGATAAAATCCCTCTGCATCGGCGTTTAGCCGGTTCAGAATCACCTCGGCATTGATATAGTCGTATGTGTAACCGGGAGCAATCTCCGGATCGCGGATCCCGGTCATTTTAGGCGCATCTTCGCCGATAAAATAGGCCACATCGGCCACATGCAACCCCTGACGCAGCATATAGTTCGATCGACGGATATAGGTGATAAAGAGATCGAGGTGCGAAAACCAGGTGTTGTTTCGGTTAAATTCGTTCCCAAACCAGGCATTGATTCCGGGTATCCGGTTGTCGGGTTGTTGAATGTAGACATGAAGCAGAGTGTTGTTAATTCCCTCGGTAAACGACCAGTCGCCCTTCTTTTTCATCAGGTAGGGATATCTCGACCAGGGGGCTCCCGAGCAGGTAAATGATTCGGCCGAGACAGCGTTCTTTCCGTAGATGTGTGCACACGAAGCAGCTGCCCGGCACTCTATCGATCCCAGTTCGCCCTCGCTCCAGAACTCTCCCCCGATTTCGGTCGATTGCCCCCCGTATTGCAGGAACTCTCCGGGGAATCCCCAGTGACCGTAGTTTTCGAGCCAGGTGCCCAGCCCCTCTTTTTCGCCCACTTCGCGCAGGCCTCCCACATATTCGTACGCCACCAGGTCGGCCACTAAACGGCGAACATCCCACAGGAACCGATCCGAAGCATCGCGGTTCAATACCACCTTTCCGCTAAATACCGGTAGCCAGGGGGTTGGGTCGTATCCGTAGCAGGTCTTGAATTTTTCCAGAAAATCGTCAGTGAAGTTTTGTCCTCCGGTTTCGTAGCTATCTTCTACAATCACCTTCCAGCAGGCTCTCTCCTCGGCCGGAATCCGGCGGATGATCTCGCCCAGGAAGGCGTTGAAATGGCTCTCTACATGTTTTTTACTCAGTTTGTCTATTTCAAGGCCCGTACCTTCGGGCGATGCCGGCGAATTGACCACGCCGGTCGGGGTCATCCCCATTCGCAGTATCATCCAATCCCCTTCGGGGGCTTCCCATACCAGTTTCCCGTCGGGCCGAAGCGATGCAGAGATGTCGAGTACCCGTTCGGGAGCAATGGCTTCTGTACGGAGGGTATTATCGGGCTGGGCGGGCCATTGGTATTCGTTCCAGTAGGGAAGCGGCGACTGAAACATTTTGCCCAGACTTTTTTCTACATAACTCTCAACCAAAAGTTGTTCCGAAAGTTTTACATCGGTCACCACAGCGTTGGGAGTGGCTCCCTCCAGAAGGAGCCGGAACTGTTGGGCTGTAGTTTCGGGAATGGCCGCTACTACCGGTCCGTTAGGCAGAAAGCCTACATTCAGGTTGGTGTTGCTGCGGTCGGCCCTGAACTGTTTGATGGTTCTGAACGCTCCGTTCTGAAATGCCTGGAAGGTGGCGCGGGCAACGAAGGCTCCCTGCGAGGGAAGTAGTGTCAGTGAGCGAACCGTGTGCATCGTATCGCTCTGCCAATCGATGGTGAGATTGCCGCTTGCAGAGATGCCGAACGGGGCTGCTGTTTGGGCTGAGGCTCCGGTAAGGGGGTTGCGTGCGCCATTCGAGAGAGGGAAGGCCAGTACTTTCACATCCTGAAAAGGGGTGGCAGGAAGGGGTAGCTCTACCTCTACCGGGCCGGGTCCCGAGACCCGGGTTTCGGAAGAGGTGAGGTAGCGCATCGACTCTTCGGGTTTTACCCACGGGCCTCCGCTCTGGCTCCAGCCGGGCGAGTTAAAGATACCTATCTCAATATTGAGCTCAGTGGCCGTTTTCAGAGCGGTCCTGAGAATATCCCACCACTCCGGGCTCAGCATTTTCACGTTTCCGTAGGGCATCGCGCCCGGTTCGAGCCCAATATTTCCAATGAAGGCACGGCCAATTCCGGCCTCTTTCATGGCATGCAGATCGGCTACCACACCCTCTTTCGAGATGTGATCGTTCACCCAGTACCAGTATACCGAGGTTTTTATAGAGTCGGGAGGCGAAACAAATCCCGCTAACAGTTGTTCGCGGTCGGAATAGCTCTCCTCTCCGCAGCCCCATCCCAATACAAGCAACAGTAGGGCAAGTGTACGTGCATACAGTGACAGTCTCATATAGTTTTCGGATATTTCGAACCTACTCTTTACTCCAGATCCGGTTGTTCAGGTTGAGGTCGCGCACTACATCGAGCATCGCGATTAACATGCCAAAGTCCGACAAAAACTTCTCTTTTCGGTTGGCCGGTTTCCAGATGCTCGTTTCGAAATAGTCATTGAGGGTAGCAATGGCAACCACTACGTTCGAGTTAATGAAACTGAGCGTGGGTTTGTCGAATTTTGTATTCATTTCAACGATGCGCTCCATCAGCGAGGGGGTAAGAATATAGCGGGCCTCTACCGGATCGGTGCCATAGACATCGTAATATTTTTCGAAACGCGGATCCTCCAGTTTAATCCGGCTCCCTTTGCGGGGAAGTTTAATCCAGGTGTCGCGGTGCAGCAGGGTTTGTCCCGAAAAATTTTTGTTAAAATCGGCCACAAAGAGAAATCCTTTGAATATATCTTGCCAGTGTTCGCTGGTTCGTCCTTTTGCATCGACCGTAACCACTCGTTTTTCGGCATGGACTTCGGCCAGGGAGAAGGCGGTTTTGTCGATTTTACCCTGCATAAGATCTTCCGAATGGTATCGGTCGGGGTCTGTATCAAAGAGCTGACAACTCCGAAAGAGCGATTCCGGAATACCCGACTCGGGTTGGTAAGTGGCACCTGGCACAAGACTCTCCAACATAGGGGCTACGATGTGCTGTTTGTAGAACAGCGACAGCGGTGTCGACTTGCTTTGAATCAGGAGGAGTCCTACGATTCCGCCCACAACGAGACATACCGGCAGTGCCGCGACGTGCTGCACGGCAAAGGAGAGCACGATCCCGACGCCGAGAGCCGCCAAAAGGGCAATAAGGGCCTGTTGGGTACCTCTCTTTTTGAGTTTGGCTCTTTCGTCCTCTAACTGGCTGAGGTGAGGGGTCATACGAAGAAAGAGGGAGTCGAGCGACGTGGACATAGGGCAAAGGGATATGGGTTTTACTTGACGGGGCGTAAACAGAAGCAGGAGGGCAGATTACGAAGCCGGAGCCACAAAACGGAACCAGGTACGGGGCCTGAATCCAAAAAGCGAGGCGATAAGACTGCCGGGAAACATCATTACGGCATGGTTATACTCGGTTACCGATGCATTAAAGGTGCGCCGTGCTGCCGACAACTGTTCCTCCATCTCGGTGATGGCTCTTTGCAGCTGCAGAAATTGGTCGGAGGCCTTCAGATCGGGGTATTTCTCGGCAACCACCTGAAGTTTTTGGGTCATGCCCGAGAACTGACGATCGAAGTTCTCCTTTTCTTCGTTGCTGAGGTTTTCGAACTGTTTCGACCGAAGGCGGGTAATCTCTTCGAGGGTGGAAGATTCGTATGCGGCATATTTTTTCACAACCGCTAATAGATTGGGAATCATATCGAACCGCTGCTTTAACATAACATCTATTGTAGAAAACGACTGGTCGGTTTCGTTTCTTCTGCGAATGAGCCGGTTGTATTGAATGAGGGCCCATAAGAGAATGATGGCCAACAAGGCAAGAAGCAATTCCATAGTAACAGGATTTTAAAGTTAGATGGCTCTGAAACACAAAGTAAACATTATTTTTTCTTTTATCTTTGATAGGGTACCCTTGTAGGGCACTAGTTGTTTAAATGGCTTTTACATGAAAACTTTCAGGTTTATAGGGTTGTGTTGTAGTTCTGTTTTGCTGATTGTGCTCTTTTTCGGAGGGCAACAGCCTTCTATACTGTCGGATCTTCGGAGTGGGGTCTCCTCTTCTCCGCAGCCGGCTGGCCGGCCTCTTTCGGTGAGCGGGATCTATCCCCATCTGGTGATGTACAATCCCAATAGGGCCGAAATTGGCAAAGCCGGCGAGTCGGGTATCGGTGTGGTGGTTCCCTGGGCCGGTAGGTTGTGGGCGTTAACCTATCCTGCACACTTTTATACCGGTAGTTCCGACCGTCTCTATACCCTTGATTCCAACCTGAATCTGGAGATCCGAAGCGAAAGTACCGGGGGAACCCATGCCAACCGGATGATTCACCGCGAGTCGGATCAGCTCTTTATGGGGTATTATGTCATAGACAGCCGGGGAAAGGTTCGGACCATCCCGCCCTCCGAAATGCCGGGAAGGCTCACTGCCAATGCCCGCCATTTGACGCAGCCTTCCAAGAAGATCTACTACTACACCATGGAGGAGGGGTTGTACGAAGTGGATGTGAAGGATCTTTCGGTAACCACCTACCATCTCGATGGCAATGTGACTCCAAAACCCAATCAGCCCTCCAGAGCCCCTCTGAACGGCTGGCACGGTAAGGGGGCCTATTCGGGCCAGGAAAGGCTGGTTGTGGCCAATAACGGCACCGATAACTGGCAGACTGCCGCTGCATCGGGGGTATTGGCCGAGTGGAACGGTGACCTTTGGACCGGGCTGGAAAAGATGCAGTTTACCGAGGTAACCGGTCCCGGGGGTATATATGGCAATCAATCCGATTCGGATCCCCTCTGGGCTGTGGGCTGGGATGCTGCTTCGTGCGTTTTAAAGCTTCTTGACGGGGGGGTGTGGCAGACATTTCGTTTTCCTAAGGCCAGTTTTACCTACGACGGGGCGCATGGCTGGCATACAGAGTGGCCTCGTATCAGAGAGGTGCAGAATGGCCGTTTTTTACTGACTATGCATGGAATGTTCTGGGACTTTCCGGCATCGTTTCGTGCGGGCAGCACGGGGGGGATTTTTCCGCTCTCTTCTTATCAAAAGGTGATTGCCGATTTTGCCTTTTGGAACGGAAGGATGGTTTTTGGGTGCGATGATGTTTCGATGTTCGATAATAAGTTTGTGGGGCGCCCTCAGTCGAATCTCTGGTTTGTGGAACCCCAACAGCTCTACCGGTTGGGCCCGCGTAACGCCTTTGGCTCGGTGTGGAACGGGAAGGGGGTAGCGGCCGGAGAGATCTCCGACCCCTTTTTAATGCATGGGTTCGATTATAAGTGTATCCATTTGTCGCACAAGAGCGATAAGGCGGTTCGTTTTGCCGTGGAGATTGATAAGTCAGGCAACGGCTCCTGGAGCAGCTTTAAAACCGTTACCCTTCCGCCACGTGGTTACGCTTTTCTGCTGCTCTCTCCCCGCGATGCCGGCGAATGGATTCGGATTGTAGCCCGAGATGCCGCTTCGGAGGTTACCGCACGGTTTTTTTACACCGATGCCACACAACGGGAGGCTCTCTTGCAGTCGTCTCTGTTTGCCTCTCTTCCCGCGGTGGGGTATGAGGGAGCCAGAATGGGGGCTCTTCTCCGTCCGGGTGCTTCCGATAGTATAACGCTCGAAGCGGTTTTTCCCGGCCATCGGGGCCAGCCTGCCGGATTGGCCGGAAAATCGTTTGAGGTATCCGGAGCCTTGCGCTTTTCGCAACTCGAATCCGATTCGCTCTATCAACGTTTGACCCGTGATATTGCCATTCGGCAGGAGTACACCTTCGACGATGCCTCGGTGATCATGGTCGATCACCAGGGGGTAATACGGCGCCTGCCCAAAGGGAGCGATGCCTATGATCTTCTTCCGGCCCGGTCGATGAGGGCGGTACGTGAGGTGGCTACAGAGAGGAGCTTACTGAACTGTCACGGTATCTTTTATGAGTTGCCCCGTGATATCTCTGGAGGCCTGGCATGTGTCAAACCCATAGCAACGCATAATCGGATGATTTATGATTTCTGCGGATGGCGAGGCCTTATGGTCATGTCGGGTGCACGGGCGGGTGCCCGTCCCGATGGCCACTTTTTTGCCTCCGACCGGGGTGATGCGGGGCTCTGGTTTGGGGTAATCGACGATTTGTGGGCATTCGGAAAGCCTGTGGGAAAAGGAGGGCCGTGGAAGAACAGTCAGGTTGCCGGTGAGGTCTGGTCCGATCCCTATTTAATGACCGGATTCGACAAAAAACAGATGCAGCTTGAACATAACAGCGCCAAACCGGTTCTCTTTACGGTTGAAGTGGATCTCACTGCCACCGGAAATTGGGTAGTGTATGATACCTTCACCGTAAAACCGGGAAAACCTCTGATCTATAATTTTCCCGACGGCTATTCGGCACACTGGGTACGGATTAAGAGCGATACCCCCTGTCGGGCATCCGCACTCTTCACCTATTTTTAATAGCTATGCATATGGAACTCACCCTCACAACCCCCTCGCTTCTCTTTTCGGCAGTATCGCTCATCCTTTTGGCCTACACCAATCGTTTTTTGGCGTATGCACAAGTAATCAGAAACTTACGCGCCTCCGATTCGAAGCTGGCCAACGTAATGACCGTAAAACAGATACAAAACCTGAAAAAACGGCTCTACTTGACCCGATCCATGCAAATCCTCGGCATCTCCAGCCTCCTGCTAAGCGTAGTCTCCATGTTCTTCATCTACATCGGATGGCAAATGACAGCCGTCTACATTTTCGCTGCAGCCATCCTCCTCCTCATCGCCTCGCTGATAGTCTCAATCAGAGAGATACTGATTTCGGTAAAAGCGTTGGAAATTTTTTTAAAGGCGGATTGAGGATTGCAACAGATGCAACCATCCTCACCGCCTTTAAAAAAATTAATGCTCTAATGCTCTAATGCTCTAGAGCTCTCGCGCGTTAGCGCGATGCATTAGAGCACTATTTTTGCGTGTACGCAAATTTTGTGCTGAAGTACAGCATTTGGTATTTGATGGCGTTGGCCCAGTAGTTCCAGTTGTGGGCGCCGGGGCGTTCGGTGTAGTCGTGGGCAATTTTCTTTTCTACGAGGAGGGCGTGGAGCATGCGGTTGATGCCGATGAAGAAGTCGTCGGTTCCGCATTCGAAGCTCAGGTTGAGTTCGCCGTTTTTCAGCTGGCGGGCTATGGTGATTACGGAGTTTTTGTGCCAGAGTTCTTCGTTGCCCTGGTAGGATCCCAATCTTTTGGCGATGTCCCAGCTGGTTATGGAGTGGGTGAGGTCGACGCCTCCGCTCATACTGCCGGCGTTGGCAAAGAGGTCGCGGTGCCGGATGGCCAGATAGAGGGCGCCGTGTCCTCCCATACTTAGGCCGGTGATGGCGCGTGATTCTCTCTGTTTGAGGGTTTTGTATTTTTCGTCGATGGCCGGAATCAGTTCGTTTATCATGTAGGTTTCGTATTGATAGGCCGAGTCAGCCGGGCTGTCGAGATACCAACTCGAAAAGCCTCCGTCGGGGCAAACGATGATGGTTTGGTATTGGTTGGCTAACTCTTTGATGACGGGAACCTTTTTTACCCATCCGTCGTAATAGTCGCTGTAGCCGTGCAGGAGGTAGAGTACCGGGTAGCGTTGGTCGGGTGTGCCATTTTCGGGGGTGATCACTACATTTTTTATGGTTTTCTGCATTTTGGGGCTATGCAGCAGAAGGGTGTCGACAGCGGCCGAAAGGGTAGTGCTAAGAAATGCCCATAAAAGGAAGGCCAGGGAGAGTGTTTTTTGCATGTGGGATATAATGGTTAATGGTTAATATGCGCTTCGATGCACTAGAGCACCAGAGCACCAGCGCGAAGTGCAGCACTTTTGCTCTGAATACAAATATAGACGGCTTTCTTTGGCTATTCGGTATGTTTTATAACATATTTCTCGGTAATTTAGCTGCTGTTGTTGAATAGAAAAAAAAATTTTGTGAATTTTATGCGGTATTGCTTAGAATTGGAATAATTATCTTTTATATTTGAGTCACTCTACTACGAATTTTGGCTTCAACTATATAACTAGCTCTACATACTACTAACCTTTCTAATTTTTTTACCATGAACAAGTCTGATTTAATTGATGCCATTGCCGCTAAGGCCGGATTAACCAAAACTGATTCTAAAAAAGCGCTGGAAGCTACTCTCGAAGCTGTCGCAGAAACCTTGAAAGCCGGTGGGCGCGTATCGCTCGTTGGTTTCGGTTCGTTCTCTGTTTCGGAACGCGGAGCCAGAACAGGTCGCAATCCCCAGACAGGAAAGGAAATTAAAATTGCTGCAAAGAAGGTTGCCCGCTTCAAAGCCGGTGGCGAATTGGCTGAATTGTAAGTCACTGTCATGTTTACCAAAAAAGGGGGGCTTCGCTGAGAGGCCTCCTTTTTCTTTACCTGCCCCTGCCATGTCGGATGCCGCTTTGCCGGATTTGCCGCTCTCTCTTATCGATTATCTTTCGCAGTTTCTCACCGATCGCCGCCTCAGTTTGATTGAGCAGGTTCTGGAGAGTCGGAGCCGTTATATGACCTGTCTGCTAGAGGATATTTATCAGTCGCAAAATGCGAGTGCCATTGTACGCAGTTGCGAGTGTTGCGGTTTGCAGGAGATTCATGTGGTGGAAGATACCAATCGTTTGAATTATAACCCGCTGGTTTTAAGGGGAGCCGACAAATGGATAGATGTGGTTCGCCACTCGGGGAGCGAAGGGTCGGCGCTTGATGGCGCACTGGATGCGCTCAGGAGTAGCGGGTATCGGGTTGTGGCCGCTACTCCGCATGCCAGCGATTCGGATGTCACGGGATTTGATTTGGAGGCCGGCCCGTTTGCTTTGGTGATGGGGAATGAGAGGAGGGGTATTTCGAAACGCGTAATGGCCGAAGCCGATGCTTTTGTGCGGATTCCGATGTTCGGATTCACCGAGAGTTTTAATGTGTCGGTCTCGGCCGGAATTTTGTTGTCTCAATTGGCGGTTCGGTTGCGTGCTTCGAATGTTACGTGGCAACTCTCCGCCGACGAAAAGGAGCGCCTTCGTCTTGAATGGATAAAACAATCGCTTCGCAATCCGGAAGGGTTAATCGCGCGTTACCTCGAGACCTTCAGGGGCTGAAAGCGCCCTTCTGTTTAAAAGTTTTGTCCGGAAAGGCGGGTGCTTTCGCTTCATTTTTTGTAACATTGTGAAATATTATATGCCGCGCAATTGCTTCCTATTGCCTTACATCATAACTTATTGTCATGAGCATGAAATTCGTAGCCTCCAGTTCTGAGATTCTGAGTCATCTCCAAGCCGTTAACCGGGTTATCGGATCGCGCAATACCCTCCAAATTCTGGATTGTATCCTTTTCCAACTTAACGATAAGCTCTTGACCTTTACCGCTTCCGATTTGGAAACTACCATCGTGTCGTCGCTAAAGCTCGAGAAGGCCGAAGGGGAAGGGAGTATTGCCGTGCCTGCAAAAATCCTGATCGATACGCTCAGAGGTTTTGCCGAGCAGCCTTTGGTGTTCGATATTACCCCCTCTACCGGATCGTTTGTAATTAATTCGGGGAATGGCCGGTATGCGTTAACCGGTTTGAACGGGGCCGATTTTCCCCAATTGCCGGGGGTCGATCCGGAGAAGGTGGCAGAGGTGCAGATGCCGCTCGAGCTGCTGGTAAGTGGAATCAATAAATCGGTTTTTGCCACTGCCGACGATGAATTGCGTCCGGTGATGAATGGGATTCTGGTGGAGTTGGGCGATGATTTTATCAACTTCGTGGCATCCGATGCCCATAAGTTGGTCTGCTACCGCAGAAATGATGTGGCACCGGGTTCGCAGGCCTCCTTTATTCTGCCCAAGAAGCCTGCCAATCTGCTTAAGAATTTGATTGTGAAAGAGAACGCCACTGTCAAACTGGCTTTCGACGACAAAAACGCGCTCTTCACGATGTCGGGCCATACGCTCTTCTGTCGGTTGGTAGAGGGTAAATATCCCAGTTATCAGACGGTTATTCCGCGTAACAATCCCAATAAACTCACCATCGACAGGCTGGAGTTCTGCAATTCGTTGAAGCGTGTGGCTGTGTATGCCAATCAGGCGAGCAGTCTGGTGAAGCTTGATCTGAAAGGAAATGAGCTGATTATTTCGGCACAGGATGTCGATTATTCCTTTTCGGCCACCGAACGTCTCACCTGTGTCTATGAGGGCGATCCGATAACCATTGGCTTTAAGGCTATATTTTTGATAGAGATTCTTTCGAATCTCTCTTCGCCCGACGTTATTTTCGAACTCTCCGATCCTTCACGCGCCGGGCTGTTACTTCCCAGCCAGGCCGAACACGAGGGCGAGGATGTATTGATGTTGCTCATGCCAATGATGATCAACGCCTAATCATTTTACTCCTTTTGCATGAATCTTCAACTCGACAGACCGCTCATCTTTCTGGACCTCGAAACCACCGGCCTTAGTATCTCTTCCGACCGCATAGTTGAGCTCTCTTGTTTAAAACTGTTTCCCGACGGAACCGAGCAGGTAAAAACCTATCTGCTCAATCCTACCATTCCTATCAGCCCCAAAGCCACCGAAATTCACGGGATAACCGATGCCGATGTGGCTGGATGCCCCACCTTTGCCGATATCGCCCGTGAGTTAACGGCTCTGTTCGAGGGGTGCGATTTTGCAGGATACAATTCGAATCGGTTCGATTTTCCCATGCTGGCTGAGGAGTTTCTGCGGGTAGGTGTAGATGTCGATCTGAAGTCGCGCAACTTTATCGATGTGCAGGTGATTTTTCACCGGATGGAGCAGCGCACTCTCTCGGCAGCTTACCAGTTTTATTGTGAAAAGGATCTTACTAATGCCCATAGCGCCGAAGCCGATACGCGTGCCACCTGCGAGGTGCTGTTGGCCCAGTTGAAGCGTTATCCTTCGCTGGGCACCGATGTGGCTTCGCTGGCCAAGTTTTCGTCGGCGGGTAAGAGTGTCGATTATGTGGGGCGGATTATCTATGATGAGCAAAACCGCGAGGTCTTTAATTTTGGTAAGTACAAGGGGATGCCGGTTGAGGAGGTCTTCAAAAAGGATCCTTCGTATTACAGTTGGATGATGAATGGCGATTTTCCCCTGCACACGAAAAAGGTGCTGGAAGAGTTGAAGCAACGGTATATGGCCGGCAAATAGTCTATGAATATCTTTGGGGTTGGGCTCAATTATCATGAGCATATAAAGGAGTTTGGCGGTGAGGTGCCGTCCGAACCGGTTATCTTTATGAAATCGAGTACGGCGTATCTTCCCAACGGTAAGCCCTTTTTCTATCCCGGATTCTCGGACGATATCCATTACGAAGTGGAGTTGGTGGTGAGAATCGGCCGGTTGGGTAAGGGCATTCGTGAACCGTTTGCAGCCGGTTATATTTCGGATGTCACGGTGGGGGTTGATCTCACGGCCCGCGATCTGCAAACGGCCTTGCGAAAGAAGGGACTTCCCTGGGAGTTGTCGAAGGCTTTCGACGGGTCGGCTCCCGTAGGAAGTTTTGTCAGCCCGTCTGAGGCAGGTGATTTACAGAAAGTTGAGTTGATGCTGATAAAAAATGGCCAGACTGTTCAGAAAGGAAATACTGCCGACATGATATTTCCCGTTTCACGGCTTATTTCGCACATATCGCAATATTTCACGTTGCAAACGGGCGATCTCATCTTTACCGGTACACCTCCGGGCGTTGGATCGGTTCAGAAAGGTGATCGGATAGAGGGATTTCTGAATGGCCGGAAACTCCTCGATTTCTCCATCAAATAGATTGGGTATAACCCCGAACCGCTTTATAGCTAACGGTTCTCGCTATCGGCAAAATCGTCCGGAAGCGTTCTCTCTTGCGGCGGCAGATAGTCGGGCAGAATATGGCTGAGCGAAGCGAATAACGAGGGGATGGCTCTGCTGTTCATCCGGCGCAGGGTATTGAGCAGCTCCTTCATCTCCGCTCTGTGGCTCTCTTTTTCGTAAGGACACCGTTTTAGTTTCCCGGGATATTGCCGCTCTCCGGCAAGCTGTGTCAGGAGGCGCTCTTCTACTCTGTAAAGGGGGCGAATAATAGAGAGATTAAAATGCTTCAGTTTCAGCAGCGGTGGCATGGTGCTGATATTGCCCATGAATGTGCAGTTCAGCAGAAAGGTCTCGAGTACATCGTCGAGATTGTGCCCCAGCGCCAATTTTGTGCACTTGAGTGTTTCGGCAATCTGAAACAGTGCTTTTCGTCTGATTCTGGCACAATTGAAACAAACGGGCTTCTTCCCGAGAGGATCAGGTTCGAACGCAACGCGTTGGTAGAGGTACTCTATCCCATAACCGGCGCAAAATTGGGCGAGGGCTTCTGAATCGACGCCGTAATCGATGGTATCCATGGCAATATGTGCTGCCACTACCGAAAACCGGGGCTTTCCGGCTTTTTGCATCCGGCCGAGCATCTCGACAAGTGCCATGGAATCTTTTCCTCCCGACAATCCTATCAGGACTTTGTCGGAATCCTCAAGTAAATGGTAGTCGCGGCAACTGTTCCAGACCTCTCTGAAAATTTGCTCTCCGGTATGCAATGGGAATGCGGTTTAAGAAGCAACCTGACGAATTCCGACGCCGGAACTTACAGTTCGAGATCTACATTGTGCAGCTCATGCCAGGGAAGTCCTCTGAGATTGAGCTGTTCCATAAAGGGATCCGGATTGAACTCTTCCACATTATACACTCCGGGCTTTTTCCATTTTCCCTGCAGATAGAGCATGGCACCAATCATGGCCGGTACGCCGGTGGTGTAGCTGACCCCCTGGGTGCCGGTCTCTTTGAAGGCATCCTGATGGAGACAGTTATTGTAGATGTAATAACTCTTCTCTTTCCCCTCTTTGATACCTCTGATGCGGCATCCGATGGAGGTTTCGCCGGTGTAGTTTTCGCCAAGATCGCCGGGATTGGGTAAAACCGCCTTCAGGAACTGGATGGGGACAATTTGCATCCCTTCGTAGAGGATGGGCTCAATTCCGGCCATTCCGATGTTCTGAATCACGCGAAGATGGGTAAGATACTCCTGTCCGAAGGTCATCCAGAAGCGGGCTCTTTTCAGAGTGGGGTAGTTTATTACCAGCGATTCAAGTTCCTCGTGGTAGATCAGATACGACTCTTTGGGGCCAATATTGGGGTAGTTTAGGGGCTTGTGAATTTCGTGGGGTTCGGTGAAGATCCATTGGCCGTTTTCCCAATATTTCCCCTTTTGGGTTACCTCGCGGATGTTGATTTCGGGGTTGAAGTTGGTGGCAAAGGGATGTCCGTGGTCGCCGGC
>CAYVJA010000045.1:8186-23634 GCA_964451605.1 uncultured Bacteroidales bacterium | reverse complement strand
TAGAGCACTAGAGCACTAGAGCATTAGAGCACTAGAGCATTAGAGCATTAGAGCATTAGAGTATTTGCGCGGCAGCGCATATAACCGCGTCAACTGCAACCACCCCTTTGCCCTCGTGGGTTATTTTTAGCGTATGCTTTCCCGTGGAGAGGTCGGTGCGGGCATAAACGGTCAGCTGTGGCTGCTCTTCTCCTTCGCAGCTCAGATCGATGGTAATAGGGGCTTGATTATCAATCTGAATCTCTATGCTCCCTGCTCCCTCCTGCCTGGGACAAACCAAACCCATGGTTCGCCCGCTAAACGAACATTGCCATACCTCTCCGGGATTTTGGCTAATGGTGAGGTCGTTGTTGTAGTGCCCTTGGTTCAGATTGCATTCGCGAATCCATCCGGGACAGGTGATTTCACGGTCGTCGTCGTTCAACCAGCCTTTATCATGCGTAATCCGAAGCACCCGGCATTTTGCGGCAACCGATGCATCGTCAATTCCCGCAAGCGGTTCGATGGCCGATTTTGGTTCGATGGTGAGTCCCTGTTCATTTTGCGTAAAACCTATCATCTTGTCTGAACCTAACAGTTCTACTTTCGATACATTGCCTAAAGTGGCGCCTCCTTTGCGCAATGTGGAGAGCGAAATGGGGTTGCCATCCCAGTTGAGAACCGTTATATAGAGATAGCCGTTGTTTCGGGTATACCGAACATCTCCCTCACCATAGACCTCGAAGGGGCGTGAACCATAGACGGCTTCACCATGAATTTTTAACCAGGCTCCCAGTGTTTTGGCCGTGGAAATCACCTCGGGATCCAAATCGCCGCGGCCATGTTGCGTGAGGTTCAGCAGCATGGTGCCGTTGCGGCAGACATTCTCCATGAGCAGCGCAATAAGGCTGTGAGCACTCTTATACGACTGTCCCTTTTTGTAATGCCAGTCGGCAATGGTGGTCTCGGTCTGAAAAGAGTAGGCCATAATATCGGGTTCGATAATGGCCTCGGTACTCTTTACCAACGACCGGTCGACATGCGGAAGCAGGTCAGGGCTGTTCTGAAAACTGTTGTATCGGCCTCCCACGCCTTTCAGATTCACCACAACCTCCATCTTGCCTTTGTTCCATTCCAGCGACTTATTGTAGTAATTGGCCAGCAGTTGAGGAGCCAGAAATCCCAACCCCATCTGTACCCCCAGATCGACTTGCGAATCGCCAGCATGTTCGTCGAAATAGATGATGTCGGGATGATATTTGGTTATGGCATCGTCAATCCGCCACATAAACTGGTTGGCAAAAGGCGAAAGGAGAGTGGCTTTCTTGTCGTGTGCCGGTCCGTACAGATCGACCGGATCCATTCCCTCCCACCATTTTCCTTTTCCGTCGGCCAGTGTTTGCATGGCATCGTAGGGCACTCCCTGCTTGTCGCCGCTTGCATCGCCGGTGTATCGTACCGTCATAAACTGCCCCCATGTGCGCCCCGGGGTGTTATGAAAACCTATGCCAAAACGTATACCCCGCTCGCGGGCAGCCTTCTCCCAAATACCCACAATATCCTTTTTTGGGCCTACATTCACCGAATTCCATGGTTGATAGGCAGAGTTATAGCAATCGAAGTTGTCGTGGTGTACCCCCATGGCCATAAAGTAGCGGGCTCCCATTCCGATATAGAGATCCATCAGGGCTTCCGGATCCCAGCGGTCTATCTGCCAGTTGTGGCAGATGTCCTTATATCCGTATTCGGAGGGGTGGCCAAACTGTTGGAGGTGAGAACTGTATTGGGCACTTCCCTGCATATACATACCCCGGGCATACCAGTCGCCCTGTTCGGGCATAGATTGGGGATCCCAATGCGACCAGGCCCCGAATTTTGCATCGCGCCACCAGGCGGGGACAGAATAAGACCGGCTCAATTTCTCCCAGTTGGGCAAATAGGGTCCCGAGGCCACCGGAAGCGGCCCAAGATTCCAAATATCGGGAGGAAGGTTCAGATTGCCCTGACCCACTGTAATGTAGTCTACATTTACGGCTACATCCCCCGTTTCTATACAAAGCGTAACCGCCGCCTTCGAGGGAATCTCCACATCAATAATCGCATCCCTGAACACCTCAGTGTCCGATCCGGTGGAATGAAGATTGATTTTTTTCCGGTTGGTATCGTTCACCACCACCGTAAGGGTGCCCACACCGGTTCCGGCGTAGCGAACGGCCAGCTTTTCGCCTTCGGGAAGATTGGTAAACCGGATACCATCACCCGGATTACGCAAAGAGATCATCGTTTTTCCCGAAGAAGATTCATTCTCTACCCTGCCGGCACCCTTCACCACCTCGGCCGACTCTGCTTCCATCTTTTTGGCGCCCTTCTTTGATATCGTCCCAAAAGCCCCCGATGAGACCAATGCAATTGCCAAAAGCAACAAATGAACCCTCGGAAACAAAACCTTCGAACCCATACCACTACCTTTTCTACTCATACCCTCATTCACCATTTATTTCCGCCTACTTGGAGGTAACATCCTACGTCACCCCAATCACTTTTCCACCCGCGCGTCAGCGCAGCACTAGAGCACTAGAGCATTGTTACACTGCTACACTGTTCCTTTGTGCCATTTGCGCGCAGCGCATCGGATTGGTCGCAAGATAAAGACCAAGCCAAAATTGCCTATTTATTTTCGCATTTTTTTGTTAGTGATGCCTTTCGTTGGTTGTTTTTTTGTAAAATCGTAAAGTTGTTCCACAAAATCACTGAAGCTATGAAGAATCCCGCTTTTTTCACCCTATTGTGTATTGGAGGGCTCATGCTTCTGTTCTCCACGGCATGTAAGAATAGTCCGGGTTCGGCGACTAGCCGTGATGCTGCTACAAACTATCAGATGTTTTGCGCCGGTTGTCATGGTGACAATCTGGAGAAGTTTGCCGAAAAAAAGTGGATGGAGGAGTCGGGTACGGCTTCTATCGAGCGAAGTATCTCGGAAGGGATTATAAGTATCGGTATGCCGGCATTCGAAAAGACGTTTTCTGCCAGCGAACTCAAAGAGTTGGCGCGCTATGTGAAGCAGGGGATTCCTGCCGATCGGAAACTGCTGAAACCTGCCCTTTCCGCCGATGGAATGATCCATTCGGAGTTGTATAACTTTTTGATTGATACAGTAATATCCGGAATTCAGGTGCCCTGGGGAATGGCTTTTCTCCCCAATGGCGATCTGCTCTTCTCCGAACGGAAAGGAACCCTGCACCGCTTTTCGAATGGCGTGGTTTCACCGCCCATCGAAGGGCTTCCTCCCATTATGTCAGTGGGTCAGGGGGGATTGCTGGATATGGCACTGCATCCCGAGTACGAGAAGAATGGATGGATTTATATGTCCTATTCGGCTCTCGACACGCTGAGTGAAAGCCGTCTGGGTTCCACTGCAATCATGCGGGCCCGGCTCAATGGCAATCGGCTCATCGATCTGGAGGTGCTCTTTACAGGGAGCCCGGCCACCGACAGGGGCCATCACTGGGGATGCAAACTGGCGTTCGATGGCAAAGGATACCTCTATTTTGGTGTGGGCGATCGGGGACAGCATTTCGATTTTCCACAAAAGCTGGACAATACCAACGGGAAGATCCATCGGATTCACGACGACGGTCGTATTCCTTCCGACAACCCCTTTGTAAACGAGCAGGGAGCCATTCGTACCATCTACAGCTATGGCCATCGCAATCCGCAGGGGACGGTGGTTCATCCGGTTACCGGTGAGGTTTGGGAAACCGAACATGGCCCGATGGGGGGCGACGAGCTGAACCTGATTATGCCGGGCAAGAATTATGGCTGGCCGGTAATTTCGTATGGGATTAATTACGATGGAACGGTTCTCGCCACCGACTCGGTAAAGGTGGGAATGGAACAGCCCATTCTGCAGTGGACCCCCTCCATGGCACCCTGCGGAATGACCTTTGTTAAGGGCCGTCGGTTTGCAAAATGGGAGAACCATCTTTTGGTGGGCTCTCTCCGATTCGATTACATTGAACGCATGGTTCTCGATGGCCGGAAGGTAATCCATCGGGAGAAACTGGCCGAAGGAATAGGACGGGTCAGGAATGTGGTGATGGGGCCCGACGGATTGGTGTATGTGGGCCTGGAAGAGCCGGGTATGATTGTTCGCTTTGTGCCGGTTCAACCCTGAGAGTCTGTTGTATAGAATGCTTATCCGGTAAAATTTCTCCATCATGGCTATTCCCACTTCCCGAACCAAAGAAAAAGCAACCATTACGCTCGATACCGACAAATGTAGTGGTTGCGGCAAGTGTGTATCGGTTTGTAAAGATTTCAACCTCTGTCTTGTAGACGGAAAAGTGAACCACGGAAACCATCCGGTTTTTGGATGCATCGGGTGTGGCCATTGCATGGCTGTTTGCCCTTCCGATGCCATTGCCATCAGCGGCCGCGAACTCTCAAAGGAGGATCTTTTTGAATTGCCTCCGGTTCAAAGTGCGGCAACCTTTAAGCAGCTCTTATCGCTCTTTCAGAGAAGACGCAGTATGAGGGAGTTTCTGGATAAGGAGATTGAACCTGATGTGGTAGCAAAGATTTTGGATGCAGCCTCTACCTCTCCTATGGGAATTCCCCCTTCCGATGTCTATGTGCTGGTTCTGAATGGCAAGGAAAAGAATCGGCAGTTTGCCTTCGATTACTGCGAATACCTCAAGGGGATGCGGTGGTTTGTCTCGAAAGGATTTCAGGCTCTGATGCGGCCCTTTTGGGGAAAAGCCAACGCAGAACTTTTTACGGGTTTTGTCAGACCGCTTTTCGATGTTTATATTTCGAACGGGCAGAAGGGAATCAATATGGTTACCTACGATGCGCCTTTGGCTCTCTATTTTTATGGCTCGCCCTATTGCGATCCGGCCGATCCGATTGTGGCAGCCACTACCGCCATGTATGCTGCAGAGTCGTTGGGTTTGGGCAGCTGCATGCTGGGGGGCATACATCCGTTAATCCAAAACGGATCGCGGGCAAAACAGTTCCGCGAAAAACATGGTATTAAGTATGCCAGCCGTGAGGGGCTCTTTGTGATTTTCGGCTACCCCGCAGTCCACTACAGAAAGGGGATTAGAAGAACCTTTGCCTCTGTCTCGGAAAGTAACTAATCGCAGGATTCTGCACTTTTTTTTGCCATGATCAACCCGAAGTGCAGTCTGGAATAGTATTTTTTTTAACGGAATTAATTCCTTACAATCTTGGAATTCGATTCCTAAATTGTAAATTTGCGGCATGAAAATAAGTAGAATCGCTGAGAAAGAGTTGTTTGCCCTGTCGAAGCAATACAGAGCTATTGCTGTAGTGGGTCCGCGTCAATCAGGAAAGACGACCTTGGTACGTCGGGTTTTTCCTGAAAAGAGCTATGTGAATCTCGAAAATACCGATATGCGTCGTTTTGCCATAGAGGATCCACGTGGATTTTTATCTGGATTTCCCGATGGAGCTATTCTGGATGAAGTGCAGCGTGTGCCAGATCTGTTTTCGTACTTGCAACAAACGTTAGACGAGAGTACCACAAAGGGTCGGTTTATACTTACCGGTTCTAACAATTTTCTATTGCAGGAGAATATTTCGCAAACCCTGGCCGGTAGAGTTGGATACTTGTTTCTGTTGCCGCTCTCATTACACGAACTTTACCAACCACTCCCTTCGACCGATGAGTTGATTTTTCGGGGATTCTATCCCGAACTGTATTCCGATATGGATATGGATGCTGGAAAATATTATAGCAACTACATACGCACCTATGTGGAAAGGGATGTCCGTTTGATAAAAAATATTGTAGACTTGTATTCTTTTGAACGTTTTGTAAGGCTTTGTGCAGGAAGAATAGGTCAGTTGTTGAATATGAGTAGTTTGGCAATTGAATTGGGTGTAGATAATAAAACGATTGCATCGTGGATTTCGGTACTGGAAACAAGCTTTATTGTTTTCCGCCTTCAGCCGTATCACCAAAATTTCAACAAGAGGATTGTAAAGATGCCTAAACTGTATTTCTACGACACCGGATTGGCTTCTGCCTTGCTTGGGATAGAAAATAAGGATCAACTGAGTTTACATCCTTTCCGTGGAAATCTGTTTGAAAATATGGTGGTGGTTGAATTCCTGAAAAATCGGTTCAATCGGGGTAGAACGAATAATCTCTTTTTTTGGCGCGACAATGTGGGCACCGAAATAGATTTATTACTAGAAAATCCTGAACAACTGGTGCCGATAGAAATAAAATCGGGTCAAACAATTACCGATGCCTATTTCAAATCTTTAACCATGTGGTGCAAAATAAGCGGAATCGACACAGGGTATGTAATCTACGGAGGCAATCAGATACAAAAAAGAAGCAATGGAATAACCGTTTTGCCTTATACTAATTTCGATTTTTTCCCGGACTGACCGGGTGCATTTTGTGGCTTACAGGGCAGTACTCACTTCCGCTACATACCAGGCGGACACACAAAAAGAGCCTCTCATCCGAGAGGCTCTTTTTGTGCAGGCAGGCTGCTTTGGAGCAGGCCGGGTATGTGTATTAATCTCTTCTGCGGTTGTAGCCGCCGCGGTCGCCACGGTCGCCACGGTCGCCACCACGACGGTCGCCGTTGCGATCACCACGATCACCACGGTCACGATCGTTGCGGTCGCCGCGCGGACGATCGGAGTGTTCGCGCTCGGGACGCTCTACGTAACCTTCGGGTTTGGGCAGAAGCACTTTGCGGGAGAGTTTCATTTTATTGGTTTTGGGGTCGATGTCGAGGAGTTTCACCTCCACTTCGTTGCCCTCTTTCAGGATGCCGTCGAGATTTTCCAAACGAGCCCAGTCTACCTCCGAGATGTGCAGTAACCCCTCTTTGCCGGGCAGAACTTCTACAAAGGCACCAAAGGCTACAATCGATTTTACTTTGCCTTTGTAGATGGTGCCAATTTCGGGAACAGCGATAATGGCGTTGATGCGGGCAAGCGCAGCATCAATCGATGCCTTATTGTCGGAGAAGATATCTACAATACCCTGGTTATCGACCTCCTCAATGGCAATGGTGGCACCGGTGGTCTTCTGGATATCCTGAATTACCTTGCCGCCGGTACCGATGATGGCGCCAATCTGATCTTTGGGAACCCGGATCTGTACAATGCGGGGGGTGTGAGGCTTCAGCTCGGCACGGGGTGTCTGGATGGTCTCGGCCAGTTTGTCGAGGATGTGGAAGCGTCCGGCCTTGGCTTGTGCCAGGGCTTTGGAAAGTACTTCGTACGAAAGTCCGTCAACCTTGATGTCCATTTGGGTAGCGGTAATACCGTCGCGGGTTCCGCATACCTTAAAGTCCATATCGCCCAGGTGGTCTTCGTCGCCCAGAATGTCGGAGAGAATGGCAAACTTTCCGGTTTTGGCATCAGAGATAAGACCCATGGCAATACCCGAAACCGGTTTCTTAATCTGAATACCGGCGTCCATCAGTGCCAGCGTACCGGCACAAACCGTAGCCATCGACGAGGAACCGTTCGATTCCAGAATATCCGAAACTACGCGGATAGCGTAAGGGCATTCCGATTCGTCGGGAAGCATAGATTTCAGGGCTCTGTGAGCCAGGTTGCCATGTCCGATTTCCCTGCGAGAAACACCGCGGGCGGCTTTGGCTTCGCCGGTGGAGAAGGGAGGGAAGTTGTAGTGCAGGGTGAACTTTTCCGATCCCTGAACCAGAACATCGTCTACCATCTTTTCGTCGAGCTTGGTGCCCAGCGTAACGGTGGTAAGCGATTGGGTTTCGCCCCGGGTAAAGATGGCCGATCCGTGGGCTGCCGGCAAATAGTCGATCTCGCTCCAGATAGGACGGATTTGGGTGGTGGTACGGCCGTCGAGACGAATTCCTTCGTTCAGGATCATGTCGCGCATGGCCTTTTTTTCTACATCGTGATAGTATCTGTCTACCAATTTCCTGGCAGCTTCGCGCTCCTCTTCCGGAAGGCTCTCCAGGAAGGCACTTTTTACCGCATCGAAAGCATCGGAACGTTCATGTTTGGGTAAACGGCTTTTGGCCACTTCGTACGTTTTGTTGTAGGTGGCTTCGAATACCTGCTGGCGAAGGGTCTCGTTGTTGACCTCGTGACAGTAGCTCCGTTTTACGGTTTTCCCCACCATCTCCATCAACTCCATCTGTGCCTTGCAGTGCTTTCTGATTTCAGTATGAGCCAGTTGAAGGGCCTCAAGCAGATCATCTTCCGATGCTTCACGCATTTCGCCTTCAACCATCATGATATTGTCGTAGGTGGCAGCCACCATGATGTCGATATCGGCGTACATGTTCTCTTCGTAGGTGGGGTCAACCACAAACTGGCCGTCGATACGTGCAACCCGAACTTCCGAAATAGGACCGTTAAAGGGAATATCCGATACGGCTAAGGCCGCCGAAGCGGCAAGACCTGCCAGCGCATCGGGCATGATATTGGGATCGGCCGAAAAGAGCATTACGGTTACATAGGTCTCAGCATGATAATCGTCGGGGAATAAAGGACGCAGTGCTCTGTCGATAAGACGGGAAACCAGAATTTCATAGTCGGAAGCTTTGCCTTCGCGTTTCATAAAACCACCGGGGAAACGGCCGGCCGAAGCATATTTTTCTTTGTATTCTACCGTAAGCGGCATGAAATCGACATCCTCCTTGGCTTCTTTGGCAGAAACGACCGTTGCCAGAAGCATGGTTTTACCCTGTTTCAGCATTACAGAGCCGTCGGCCTGCTTTGCCAGTTTTCCGGTCTCCAAAGTAATGGAGCGGTTGCCGGGCAACTCAATCGTTTTTTGAAAGGCTTGATACATAAATCGTTAGTATTGATATTTATAGTTTTGAAAACTTCAGTTACGGAAATGAAAAAAAAAGGCAACTCAAGAATTGCCTTTTTTTAAGTGGGTTGCTTCTGCCTTATTTACGCAGGTTCAATGATTTAAGCAAAGCACGATATTTTTCGATATCTCTCTCTTTGAGATAATCGAGCAGACGACGTCTTTTTCCTACCAGTTTGAGCAGGGAGAGTTGTGTGCTATGATCTTTCTTGTTGAGCTTCAGATGTTCGGTCAGATGGAGGATACGGGCGGTGTACAGGGCAATCTGCGATTCGGACGAGCCTGTATCTGTGGCACTTTTGCCGTAGGAGGTAAAGATCTCTACCTTTTGTTCTGATGTTAAGTGCATTGCAACTATGATTTGGTTTCGGTTAATCGAGGCTTTTTAAGACCCGCAAAAGTATCTATTTTTTTGTAACAAGCAATGTTTCTTGATTGAAATTAATCATAAAAACTCCAGGAGAGGCCAATCTTAAACATGGCTTCGTGTTCCGGATAGTGGTACGCGGTGTAATAAGCCCGTTTTTTGTCGCCGGGCATCCTGAGGGCATTGGCATGCTCATACTGTACAAAAAAGCGAACCCTTTTCAGTTTGGCATTCAGGAAGAGGTCAACAAAAGGGTAATCGCCGATGTCGGATTGGGGACGGCCCAAATCGGGTCGATGGTTTTGCAGGTGAAATACCCCCAACGCCGGTTGATATTGATAGGCTTGAAATTTGGTGAAGTAGTAGAGCTCGTAACCCAGCTGAATCTGTAATACATTCTTTACCAGCATAAAATCGAAGAAGCTAGACTGGTATCCGGCAAAAGCGGGAAGGGGGAGTATCTCTTTTTGGCCTGAATGTTGCCAGGCCCCTTTAAAGAGGAAACCAAATTTCCCCACGGTAAAGCCCTTTTCGGCAGAGACAGATAACACTTGAAATCCTTTGGAGGTTTGTGCGGGGAGGGCAAGGGAGTCGAAATAGGCAAAATCATTCAATTGCCAGAGATCGACCGAGGCTTTCAGCTGACGCGCAGGCTGGCTGTACTGCCCGAAGAGCGAAAACTCTTTCGAAGATGAAAAGTTGTTGTCCCATCGGAAATAGTTCGACTCATAGCCATTCATAAAGTAGGAGGGCTTCCGGTTTATGAAGCTTGTGCCAAAATGGAGAGTCGCTTGCCCCTTTTCGGGATAAAAGTGTTTGTAAAAGAGGGCATTCAACTCCATATTGCCACTCTTATAGCCGGTGAGAAAAATTTCTCCGTTGAGATCGAAATTGAACTGCTTTCCGGATGTGTTATAAAAACTTCCCGCAATACCTATATTGGTATAATTCAGCGATTTGTTGTCTTTGATGGCAACTACCACGGTGTCAGTATCATCGTAGAGCGTGTCGGGCCTGACGGGATGGATATAGCGATCTAACTCAGTGACAATGCCGGCTTTGAATCCGGCCGTAATCTTTTTGAGCGGGCGTTCGGTGAGGGCCAGATAGAAGTCGTTACGGAAGGTGCGCAGGAGCGCCTTGTCGTTGGTAAGGGTGCTGCTGAATTGGGGTGGAGGCAGCTGAGCTGCCATTTCGGCCGACAACTCTTTTGCCGAAAAGGTTCGTCTTGTGCGGAGTATCTGCAGATTGTGTTCGAGCGTAAAGCGGGTGGGCACAAAGGTGGGCACCGAATCGGTCTCTTTTGCAAACTTGTAACGGCCAAACCGATACCGTTGCACCATCGAGAGAGAAAACTCCTGAACCAGGTTCTTCATGCCGGCAAAACGCATCACCTGCGCCTCGGAGATATCTTTGTTCTCTTTGCTTTCAAAGAAGAGGTAGTCGGCCAATCCGCCATTTTCCTGCATTTTGTGGAATCCCAGACTTAAGGAGCCGAAAGCGGTATATCGCTCCGATTCGTAGCTTGAGAAGAGCGAAAAGCTGCTGTGCGTGGTTCGCTGGCTCTCGTACATACCGTTCGAGGAGAAACCGTCGTAGAGTATGCCGGCATTCCATTCCTTCGAGATATTTTGCGTGTGTAAAAAGCGGACGGTCTGTTCGGCCAATTTCCGGCTGCCCCCGTTGGTATGCCAGGCCATGGAATAGGGAGTGCGGGTACGATAAAAGAGCAGCTCTTCGGGGCGATGGAAATAGCCTTGCAGATACTCTCCGAACCGATATTGTGAAGCCCGGGGTTGCGAGGCAAAGAGGTTGGAGACATAGGGTGTACCGAAGTTGCCCAAATAGGTGTTGGAGTACGATTTTTTCATCCACGGTTCATGCTCGTTGAACCGGTTCAGGGTGGTATCGAGAACCACAGGAAGAGGTTGTTTTCTGATACGCCCCTCCAGACGGAGAGCCTCTACACGTATCGTGTCGGAAGGAATCGAGTCGCGTGTGGCCGACTTTCTGCGCTGACTTTGCGGAAAACTGCTTGAGGATCCTTCGCGGCCACTCTGTTCGGTTCTGAACTGCTGAAGGGCTCCGCCCCGTTGACCCAACTGCGCCTTAATTCCTTGCAAAC
This sequence comes from uncultured Bacteroidales bacterium, assembly GCA_964451605.1. Taxonomy (GTDB): domain Bacteria; phylum Bacteroidota; class Bacteroidia; order Bacteroidales; family UBA4181; genus JAQVSH01. The sequence continues at coordinate 12,309 of CAYVJA010000045.1, read as the reverse complement.
AGAGCAGCAGGAAGAGCAGAAGGAGGGGTTTTTTCATAGATAACATCGTCTGGTGGCGCAAACCTACAAGATTTTTGTGAGAACGCAAAAGAGGCTGCCGTGATATTGCGGCAGCCTCTTCGGGGATAGAATCCCTATGCAAATGGGGGGTTACTGTGCAGGGGTTCCGGCAGGTTCAATGCCCAGAAGCTCGATCTCGAAAACGAGAGGCATATTGGGTTTGATTTCGCCGCCCGAACGTACGTTTTCGCCATAAGCCAGTTCGGTAGGAATCCAAACTTTCCACTTTGAACCTACAGGCATCAAGGGCAGAATCTTCTGCCAGCCTTCGATTACACCGTTAACAGGGAAGGTAACCGGTTCGCCCCGGTCTACACTGCTGTCGAACACAACACCTGCGGGGGTTGTGCCATGGTAATGTACCTTAACAGTGCTGGTAGAATCGGGTTTAGGTCCGGTTCCGGCGGTGAGAATTTGGTATTGCAGCCCGTTTTCCAATGCCACTACACCCTCGGTTGATTTGTTCTTTTCCAGAAAAGCCCGGCCCTCTTCAAGAGCTTTCTGTCCCTCTTGTTGTTGCAGTGCCATGAAGAACGACTGCAGTTTCATATTTAACTCTTCGGCCGAAATTTCGGAGGTTGAGTCAATGGCTTCGAAGAATCCCTTGATCAGAGCCTCACGGTTCAGCTCGAATGCGGGTAAGGTCTGGAAACCCTGGCCAATGTTGTAGCCGAGATAGTAGCTCACAGTATCAGCCTCGCTCTGCAATTTTGCGTTTTTGTAGTCGGAAGTAGAGCAGGAGGCGAACATGGCACCTCCCAGAAGGAGAGCAAAGGATAATTTTTTCAAGTTCATGATAGTTTTGGTTTTAAATCCGCCGCGAAGATAAAATATATTCACGAAATACCACCAGTCAATCCATATCTTTTTCACATCATGGGAGATTATCCGTACCTTTGGCCGATTATAATGGGCCGGGCCCGAAAGGTTTATTTATGAGTCGAAAAGGTGTATTTCGTATAGCCGGTTTTCTCTTTTTTTCTGCAGGATGTGTATTGATCTGGCTTTTTGCCTGTCGTTTTGTTGAGAAAACCGAAGAGCCCGAGCGTTTTAATCAGGCCATCCGTGCCCGGTATGCCATCTACCCCCCCGATATGCCCGCCAAACTGGATTTTTGTGGCGAGAGAGTTCCGTTAGAGCGATTCGATGTGTATGAAGCACTCGACCGAGAGGTGATGGTCAATATGTATTGGCAATCGAACACCCTGCTTTATCTTAAAAGGGCTGCTGCATGGTTTCCCTTGATTGAGCGGGTTTTGAAGGAGGAGAATATGCCCTCCGATCTGAAATATCTTGCCGTGATTGAGAGTGGCCTGATGCAGGTGGTTTCGCCCGCCGGGGCTGCCGGTTTCTGGCAGATTGTGCGTGCCACCGGTCAGGAGAACGGCCTGGAGGTCAATGCCGAGGTCGATGAACGGTATCATGTAGAGAAGGCTACACGTGTTGCCTGCAGGGTTCTCCGAAAAGCTTGTGAGCGCTTTGGCAATAGCTGGAGTGTGGCCGCTGCATCCTTTAACATGGGTTTGGCAGGAATGAGCAACCAGATTGCTTTGCAGGAGGTGGCCTCTTATTACGATCTTTTTCTGAACGAGGAGACTGCCCGCTATATCTATCGTATTCTGGCCATTAAATTAATTATGGAGCAACCCGAACACTATGGATTCCATCTGCGCAACAGCGACCTCTATCGGCAACCGGAAACCCGTTCGGTTACCGTGTCAACCCCCGTTCCTTCGCTGGTACAGTTTGCTGCCCAACACAAAACCACCTATAAAATGGTGAAGCTCCTCAATCCCTGGCTTCGGGGCAAGTCGCTGCCCAACAAGAGCGGGAAAAGCTACACCCTGCTTCTTCCTGTTGTTTCGTCGAAAGAGGGTTCGGACAATGAGTGAGCAGAAACCATACTTGTCGCAGATTCAGGTTGAGGGTGCCAGAGAGCACAATCTCAAAAATGTAGATGTTTCCATTCCGCACAAAAGCCTGACGGTGATTACCGGATTGAGCGGCAGCGGAAAATCGTCGTTAGCCTTCGATACCCTTTACGCCGAGGGGCAACGTCGCTATATGGAGACCCTTTCGGTCTACGCCCGCCAGTTTATGGGCGATATGGAGCGACCCGATGTGGATCGAATCACCGGACTCAGCCCGGTGATTGCCATCGAACAGAAGACGGTCAGCAAGAACCCTCGCAGTACTGTGGGGACCATTACCGAAATCTACGATTTTCTTCGTCTGCTCTTTGCCCGGGCTTCTATTGCCTACTCCATGAACACGGGCGAGCCGATGGTACGTTACAGCGACTCGCAGATTCTGGAACGGATGGCTGAGGCTTTTTCCGGGCGTCCGGTCTGGATCCTGGCACCTCTGGTGCAGGGTCGGAAGGGACACTATAAGGAGCTTTTTGAGCAGGTTCGGAAAAAGGGATTTCTTTATGTCCGGGTTGATGGCGAGATAAAAGAGTTGGTGCACGGGATGCGTATCGACCGATACAAAAACCATTTTATCGAGATTGTCATCGATAAGTTTGGAATGGATCAGGTGGATGAAAAGCGGCTGCGCGATTCGTTGCAAACTGCCATGCGTATGGGAAAAGGCACGATCATGGTGGTTGACAAGGAGGAGGAAACGGTTCGCTATTACAGCCGACACCTGATGTGCCCCACTACCGGCCTGTCGTACAACGAGCCGGCACCCCACAACTTCTCCTTTAATTCGCCGCAGGGAGCCTGCCCGGTCTGTAACGGACTGGGTACCATTTCTCGGGTCGACCGGGATAAAATGATTCCCAATCCGGCACTCTCTATCCGCAAAGGGGGGTTGCTTCCGTTGGGGCCTTATAAAAGCAGTTTTATCTTTTCGCAAATAGAGGCAGTGGCCCGGAAGTTTCAGGCCGACATCGATACACCGCTCGGGGAGTTTCCCGAAGAGGCTCTCAGTGCCATTCTTTACGGAACGGAGGAGTCGTTCCGTGTGAAGAGTGGTGCAGGGGGGTCGGAGATGCGTTTTTTGGGGTTCGAAGGAGTGGTGAATTTCATTACCCAGCAGCATACCGAGACCACTTCGAAGAAGGCCCAGAAATGGGCCGAACAGTTCCTGAGTCGTAAGGTTTGCCCTGAATGCGGAGGCACCCGGTTGCGTAAAGAGTCGCTTTTCTTCCGGGTACACAATTGTAATATTGCCGAGCTGGCAGCAATGGATATTCGTACGCTGCGTCGGTGGTTTGGTGAGGTTGAGCCTCATCTTTCTCCGCGACAATGGGAGATAGCTTCCGAAATTGTGAAGGAGATTCAAACGCGGCTCGATTTTCTACTGGGCGTAGGGCTTGATTATCTCTCGCTGAATCTCTCCTCGTCGACTCTGTCCGGAGGCGAAAGCCAGCGTATCCGGCTGGCTACCCAGATTGGATCGCAACTGGTCAATGTGCTCTATATTCTTGACGAACCGAGCATCGGACTGCATCAGCGGGATAACCATCGTCTGATTGATTCGTTAAAACAATTGCGCGATTCGGGGAATACCGTTCTGGTGGTTGAACATGACCGCGATATGATTCTTTCGGCCGATTATGTGATTGATATGGGCCCATTGGCCGGACGGAAGGGGGGTAAGGTTGTGGCTCAGGGTACCCCTTCGGAGATTCTTTTCTCCGGCTCGCTTACTGCTCAATACCTCAATGGCGAAAAAGAGATTTCACTGCCCGCCGGGCGCCGGAAAGGGAACGGCCGTTTTCTGACCATACGGGGTGCATCGGGCAACAATCTGAAAGATATAGATGTCTCTTTCCCTTTGGGTACGCTGATATGTGTAACCGGAGTATCGGGAAGCGGAAAATCCACCCTGATTAACGACACCCTGCAACCTGCTCTTAGTCAGTATTTTTATCGATCGGTTCGCGATCCCTTGCCTCACAAGGCCATAGAGGGTATTGAACAGATCGACAAGATTATCCAGGTAGATCAATCGCCTCTGGGGAGAACCCCCCGCTCTAATCCGGCCACCTATACCGGCGTTTTCACGGAGATTCGGAACCTCTATGCCAATATCCCCGAATCGAAAGTACGGG
>CAYVJA010000045.1:0-8167 GCA_964451605.1 uncultured Bacteroidales bacterium | reverse complement strand
ACCTGTCAGGGCGCGGGAGTAAAGACCATCGAGATGAATTTTCTTCCCGATGTCTATGTAGAATGCCCCGATTGCGGCGGGAAGCGGTACAATCGTGAAACCCTCGAAGTGCGTTATAAAGGGAAAAATATAGGAGAGGTACTCGATATGACCATCAATATGGCGGTAGAGTTCTTTGGACAGATGCCCTCTATCTATCCTGTTTTGAAGTCGTTGCAAGATGTAGGGTTGGGTTATGTGCGTTTGGGTCAGCCTTGTACCACCCTTTCAGGGGGAGAGAGCCAGCGGGTGAAACTGGCAACTGAACTCTCGAAACGCGACACCGGCAATACACTGTATGTTTTGGACGAACCCACCACCGGCCTTCACTTCGAAGATATCAGGGTTCTCCTCGACGTACTTCAGCGTCTCGTCGACCGCGGAAACACCGTTTTGGTGATAGAACACAACCTGGATGTAATCAAAACCGCCGACTACATCATCGATCTGGGTCCGGAAGGCGGAAGCGGCGGCGGCAAACTGCTCTGCGCAGGCACCCCCGAACAAATAGCCACCTGTCCCGAAAGCCACACCGCCCCTTTCCTCCGCGAAACGCTCCCCGCCCTTTGAACAAAGACCCAAATCGCCTATCTTTACCATTCACCATTTACCATTCACCATTAACCATTAATTCATCCCCATGGTTAACGATCCAAACAACGACGAAGAGCTCATTAAAGATGCTTTCGAACAGAAAAGCTGGAATGAGATTAAAACCGACGACTCCTGGCGTATTTTTCGCATTATGGGAGAATTTGTCGATGGGTTCGACCGTTTGGCCAAGATTGGCCCCTGTGTCTCTATCTTCGGTTCGGCCCGGACTCCTCCCGACGATCGTTATTACCTGCTTGCCGAAGAGATTGCCTATAAATTGACCCGTTTGGGCTATGGCGTGATTACCGGTGGCGGCGGAGGTATTATGGAGGCCGCAAACAAAGGTGCCAGACGGGGGAAAGGTCGTTCGGTGGGATTAAATATTGTGCTCCCGCACGAGCAGAATGCCAATCGCTATATCGATCCCGAAAAATCCATCTCGTTCGATCACTTTTTTGTGCGTAAAACCATGTTTGTGAAGTATGCGCAGGGCTTTATCGCACTTCCCGGCGGGTTTGGCACTTTCGATGAACTCTTTGAGTCGCTCACGCTGATTCAGACCCGAAAGGTTGGGCGATTCCCTATTATTATGGTAGGATCCGATTATTGGGGCGACTTGGTAGAATGGATTAAGAAGGTGGTGCTAGAGCGTCATCACTACATAAGCCCCCCGGATCTGGATCTCTTCAAGGTAGTGGATACAGCCGACGAAGCAGTGAAGATTATAGAAGAGTTCTACTCACGCTACCTCCTGTCGCCCAACTTCTAATCCCCTGCGCTGCGCGTTCGCGCATCACTGAGCACGAAATCCGCAGGCAGCGCAACTCTCCTCCATACCCGGTTTCCCGTTACAGGTAAAGGCTTCGCCCTTTTGGGGAGTGCAGATGCCTTGGCATAATGATTTTTCGTCGCGGGCACACCCGATGCCGCGGGCCTTCATATGCGGGTTGTGTTCGATATGGGTATCGGGAAATTTTCCGCTTTTCACCAGTAACATTCTAATAGCCAGACCGGCTACTGCGATACCCATAAATATTGATGTGATAATAAACAGAGTAAGCATCTCTTACAGGTTTTGTGGTCCATAGTTTTGGCGCCTGATTTCGGCACAAATCACAGCCGTTGCTACTGCAACATTTAATGATTCCGAAGTTTCGGCTCCCGGTGGGAATGGAGGAATAAACAGATGCCGGTTGATGTATCCGGCCGTTTCGGGAAAAATTCCCCTCGATTCATTTCCCATGACCACCACTCCAGGAGCGGCAAAAGATGTGCCATACAGATTTTCGCCCTGCAAAGAGGCACCGTATACCGGTACTTCGGGCGCCAGTAACGCCTTTTGCGAAAAAAAATCTGAGGCGGTAAGTGTATAAACGGTAACCCGGGTAATGGCACCCATAGTCGATTGCACCACTTTAGGCTGAAATGCGTCGGCTGAGCCGGGCGTAGCCACTACATGCCGGATACCGAACCAATCGGCAATTCTGAGAATGGTTCCCATATTGCCGGGATCCTGCACAGTATCGAGAAAGAGAGTCCAATCATCGAAAAGTTTCGGGGAGAGAGCAGGAGTAACAGGCTTTCGTACAACGGCCGCCACATAGCGCGGGCTTTTCAGCAATGAGATTCTCTCTAACTCCGCCGGGGATACCCGGATCAAAGAGTGAGGAAGTTGTATTTGCCTTTCGGCACAGAGTTCAATCCATTCGGGCGTGGCAAAGAGCCTCTCGATAGGCCAGCCGGCAGCCAAAATTTCGCTCACCAGTTTTTCACCTTCGGCCAGAAAATTGCCCGAAAGATCTCTCTCTTTCTTGATTTCGAGTGCTTTAACCTGTTGAACCAGCTTTTTCGTGAGCATCTTTAGCCATGCAGTAATGGTTGTCAAAGATAAAGCATTATTTTTGCCTGAACTTGCCTCTTTTTTTGTTAATTCTTTAACCGGTGCGGCGACTACTTTCTCTTCTCTCTTCTATAGCCTTCATGCTTCTGCTTTTTGCGGGTTGTCAGCCTGCGCGCAGAATCCCTTCCGACCGCTATCTGCTGAACCGGGTTGAAATACGCGTGACAGGAAGAGAGATTAAACAGTCGGATTTGCGGCCTCACCTGAAACAGGCTCCCAATAAGCGGGTGCTGGGCGGGCGATTTCATCTCTGGCTCTATAACCGTTCGAACCCTTCGAAAGAGACCCGTTTTCAAAGAGGTCTCCGGTCGGTGGGAGAGGCCCCCGTGTTATGGAGCGAGGACCTTACCCAAAAAAGCAGTGCCCAGTTATTGCACTTTCTTGAAACCAAGGGGTACTACAGTGCTACGGTGAACGACACCACCCGGCTTCGGCCTCGCAGAGCTGTGGTGCGTTATCTGGTGAATCCGGCCGAAGCCCATCGCCTGGGCAGGATTACCCGGTCCGTTTCGGACAGTAGCCTCAGAAAAGTGATTCTCAGGGATACCCTTCATTCCCTGCTTCGTCCCGGTCTTCCCTTCGATCATGATCTCCTGCAGCGCGAAAGAGACCGAATCGAAAAACTGCTGCGCAACCGGGGATACTTCGAGTTCACCTCCGATTATATCTTTTTTCAGATTGATACCTCCTCCACTCCTTTGGTGGCCAATCTGGAGCTGGTGGTGGGAAATGTCAGGAAACTCGACGGCGCAGGCCGCCCCATCGCCGCACCGCACCGCCAGTATACCGTGGGTAAGGTGATGGTCGATGCATTGGGCGACCGCTTCCTGAACGCTACCCAGGTACCTTTCGATACACTGCTCTACAACCGGATTGCATTCGTATTGAAACAGCCTCCCTATGTGGGTCCGGTAGCGCTGAACCGCGCAGTTCAGTTGCGCCCTGACTCACTCTATTCGCTTCTGGACGAAGAGAATACCTATCGGAACCTGATTGGGTTGCGCAGCTTTAAATTGGTCAATATCCAGTATAGTTTGCTCGACCCTGCCACTCCGTCGCAGGCTCCCGACCGGCTTCATTGTCAGATACAGGTAACCCCGTTTAAGAAACAGAGCCTCTCCGCAGAAACCGAGGCCACCTATTCTCAGGGCGATTACGGTGGCGGAGTAACGCTGAATTACCAAAACAGAAGTCTTTTTCGGAATGCCGAAATCTTAGACCTGCGAACCAAGATTGCCAGTGAGTCGTTTGCCTCAAGGGGAGAAGGCCGTTTTAAAGGTTCGAGCGAGTATTCGATAGAAGGATCCATCACGCTTCCTAAGCTGATGCTGCCCGGAGGGGTGGAGCGGAGAGTCAGGTACACTGCACCCAAAACCACCTTTTCGGCGGGCTATAACTATTTGCAGCGTCCGGAATACCGAAGATCGGTGGCCAATCTCTCTATGAATTTCGGGTGGCGGGTAGGTCGAAACTGGACCTATTACTATAAGCCTTTCGATTTCTATTATGTCGATTCGGATCTTTCGGATACCTATCGTAACCGGATAAGGGGGATGTATATAGAGAAGAGCTACATTCCGCATACCATATTGGCCGCCTCTACCGGGTTTCTTTTCTCAACTCAACCCCGTTCGCCGGGTGGAAACTATCTGCAGCTGCGTTTTAACCTGGAATCGGCAGGGGCTCTTCAGTCGGCTGCCTTCTCGTTATGGGGTTCGTCCAGAAATGAATTTCCCCATTCCATGTTTGGCTCGCCATGGGCACAGTACATTAAGACAGATATCGATTTTCGTCTGCACCAACCGTTAGGGGGTGTCTCGGAGGGTTCGAAACTGGTGTACCGCTTCTTTGCCGGAGTAGGAAGACCCTACGATAACTCCAATGTACTTCCCTTCCAGAAACAGTACTACTCGGGAGGCGCCTTCGGCTTACGCGGATGGCGCATCCGTTCGCTGGGCCCCGGCTCTTATCGCGATACCAGTGCCTATAATAACAGCACAGGCGATATCCGTCTGGAGTTTAACGTAGAACATCGTTTTAAACTCTTCTGGATTTTGCATGGGGCGCTCTTTATGGATGCCGGGAATATTTGGAATTTCACACGCGACCCGTTACGGCCCGGTGCCGATTTTGCATGGGATCGCTTTTATAAAGAGATTGCCCTTAATGGGGGAGCCGGTTTACGGTTCGATTTCTCTTTTGTTGTGGGACGAATCGATATTGGGGTGAAGGGGCGCGATCCGATCGAGGGTTGGATCTGGGGGAACAGACCTGTTACCTGGGACGATTTTGCCTTTAACTTCGGGATTGGATATCCCTTTTAGTCTTTTTGCCTTCCCCGGAGGGTTCCCTTTCGCGTGTCTGTAGGAAACCCGCGTCTCATCTGCTAAGTTAGCCACGTCTGTTACTGATTATGTGGTTTCGCTATGCGACTCTCTCTGTTGATTGCCTCTCTCTTTACCCGAAGTGAGCAGCGTGCAGTGGTTTGGCTCACCTTGCTGCTGATTGTGCTCGCAGGGGTTGCTTTGTGGGTAGAAACGCCCGGCCAAAGGGAACGCGGCGGAGAGAAAAATTTGTTCCTGACCGATTCGCTTGCGGCTCTTTATTTTGCTCAGTTTGATTCTTTCGCAAAGCGAGAGGCAAATCGGTCGGCCTATCGAAGCCCGCGGGGGGTGGAAGAACGCATCGAGATGAATCGCGCCGATACCGCCGATTTTTCCCGGCTGCCCGGTATTGGGGCTGTGCTGTCGGCGCGTATTGTGAAATATCGCAACCTTTTGGGCGGTTTTGTGGAAAAGCGGCAACTTCTTGAGGTATACGGCATCGACTCTCTTCTTTACAGGAGGTGTATACCCTATCTCTTTGTAGATACGCTCGCCCTTGTTAAACTCGACGTGAACCACGACAGCTTTGGCCGTTTTCTTCGTCATCCCTACTTGGAAGCCGCTGATGTAGAGCTTCTTTTTCGATATAGGAGGCAACAGGGGGTAGTAAATTCGCTCAGTGATATCAGACAACATATCTGGGGCGATTCACTCTTTTTAATTATGAGGCCCTATATTTCGGTTTTACCTCTTTCTGAGCCCCCTTACCCGAAAAAGAGGGAGAATTGAAGTAACAGATTCTTTCCGTCCTATTTTTTTAATAGATAAGTTTCACTAATTTTGCAGTTCGTTTTACAGACCCCAAATCAAATCAATTACATAGCACTATGATTATTGTACCCATCAAGGAAGGCGAGAACATTGAAAGAGCTTTGAAGAAATTCAAAAGGAAATTCGAAAAAACCGGCATTATGAAGGAACTCCGTCGTCGGCAGGCATTCGAGAAGCCTTCGGTTGCAATGCGCGAGCAAAAAAACCACGCCATCTACGTACAGCAACTGCAGCAGACAGAGGAGTAGCTGTTGTTGGTATCGTTTGCGCGGATAATCTGTAGGATATGGATTATATCGGTGCATACTTAGCTTATCTTCAACATGAGCGCCGTTATTCTACGCATACATTGGGCGCCTATCAGTCCGACCTGAATCAGTACATGCTGTTTCTCGATGGTATTGATGCAGTCGATTCTGAAATTTCCGCAGAACATATACGAGCCTGGATTGTTTCTCTTTCAGAGGCGGGCATTGCGCCACCTTCTGTGAATCGTAAGCTTTCCTCGGTACGTTCTTTCTATTCATGGCTTCATAAGGTGGGCTATGTTAAGGCCAATCCTGCTGCATTGATTCCTTCGCTCAAGACCGCTAAACGCCTTCCGGATTTTGTCCCCGAAAAGGAACTCAGTATTTTGCTCGATACCGAATCTGTGTGGGGTGATGGTTTTGCCGGTATTCGGAATCGGGCGGTGATCATTCTCCTCTATGCCTCCGGTATTCGACTCTCGGAGTTGACGGGTCTTACTATTTCGGGTGTGAATCTTGACGAGGCACGTATTAAAGTTTTGGGAAAGCGGAACCGGGAAAGGATTATCCCGCTGCTTCCCGAAACGGTATCTATATTATATAGGTATAGAGAGTCGCTTAACGAAGCATTTCCTCAAAGAGATCATCCCTTTTTCTTTGTTACAGACAGCGGAAAACCCCTCTATCCCGTTTGGGTCAATCGGCTTTCCCGGTCGGTTCTTGGATCGATTCTGGCTCTTCGCAAAAGGAGTCCTCACGTATTCAGGCATACCTTTGCCACTCACCTGTTAAACCATGGGGCCGATATTACGGCCATAAAAAATTTGTTGGGGCATGCTTCGCTGGGTGTTACTCAGATATATACCCACAACACGATCAAGACGCTTAAAACTGTTTATAAACGTGCTCATCCAAGAGCGTAAAAACGGAGGTAATTATGGATCTCAGAATTCAGACGGTACATTTCAATGCCGACAAAAAGTTGATTGAGTTTATTGAGAAGAAACTCACGAAAATTGAAAAGATGTGGGATGCCATTCAGGCTTTTGAAGTCACCCTGAAATTAGACAACGACGAGTCGGCCGCAAACAAAGTGGTTGACATCAGAGTACTGGTTCCGGGCGTCGATATCATCTCGCGTAAACAGAGCCCTTCGTTCGAGGAGGCGGTTGATGGACTGATTGATGTACTGCAACGGCAGGTGATAAAAGCAAAGGAAAAGAAAAAAGAGATCTGATTTTTAAAAAGTGACGGGCTCTCTTGTAGGATATAAAAATTTGACTACATTTGCACACCTTTTCAAAACGAAGGAGGGAGCGGCTCGAAAGGCTTATGCCGATGTAGCTCAGTTGGCCAGAGCAGCTGATTTGTAATCAGCTGGTCGGGGGTTCGAATCCCTCCATCGGCTCGAAGTTCTTTTTTTATTGATTCTAATAGTAGTCTGATTCTTAGTAAGATACAGATTAATCGGGGAGATACCAAAGCGGCCAACTGGGGCAGACTGTAAATCTGTTGTCGTACGACTTCGGAGGTTCGAATCCTCCTCTCCCCACGCTTAGAAAAACAGAGTGTCCGGTTTCCCGGATTCAACGCGGGAGTAGCTCAGTTGGTAGAGCATAACCCTTCCAAGGTTAGGGTCGCGGGTTCGAGTCTCGTCTCCCGCTCTTTTTTTCGGCATCAAGCCTGTGTAGCTCAGGGGTAGAGCACTTCCTTGGTAAGGAAGAGGTCATGGGTTCAATTCCCATCACCGGCTCAATTATAGTTTAAAAGTAAAAACAATCAATCATTTTCTTAATTAGAACGAGTTATGGCAAAAGAAAAATTTGACAGGTCGAAACCTCACGTGAACATCGGGACCATTGGTCACGTTGACCACGGTAAAACTACTTTGACCGCTGCAATTACCATGGTACTTGCAAAGAGAGGCCTCTCTGAAGTTCGTTCGTTCGACTCTATCGACAACGCTCCTGAGGAAAAAGAGAGGGGTATTACCATCAACACTTCCCATGTCGAATACCAGACAGCCAATCGTCACTATGCGCACGTTGACTGCCCGGGTCATGCCGACTACGTTAAGAACATGGTTACCGGTGCCGCCCAGATGGACGGTGCAATTATCGTTGTGGCTGCCACCGACGGTCCCATGCCTCAAACTCGCGAACACATCCTGCTGGCCCGCCAGGTGAATGTGCCTAAGATTGTTGTTTTCATGAATCAGGTCGACATTGTAG
>CAYVJA010000044.1:20583-24688 GCA_964451605.1 uncultured Bacteroidales bacterium | reverse complement strand
ATACGGTTCCCGAGATAGTCCCCGAACACGAAAAAACCTACCCCGAACCGCAGAAATTCGGCATTATTACCTCGTACGGCTTCTTTATCCGCCACGTGAACAACATCCGGATGCACAACGTCTCGGTTAAGGTACTTGGAACAGAACAGCGCCCTGCCCTGCAGATGATTGATGTAAAAGGTGCCGAATTGCATAACGTTACCCTGCAAATGCCGGAAGGGGCTCCCCGTATGGTGCTCGAATCGGTGGAAGATCTTCAGATTAGTGACAGCCAAAACTTACAGTTATGAGAATTCTGCTTTTCATCATTTGCCTCTGGTACGCTCCCCTTATGGTGGGACAAGAACCAAAAGCCGAGATTTCGGTTAATCTGAATGTAATCAAGGGCGAGATGACGCCTGTTTGGGCCTGGTTCGGATACGATGAGCCCAATTACACCTACATGAAAGATGGGAAAAAGCTCTTATCCGAAATTGCCGCATTAAGTCCCGTACCGGTATATGTTCGGGCCCATTCGCTTATGTGCACGGGCAACGGCACTCCCGCCCTGAAATGGGGATCTTCGAATATCTATACCGAAGACAAGGAGGGCAATCCCATCTACAACTGGACCATAACAGATTCCATTTTCGACACCTACATTCGTCTGAAAATGAAACCGCTGGCTCAAATCGGCTTTATGCCAGAGGCGTTGTCGACACATCCTCAGCCCTATCAACATAACTGGAAACCGGGCATGAACTACGACGCCATCTTTACCGGCTGGGCCTATCCTCCCAACAATTACAAAAAATGGGCGCAACTCATCTATGAGTGGGTTCGGCATTGTGTGGAAAGATATGGTAAAGAGGAGGTCGAAAGCTGGTATTGGGAGCTGTGGAACGAACCCAATTCGGGCTATTTGCAGGCTGAGAACCGGTTAGAGACCTACTGCAAGATGTACGATTTTGCATCGGACGCCGTGAAAAGAGCGCTCCCCTCGGCCAGAATCGGCGGGCCGCACTCCACGGGGGGCGGATCGAGGTTTGTGGAAAGCTTTATTCAGCACTGTCTCGACGGAGCCAACGCGGCAACCGGAAAGATAGGCGCACCGCTCGATTTTGTGGCATTTCATGCGAAAGGGGCCCCCAAAGTGATCAATGGCGTAGTGCAGATGGGAATGATGAACCAACTTCGCGATGTAAATGAGAATCTCAGGGTAATTGCATCGTTTGCCAAAACCAAAAATCTGCCGGTAATCATCGGAGAATCTGATCCTGAAGGTTGTGCCGCCTGCGGTATGCTGACAAACCCCGAAAATGCCTACCGCAACGGAACGCTCTATTCGAGCTATACGGCAGCTTCGCTGGCAAGGATATACGAATTAAACGATCTCTACGGAACCCGCCTGATTGGAGCCGTAAACTGGTCGTTTGAGTTTGAAAACCAACCCTGGTTTCACGGCTTTCGCGATCTGGCCACCAACGGGGTAGATAAGCCCGTGCTCAATGTATTCAGGATGTTGGGCATGATGTCGGGCAATCGGGTCGAAGTAGCGGTCAACTGGGACCAATCATCAGGCCGTTCGGCCTACAATGCCCTATCCATCCTGCAAAGAGGGGTTCGCGAAACCTATACCGATATCAACGCGCTGGCTGCACACAATGGCGAGGTTTCGACTGTCCTGGTGTGGAATTACCACGACAATGATCTGCAGGATGACGGGTCGGCCGTGGCTCTTGTACTCCAAAACATCCCGGAAAAGGCCGAAAGAGCCAAAATATACCACTATCGCATTGATGCCGGCCACAGCAACTCGTACGAAGTATGGAAGAAGATGGGATCGCCCCAAAATCCTACTGCCGCCCAGTACGAAATACTGGAAAAATCGGGCAAACTCCAACTGCTTTCCGAACCGGAAAACATAGCCATCACAGAAAACAGAATTTCTCTCGAATTTCAACTTCCCCGACAGGCCGTTTCGCTCGTAAAAGTGGTTTATGAATAACCCGCAATTCGTTACCGCGCCGCTACCTCCAATAGCTTAGCAACCAATGGATTGGGGTTTAGAATCTCCTGTTCCGATCCGATGGTCAGCGTAGGGATGGCACCGTGTTCGGCATGTATCCGCATACGAAGTGCTTCATTGTCGTCTTTACCGCTCAGATTGGCATACCCGATGGTACGGCACAATTTGCCAAAGAGCAGCTCATTTAGGTTACAGTTTCCGGCGCGTTCCAAACCTGCAATGGAGTTATGATGGCTGTTAAAGAGATGCGCCTGAGCAAATGACTGGCCCTGAGCCGTAATCTCGTTCAACCCCTCGCCTCCAACCACCAACCCCTTTCCAAGCGAAGCCACATGTTTAATCAACAGATCCATTCCCTCTGTAGTGGAGTGCGATTCGACAATGGCATTCCGAAGGTTCCACATACAGAGCGTAACATCGATAAAAACCGTATCGAGGTTGCACGCCTGCGCGGCCTGTAAAATATTTTCGCCCAGAATGGAGCGCCAAAGACGCAATCCGGGATGGATCTTAACCATCACCTTCTTATCGCGGTTATGTAACAAATTTCCATTCGACTCCGGAACCCCGATGGGCGAACCATTGTACCAGCTCCATCCCTGCCGTTGACCCGAACCAACCGATCGGTATTCAAAATCGCGTACAAGAGAATAGACCGGATGCGAAGGATCCATATCGATGGAATTAAAGTGGGGTGCCACATGAAATCCCATTTGGTTGCACTTGGAAATAAAGGCCATACCTGATTCGCTGGCCTCATACCGGGGATAATTTTCATCGTAATTATCGGTTCGCCAGTTAGGAAAATGGAGCAAAACCTTGTGGGGCGAAACCCGCTTAGCCAGTGCATCGAGAATCTCGGACCTCCCGGGGCACCACGAAACGGCCAGTTTCAGATCGAATATCCAGGGCTGCCGCTTGTGCTCCTCTGCTGCCAAACCGTAGGCCTGCCAATACCACTTGCGGTACATTTCGGCAGGTACCTGCCATCCCCCGCGGTACACATTGAGCCGCCAGCAGAGTCCACCGGCACTCAGATTCTGTTCCACCGGACCATAGGCTTCACTATCGAACCCCAATGCATAGGGATCGGAGCCAATGCCCGTTTGCAGTGCCTTAAATCGATATCGGGTGTCGCGCGTATGAACCCAGAAGCCGCCATCCTGCGACTGCAAAATGGCAAGCCCCGCCTCCCAGCCATAGGGCCATTGCCAACGACTGTTTTTCACCAACGGATCGTCGAGTTTAAGCTTAACCCCCTGAAAAATTGGCGCCACCAATTCAAGCGAAGGTTTCAGCCCGGAAATAAGCCAACGACAGGCCAACACCCCGCCACGCGAAGAAAAAGCTGAGGGTTCTACCAAAAGATCGCCGGTTTCCGGATCGGCCGAGATGGCTATCACTCCGTCGCCGTCCCAACCGTGAAAGCGGATTTCGGCATGCCTTTCAGATAGTTGAATGGCTTCGACCGATCCGAACTTCTCCTCATTCACCTGAATAATCTCCTGATTCTGGTAGAGCAACTGCAGCGCGCGAAAGGTACGGATATCGGGCTTTTCGATAAACTGCTCACCGGTAAGTTTGCTCTGCAAGGAGGTCAAGACCCCCTTTTCGATAGTGGCCGATAAGGTGAAGGTCTCCACACGGACCACCTGTCCGCTTACCCGCACAGAAATCTCTCTTTCAGGCGAAAGAGGCACAATCTGCTCTGCGCCGGATCCGGCACCCTGAACGCCCGACTGCGGCACCATAACTCACGGTTTTAAAAAACTTTCTTCTTTGCATGCTCAAGTCGTTTGGATTCACTGCAAGTTACTATCTTTCGTCTATATTTCTATCCTCTGTTACCCTATACTATGAGAAGGTTTCTGATTATTCTGCTGTGTCTGCCTGCCCTGCTAAGCCTTCGCGCACAGATTCAAACGGGTTACGACCCCGCTGTCCAACCCACCAAAAACCTGCAATACTTTACCCCAAAAGGCGATAATCTCTTTGTAGGCGATTGTATGCCGTTCTTTTACAAAAAAACCTTTTATCTGTACTGGCTGCTCGATCAGGGACACCACTCGGCTCTGGAGGGTCTGGGCGGCCACCAAT
>CAYVJA010000044.1:19867-20573 GCA_964451605.1 uncultured Bacteroidales bacterium | reverse complement strand
GGGTATTAACTACCTCGAAAGATTTAGAGAATTGGGAACATCACCCGGTAGTACTGGGTATTGACGAACCGTGGGAAAAATCCATCTGTACAGGTTCGGTGGTATTCGACGATAAAAAGTTTTACGCCTTTTACGCCACCCGTCTGCTCAATTCCGGGGGTAAAGTGAATGAGCAGTTAAGCTATGCCGTGAGCAACGACGGCATCCGGTTCGAAAAGCAGAAACCAAACCCCTTCTATACCTCGGCGCCGGGGTACAGTGAACGAAACTTTCGCGATCCCAAAGCCATTGTTGACCGCAAAACGGTGCATCTGCTCATCTCCTCGTCCACCGAAGAGAATAACTCCATCGATAATCTGCAGGGGTGTCTGGTTCATCTCTCCTCAAAAGATCTGCAGAAGTGGGAGGTAGAGGAGCCGATACTCACGGGCCAGGAGGAGGTTCCCGAGTGTTCCGACCTCTTTTCCTGGAAAGGGAGGTACTATCTGCTTTACTCGCAGGGGGGAAACAGCTACTACCTTATTTCGGATAAACCCTGGGGCCCATGGGTTCAACCCCCTTTTCAGCCCTTTAACGAAAATTGGAGCAATGTGGTAAAAACAGGAGAATTTAGCAAAGACCGCAGAATAGCCACCTCATGGATTCCCAGCCGAAACAACCAGAGCGACCGGGGCGGCGAACAATTTGGCGGTTCGGCCCTGTTTCG
>CAYVJA010000044.1:14570-19857 GCA_964451605.1 uncultured Bacteroidales bacterium | reverse complement strand
GAGGTGGTGCAGCTCGACAACGGTAATCTCGGAACCAAGTTTGTGGAGGAGATGCTTCCCCCCACGGGCGAACCCGTTGATTATGAGATGATACTCGACGACAGAAGCCGGAAGGGGGGTAATCAATACCTGATTACGGCACCCGGTTCGACCGGGGCTATACATGCCGAATCGATTCCGGCCGACTGCCGCATCACCTTCGAGGTGATTCCGGAAGGACCAAACCAGGAGTACGGGTTATACCTGAGAGCCACTGATAAGGCCTCCGAAGGCTACAAACTGGCCTTTTCGGCCAACAACCTGACGGTATCACTGGCCGACTCGCGCATTGAGGCAGTAACCGGTCTGGGCACCCCGTCGGAGGTAGAAATCATCATGAAAGACGATATCATTGATGTCTGTATCAACCAGCAGCGCTGCATTGTTAACCGTCTGCCCGAAAAGCGGGGCAACACCCTCTGGTTTTACGCCAAACAGGGAAAGGTCACCTTCAAGGCCATTAAGGTGTACCCCATTGTTGCGGAGGGCGAATAGCCCCGAGGTCATCCTAGTTGTCGGGCAATTGCATCGAACAGACTGCCCATCTGCTCCATCTTTGCGGCTTTCATGTCGACAGGTTCGGGAGTGATGTAGCTGTTTTCCTCTTTTGTACAGGCAAGAAAAGAGATGAAAATAATCACGCCAAAGCAAAGACAATACTGTTTCATAGGATGGGTTTAAGCAATATTCAATAAGACAAGAAATCTCAAAGCTCCGCCTTAATTCTGTTTATTACATCGGCATACTCTGCATCGGTGAGCGTTGCGGATTCATTTCGAATACGCCGCCAAAGCCGTATCCGTCACTGTACTTGGGTACTATGTGCATATGCAGATGCGACAAGGTATCGGCATAGGAGCCGTAATTAAGCTTATCGGGGTGAAAAGCCTTAGAAATGGCTGTCCCTACCCTCGACACATCGCGCATAAAAGCATCGCGCTGTGCATCGGTTAATTCGTGAAATTCAACGCCATGCCGGTTAAACACTACATTACATCTGCCGGGATACGACTGCTCTTTAAACAAGAAGAGTTGCGAAACTTCCAGATCGCAAATCTTAATCATTAAGCGATGCAATGTTTCGTTATTCTGACAATACAAACAGGTTGAAACAGGAGTTGACATGCTGCTGATTTTTTAACATTAGTCAGTGTACGAATAATCATACACCAGAGGAATCTCAACATCAGGCTCGATCTGTTTAATGGCACGGCCTTTAGAGTCGAACAGGTATTCGTATGAAATCACCTCACTATCAGGTCCATCCTGATACGTATATTGCAAAACCAGATTCTGATTGGGACGCCCCGTGAAGAGTCTCCCCCGGTTGTGATCGCTCAGGGTATTGCGTTGGGGAAGGTACTCATAGTAGAGGGTATCCTGAAAGATTTCCTGTTCTCTGGTCTGTTGCCGGTAGCCTTGCATCCGGGACTGCAGCCGCGCCCAATCGGCAGGGGACAGGTTCAAAGACTTAACCAGCAGCGCCTCCGGCAGGGCCTCCGTATCGGGAGTCCCGAAAGTCATCCTTGACACCAAACGCGAGACATTGCCATTCTCATACTGGTATTGATCTTCGAAAAGCATCGCATACTGCTTTGATTCAAACTTGCTCCACACTTTATAGCCCTCATCGTTATAAAGATACCGCATAACAGCACGGTCTTCGCCATCATATCGGAAAACGGTAGAGTCGACCAATCCCCTGGGGTTAAGGTAATGGGTTTCCAAATAGGGTTTGTCGTCGTACGTGGAATAGTCATAACCCAGCACCAGAGAGTCGGAATAGATATAGAACATCGTACTCATCGTCTCGTCAGCATAGATGGTGTTTATCTCAATGGCGCGTCCCAGTTGGTCGTATTGATACGCAGTGTACTCCTGGAATTCGTTGCCGTAGTATTCGGCTTCGTTCAGGATTCTCACCGGCAATTCGGCCGGCATGGAGTTATCGTCGTCGTTGTTACAAGAGATAAGAGCTCCGGCCGATAAGAGCGCCAAAGCGGCAAAAAGGGGAATTCTAGGCATGATTGACAAGCATGGTTTATTCGTGAATGGATAAGGTTTCAGTTTTGGGCGCAGACTGTGCAGAGTTTGCTTCGGATATCGGAGCGAACATCCGATGCAACATCACGGTGGAAAACAGGAAAAGTACAACCGAGCCCGTCACAACCAGCGAAAAAGTCATCGGCCCGCCGTACATCTCGACCGTCGATTGAGACATCATCTTGTCGGTATCGACGAAAAAACGCATCAAAAATCCGCTCAGATTGGCTGCGGCATGGGCAATCACCGAATAGAACAACCGCCCCGAACGATAATATATCCAGCCCGAAAAAGCGCCAATAATCAATCCCGTAATAAATTGCCAGGGGTTTAGGTGCACCAATCCAAATAACAGACTCGAAATCAGAATGGCTGTTGTGGGAGAGTAGCGCTTTAACAAGCCATCCAACATAATGCCCCGGAAAATGGTCTCCTCAACCAGGGGAGCTGCCACAACCAACATCAAAAAGGCCGACACTCCCGTTTGACCTGCAATCTCGGCAAAAGCCTTCTGCATACTTTCGGGCAAGGGAATCAGGTTACCCAAAGGCGAAACCACACCGGCCAACAGTGCCATGGTAGCCAGAACCACATAAGGGGTGGCCTTAAGATGATCCGTTCGAAACTCAATGGTTCGCGAACCGGTGATACTTTTCCGAATCAATAAAATGACAACGAGCGGTACACCCATTGCAAGCAAATAATAGAGCAGCATAGCCACCTCCTGGCCAAACCACTTTTCCAGCACCATCATCATCGGGAGAAAGGCAATCATACCCAATAACAACAGCGCTGTAATTCCCAAACTTTGCAAAAAACCCGGATAACTATTTTTACCTACAGCATTTTCCATAGCAGATCCACTATAAGAGGCAAGGACATCCCTATGTCCGGACGCCCGTTTCACACTATCGAAACTACAAAAAAAGGATGGGAAAACGCCCATTCCACCCCGAATCTTCAAAAAAAATAAAGAATGCCGTACAAATGCCGCACAAAAATATCCCCAGATGTTTGAAACCGACCCACCTCCTACCTATTTTTGATCCACAATCCTCACATCCCCACATCACTGCTACACTGCTACACCGTTCCACCCGCGCGCAGCGCATCACCAGAGCACCAGAGCACCCGCGCGCAGCGCATTCACCATTCACCATTCACCATTCACCATTCACCATTAACCATTCCCCATGAAACAGCCCTTCCTCGGAAAGAAGATTGCCGAAGCCCGCAATCAACAAGCCATCACCCAAAAGGAACTGGCCGATCTCTGCCAGATTGATATCCGCACCATCCAACGGATTGAGTCGGGCGAAGTCATTCCCCGCGGTTCCACCCTCCGGCTCATCGCCCAAACCCTTCGGCTCGACCCGCAGGAGATACTGGCCGAAACCGACGAAGCGGCCGCGCAGGAAAACCCTGTACCTCTCTATTCGGCAGCCACTGTGCGCGGCCACCTCATTATCGGAATCTTGTATCTGCTCTCCTGGATTGTCTACTCACCCTTACTGCCCATCACCACCCTCTCGCTAAACTGGCGCTTCGCCCTCTCCATTCTTTTTCTTCTCACCGGATTTCTCTTCTACTTCGGATTTTTCGACTACGCCAGACGCAGCCGGAACGGCATCCTGAAATTTGCCTCCGTAATCATTCTGATTACCACACCTCTCTCCTTTATTCTAAACCTGTTTACCGACAGCTTTGGCCCCGCCAACCTACTGCAACAACTCCTCATTGCTCTTATGGGGCTCAACGGCATCCTCTTTGGTATCGGACTCTTCCGCGCCTCCTTTACCTACCGCAACGTTAAACTGATGGCAGGCGCCATGCAACTCCTCTCCGCCCCCTTCTTCATCATTCCCTTGCCCATCACCCACTACATCGGTTGCTGGCTCTCCCTCCTCTTTATACTTCTCCTTCTGCTCCTCTCCTACGGCGAACGGCCTTCATAAAATCCCTTCCCCGATTACAAAAGCACAGTGTCTTCACAACCGGAGGCACTGTGCTTGTATGTAAATATAACGGCCAACAAGAATAACCTATTCGGAATATTACTATTTTGGCATTCCTGAAAGGTTTTCACAAAACATCCAAAATCACCAGCCGGGGAAGAAGAAAGACGCTGTAGCGATTGTAACGCACAGCGTCTGGAACATTTGCATAGAACATCCATCGAATTAACCTATTAACACCGATTAAACAAGATAGTAATGGAAAATAAAAAAGAGGGTAAAAGCAGAATAGAAGTCATTGACAGCCTCAGGGGATTTGCCATAATGGGTATTTTGCTTCTACACAGTATAGAACACTTTAATCTTTTTGTATACCCCGAGTTAACGTCACAACCGGCCTGGCTAAGCAATTTGGATTCATCTATTTGGGATAGTCTGTTCTTCTTGTTTTCAGGCAAGGCCTACGCCATATTTGCTCTTCTTTTCGGCTTCACGTTTGGCTTGATGATGCGTAAACAGAGAGACCAGAATAAAGATTTTGGTAACCGGTTTTTATGGCGGATGGTATTATTGGCCGGTTTTGCTGTACTCAACGGATTGTTTTTTCCGGGCGAAGTATTGATGATGTATGCACTTCTTGGAACGTTATTATTCTTTGTGAGAAATCTTACAACTCAGCACTTACTTTATGTTGCTCTGTTCTTACTTCTACAACCCATTGAATGGTTGCACTACTTATACTATGTAGTGGATAATACCCACGTCGCGTCCCAGATGAATGACGGAAAATATTGGGGATTGGTCGGAGAAGGACAACTAAGTGAGTCTATTATTCAATTATTTACCACAAATACCCTGTACGGACATAAAGCCTCCCTGATATGGTGAAGTGGTCTAAAAAAACTGGACAGGAAAATTGCTTACATTTAAATTTTTCTGTTGCATGAAAAGATCGAGAAGAGTATTTAGTGGAGAGTTCAAGGCCAAAGTAGCCCTTGAAGCGGTAAAAGAGGAAAAGACGATATCTGAATTAGCTCAGATTTATCAGGTACATCCCCATCTGATTACCTCATGGAAGAAGGAATTTTTGGCCAATGCCGAAAAAGTCTTTGATAGAGGGAGTGATGAGACTGAGCAGATTAAACAATTGGAGAAGGAGAAAGCTGATCTGATTCAGCAAATAGGTCAGCTGACCGTAGATAATAACTGGTTAAAAAAAAAGCTTCTATGATTCCTTTGTCTGTTCGCAA
>CAYVJA010000044.1:0-14470 GCA_964451605.1 uncultured Bacteroidales bacterium | reverse complement strand
GTAGATAATAACTGGTTAAAAAAAAAGCTTCTATGATTCCTTTGTCTGTTCGCAAATCCATGATAGACAAGAAGGACGGAGCTATGAGCATCTGTAATCAATGTGCGTTATTACAGATAGCCCGCAGCACGTTGTATTATACACCCGGCAGGGGTAACGATAAAGATCTTCAAGTGATGAAGGAACTGGATGTTCTGTACATGGAGGATCCTACCCGCGGCACCCGAAGGATGTCTAAAGAGCTCAAGAAGTTAGGCTATCAGGTAGGCCGATGTCATGTGAGGCGATTGATGCAAATCATGCGTTTAAAAACCGTCTATTGCCGTCCACGTACTACGGTCATTGATCCGGCCCAATACAAATACCCCTACCTGCTTCGTAATCTGACCATTGAACGCCCAAATCAGGTTTGGTCATTGGATATCAGCTATATTCCGATGCGAAAAGGATTTATGTATCTCTTTGCCATAATGGATGTGTACAGCCGCTTTATTGTGGGTTGGAGCCTGTCAAACACGATGGAGGCGGAATGGGTTGTGAATGTGCTGCAAACCGCTATACTTACCCATGGTAAGCCCGAGATTATCAACTCCGATCAGGGGAGTCAGTTCACTTCGGAGGAGTATGTGGCGTATATAAAAAGTCTTGAAACGGTGAAAATATCCATGGATGGAAAAGGCAGAGCCATTGACAATGTGTTCATCGAGCGGTTTTGGCGAACCATCAAATATGAGAAACTCTATTTGCTGGAGTTGGTAACCGGGGAGCAGGTTCGGCAGGCATGCGAAGAGTTTATCAGCTACTACAACCACAAAAGAGACCATTCATCGTTAGATGACAAAACGCCAGAGAATGTTTATAAATCAGCAGCTTAAAGAGAGAATAGATGAACGTCCGGGCAAAGTTATTTCCAAAATTTATTTTGAGCTCCATGTAAGGGCTCCTAAAAATTTTAGAATAACTTTGCTTGAGAGACAGTACGAAACCAAATAAACTTAACCCACGTTAAAAATCTGTCCAGGTGGGGTAGACCATCTCAATATGGCACTCATGGACAACTGCAAGGGGCCCAAGGACGGCAACTCGCCCGAAGCCGCACTGATCAGAGGCAACCCGGCCGATAACCTCGATATGATAGCGCTTCTCAACCCGATTACCTATATCGACAAAACAGATCCGCAATTTATTGTTATTCACGGGGAGGCCGATACGGTTGTGCCCCACTGCCAGAGCGAACTCTTTTCGAAGGCATTGAAAGAAAAAGGGCTGCTCACCGAATTTATTTCGGTTCCCCAAGGGCAGCACGGCCCGGTAACCTTCAATGACGCCACCTTTAAAAAGATGACCGATTTCTTTCTGAAAGAGGCCGGGATGTAAATCTTGCCGCGCAAAAATGAAATCAGGCAAACCGGGCTCAGTTGGTCACATCTTCTGCCGGTTCGGAAAGCGGCTTCGGATTATCTTCCTTCTCAGCTCTGTTTTCACAAAACTTACAAAGCTCTGTAATGTTTTTTAACTCCCTGGCATTGGCTACAGTACCTTCGAAAATCTCGGTTGTCGCATCCTTGTTGATAGCATGACAATCGTTGTAAATATGGTACTTGGTACCCGATTTAGTCCAATACACAAAATTCTTCCCGGTTAATTCTTCAACCCTGGCCGTTTGTTCAGTGTATTCTTCCACAGAGGGTGGATTAAAATCAATTCCGGTAAGGCCGGCAATCACTAAGGCTACCCCGGCAATCCCGCCTAACAATGTCTTTTGCTTGGCATCCAAATTCTTATTCGAAAGAATAAAAATAATAAGAGGCACAAAAGCTATCAAAGCCACAACCAATCCCAGTTGGCTTTGCATAAAAAACAGAAACTTTTTCTCTTTTGAAGGAGGATCAAAACGATTCGACTTCTTCCAAAGCAAAGATCCGGTAATTGCAAAGGCCAAATCAATAACTATCAGGATAATAATCCATGTCATGTTAACGGGTTGCTTAAAAAGCATAGATATCGCAACCACTTGGGCACCTACTGCGAGCAGCCAGGCGATAACTGCAAACACACGAAGTCGTGTGGCTTTACTCTTACTCTCGGGTGTGGGCACAAACCGTTCGGCAGTACGCTCCGAAGCAGGATTCTCTCCACCCCCCACTCTGGTAATCTTTTTCTTGCTAGCCATACCGGAAATGATCGTTTAATACTCCAACACTCTGGGAAGCGCTTTAGCCTCTTCCACCCATTTTTCAACCTCTTTTATAGAAGGCGTTCTACGCGTTAACTGTTTCGCCTTATTAACCTCCTCCATTTTCTCGGTAAGATTCGCGGGTTTGCGCAGTGCCAGCTCAGGAACTGTGTCAACGCCGGCAGCTTCTAAAAGTTCGGCGAACTCTTGTCCAACTCCGGTAATACGAAACAAATCGGCCATGTTGGCAAATTTTAGAATCTGCTTTTCCGGGATACCACATGCATCAGACAGCTCCTGACGCTGATTCTTCGTTTTAGCTCCGGCCAACAATTTGTCGGTACTGGAAAT
Organism: uncultured Bacteroidales bacterium; assembly: GCA_964451605.1. Classification (GTDB taxonomy): domain Bacteria; phylum Bacteroidota; class Bacteroidia; order Bacteroidales; family UBA4181; genus JAQVSH01. The sequence continues at coordinate 11,943 of CAYVJA010000044.1, read as the reverse complement.
TCCTGCCTTGCGAAGTTTCTCGCCCAAAGCAGGCCCTACTCCTTCGAGTTCTTCAATCTTGTAGTTTGCCATTTTCCCAACTTTTTGGTTTGTCCTACTCATAAGGCTTTTCGGTTACGCCTCCGCTATAAAAACTGAGCGGATCAGCCTCACCCCTGCGAGAAAACAATACAATTCTTCCACACCGGGCTCTACCAAATATACGCACAAAACCAGCCAAATAATTATTTACAGCCCGAAAAGACATTATTATCAGTTACATCTTAAATGACCCTTATGGACATCTTCGAGAGGCTCCAAAAAATAATTACCGAAATATTTGGATTTTGGTCATTTCTGCATTAGGTTTGTACTACAAACTTGTTTTACTAAAAAAACCAGCGGTATGGAAACTACAGAACCCGACTCCGATTCTTTCAACGAAAGTCAATCGATTCAATTGATCAGAGAGATGATTCAATTCTCTCAAAAACGGCTGCAAAACGACGGCATTCTGATGCTGGTCTGGGGCTGGACTATGGTGTATGTGAACCTGGCCAATGTGATTCTGGGAGGGGTGGCGTTAACCTTTCAACTACATAGGCTCATTCCTATTCTGGGATTTGCAGTGGGGCTGTTTGCCGTGGGATTTAGCGTCTACTATATTGTGAGTCGCCGGAAAAAAGTACAGACCTATATCGGCATTTCGCTCAGGTATATCTGGATTTCCATGTTTTTCTGTATGGTTCTGATCAGTCAGATTCAGTTTAACGTACTGCACCAGATCCATTTCGAACTCCAGTATCCTATCTTCATGGTAATTATTTCGTTTGCAGTTGTAGCCACCGGAGCCATACTGAGGTACAAAATGATTACATTCGGAGGGATTGCTTTCGGCTTACTGGCACTGCTGTCATCGTATCTGCCCTTAATCGGTCAACAGCTCATCGGAGCCGTTGCGTGGATCATTGCCTTTGTAATTCCCGGCCATATTTTGTATGCAAAACATAAAAAACAGACATCATGTTCAGCGAGTTAGACCCGATATTGCATTCGCAGGTCAGATTAGCCGTCATGTCGCTTCTCATCAGTGTAAAGCATGCCGAATTTTCGTTTCTCCTCGAGAATACGCGTACCACAAAGGGGAATCTGAGTTTTCAGCTCTCTAAACTGCAAGAAGCCGGGTATATCCACATCGAAAAATCGTTCAGAGGTAACTATCCTCTTACAACCTGCCGGATTTCCGAAAAAGGAATCAACGCATATAAAACCTACGTCGATGCCATAGACCACTATTTCAAAGCATTTAAAAACCACACAAACAAACCATTATGAACCGAGCATGTATTTTTCAACACTCAAACTTGCATGAAAATCATCAACATGCGAGCTCCATCCGACCTTTAAAAATCAATTATGTACGGATGAAAACGTTCATCATTAGTTCCATTGCAATGGCTTTTGCCCTCTGCGCCTGCCAAACTGAGACCAAACCGACTGTCGCAAAAGTGACTTTTGGCGTTTACCAAGTGATAGATCGGCAGGAGATTCCGACTGCACTGCTCGACACGTTAAAAACCACCTCCATACAGTTCGAAACCGATTCCCTGTCAGGTATTGTGGGTTATGTGCAAAAAGCGGATACTGCATCATTTGCGCTCGATTTTTCGGACCAAAATGTAAAGCTCTTTCTGACGCGAAATCCCGTGGATAAGGAGAATCTCTATTATGCATTGGCGGTCACGCGGTTACAGCCGGAACTGGATCAATCGGACATTTCTAAAACCCAAAACGAAGGTTCGAATGTAATGATCAATTTTACCCAGAAAGGGGCAACTAAATGGGCCGACCTGACAAAGAAGAGTATAGGGAAAATGGTTGCTTTTGTCATTGACAACCGGATCTGTTCAATGCCCTACGTGAATAGTGAGATCCGTAACGGTGCGGCCATGATCGCAGGATTCGAAAGCGATACTACAGCCACCCGAATTTCGGAAGCTTTACTTTTCAGTAGTTCGAAATAAGTGAGAGCAAGCCTCACTCTGTTTACAAATAAATTGCGCATTTACGATATCCTATTCAAAGAATTAGTAATTTGGCGTCGAAACTATTTCTTCACGCAAAATCACTAACCTAATATCATGGAGACCAAGCAATCTTTTAACCTAAGTACCGATTTTTCGGGGGGTTACTCTGCACTGTTTATTAAACTGGTGTTTGTCATTATTGCGGTTTATCTCATCATCTTACTCATAAACTTCTTTAGAGACAAGTTCATCAACCAGGAACCTTGCACAAAAAAAGACAACATTACCGATCTGCTTACCATCCTGCATAAATTGTTTTATGTTTCCGGATTTGGTTTTATGTTAGCCAATCTTGTGCAGGTTCTGCTATCGGAATTATCCGAAAGTAGCCGTTTCCCCTCCCTGAATCTCGTGAGCCAATGGGACTATCTGTTGTTCGGTATTATCCTGGTATTTATCGGAATAGGTTGTAAATTGGCAAAGAAAGTCCTGAACGCGGAACACAAAGAGTAATTTTCGCCTCTATGAACACCCATCCACCATTGATGGTCCGTAAAGCCTCGGGCGACCCGGAACTGTTTGATATTTCGAAACTCATTCGCTCTCTTCAGAAGGCCGGAGCCGACTCCCAAAAAGCCGAAGCAATTGCCGAGGAAATCAGCAAATTACTGTACGAGGGGATTACTACAAAAAAGATTTACGGCATGGCCTTTCAGATGCTCAGAAGGCACGGCCGTAAGCATGCACTGCTGTATAAGTTAAAACAATCTCTGTTTGAGCTCGGTCCCACCGGATATCCGTTCGAACAGTTTATCGGCGAAATATTCAAACGGCGCGGATACACCGTAGAAGTGGCACAAATCCTTGAAGGATACTCCATTACACACGAGATGGATGTGATAGCCACCAAGAACGGAGAGCAACTATTTGTAGAATGCAAATACGGAAACGACCAGGGGAAAACCATATCGGTACAAGTTCCCCTGTACGTGCGTTCGCGGGTAAATGATATAGTAAAAAAGAGAGCGGAGATGCCGGAGTATGCAAACTTCTCCTTCGCTGCCGGGCTGGCCTGCAACACAAGATTTTCGGACGATTCCATTCAATACAGCCAATGTAACGGCATCTCGCTTCTGGGGTGGGATTATCCAAAAGGCCGGGGATTAAAAGAGATTATGGAACAGGAAAAGATCTTCCCCATTACAGTGTTAGAACACCTTACAACGCAACAGAAAAATCTGTTAAAAGAACAAGGCATTGTGACTTGTGCACAGCTATTTTCGAACATGGCACTGCTGGAACCCTTTTCGCTCAGCAAAGGAAGGCTGGCAACCCTTGAACAAGAGTTAAAGGAAATATTGTAAACCCTGTAACTTTTTCCCGCATCAACCGTCATTGAAGAAATAAAGCAAAAGAGAATACCATGAAAAAAATTCTGTTACTTGTCTTCGTGTTGTGTTGCGCATGTGCCTGCTCCATCTCCATTACCAGAAGATCGGGATCGATGGTTACTTCCTCGTCCGAAGTGGATACCCATCTGTCTGATTACCCGCTCCCCGAAAACTCTTCCGGCTGGTTTGAAGCGTTCGAACAAAAAACTGTCGAAGAAAAACTCCGGTTATTGGGAGAAGTAACCAATATGTCTCTGATTCAGCAAATTGCCTATTCCGAAAACGACCCCTCTGTCCGAAAGATTGCCATTTCGCGATTAATCAGTCAGAGTGCGCTGCAGCAAGTTGCCTATACCGAAAAGGATCCAGAACTGCGGGAATACGCAGTGTCGCGATTGATAAGCCAGACTGCGCTGCAACATATAGCCTATACCGATTCCGACGCCAAAATCCGCTTGTATGCCACTCAAAAATTATTGAGCCAGACAGCGCTTCAACATATCGCATATACCGAAAAAGATCCGGAGATTCGGAAGTTTGCGGTGTATAAACTGATAAGCCAGACCGCCTTGCAACACGTCGCCTATACCGAGAAAGATACAGAGATCCGAAAATATGCAGTATCTCGCTTACTTAGCAGAGCTGCGCTTCAGCATATCGCTGCCACAGAAGAAAACGAAGAGATACGGCTACTGGCCATCAAGAAGTTGAATTAATCTCCCCAAAGCAAGCCATGAGGATTTTCGCTTTTGTCTTTCCCTCTCTTTTCGTTCTGCTTTCTGTCTCGACAGCCGCTTTTGCCAACTCAAAAGCGGAAAGGCAGAGCAGTAAACCACGAATTGTGGTGCTTACCGACATCGCCCCAAACCAGGTCGAACCCGACGATATGGAGTCGATGGTGCGGTTGCTGGCGCATGCCGACCTGTTCGAGATTGAGGCGTTGATTGCCACCACCGGTTGGAGCAATACCGGGGGCAGCGAACGCATCGACCTGATTCACGATGCGTTGAATGCCTACGAAAAAGATCTGCCAAACCTGCAAAAACGATCGGGTCAAACTAAATTCCTTAAGGATGAATCAAAGCAGGCTTTGGGATACTGGCCCTCTCCTGCCTATCTCCGTTCGCGAACTGTGTTGGGAAGCCGAAAAATGGGAATCAAAGCGCTGGGTTCGGAAAATGATTCGGAGGGAAGCCAAAGAATTATTGCACTGGCCGACGAAAAAGACCCCCGACCCATCTGGATAGCAACCTGGGGAGGTGCAAATACCTTTGCGCAGGCCATCTGGCGGGTAAAACAAGAGAGAACGGAAGCGGAACTGAAGCACTTTCTGCAAAAATTTCGCATTTATACCATCACCGATCAGGACAGGCCCTGGTCGAGGGGCGATACCATCCCTTACGAAAAAAGTGCGCACCATTGGATGAGACAATTTGCCAAAGAGCTCACGTTTCTCTGGTGCGAATGTGCTTGGCTTAAGCACAACGAAACCGGAGTAAACAAATGGGATCAATATGCACTTCATATCCAGCAGCACGGAAATCTGGGGCGTTTATACCCCAAATACAAATGGGGCGTCGAGGGCGACACCCCCTCGTTTTTACACATCATGCCCAACGGACTCTCCAATCCGGACATACCCACCCAGGTCGGTTGGAGTGGCTATTTTGCCTTCGGGCCCGGGCGCGACAGCAAAACCTCCTCCTACACCAATGCTTCCGGAGAGCCCCATCAGATCTGCTCCCACTATTTCGACTACTTCTATCCGGCAGCCTTTGCAAATTTTGCGGCACGAATGGATTGGGCCCAAAAGGGTACCGGAAACCGCAACCCGGTGGTGATACTCGGGAAAAACCGGGGAATTCAACCCATTGAAATGATTGGTAAAAGCGGGGAGATAATCCGGCTCGATGCATCGAAATCGCTCGATCCCGACGGTGATACCTTGCGTTTTCGCTGGTGGATCATTCCCGAAGCGGGCACTTATCCGGGTCCTGTTACCCTCGACAACCGCGAATCGGACATAGTCACCCTGCATATCCCGGCCGATGCTACCGGCCACACATTGCATCTTATCTGCGAAGTAACCGATAACGGCACGCACAACCTGACCGGTTACCGGAGAATCATTGTAACGGTGAAATAACACGCCATTCTCTATCCGATTAACTCGAAAACCCATGAAACTTTTTGTTTACTCTCTATCGGCACTCTTCTCGGCACTGTTTCCCTTTTCTGCTGCCATAGCACAGAATAATCAAGTAGCGCCCGCAGCTGAGGCTCCCTCTACCGGGCCCTTTACCATCGAGATTGTGTCGAAACTCGAAAAACCGAAGGATTTCCCCGAATACAACGAAAAAGAGCTGGCCGGATATCTCCTGGTCTATTTCAAAGATCAGGATCAGTCGGCCTACATGGCTATCAGCTCCGACGGCTACACCTTTACCGACATCAACGGAGCGAAGCCCATCTTTGTCGGCGAAAAGCTGGCCGAACAAAAGGGGGTACGCGACCCTCACATTACCCGTGGACCCGACGGAGCCTTCTATCTGGCCATGACCGACCTGCACATCTTCGGCAAACGGGCCGGTTTCCGCGATACCGAGTTTGAACGGCCTGCCGAGAAATACGGGTGGGGAAACAACCGGGCCATTGTCCTGATGAAGTCGTACGACCTCAAACATTGGAGCCACTCCGACTTTCGGGTCGACAAAGCCTTCCCGGAGTTGGGCGACATCGACTGCTCCTGGGCACCCCAAACCATTTTCGACCCCGTAGCCAACAAGATGATGGTCTACTTCACCATTCGCTACAACAACAAGGAGTGCCACATGTACTATGCTTACGCCAACGAGGCCTTCACCCAACTGGAGACCACCCCTAAACGGATCACCGAAATCGGGGGGCTCGACGGCGATCTCACCCGGGTAGGTGACCAATATCAGCTCTTCTATGTTTCGAACGCCAGGGTTCTTCACTCCGTTTCCGATAAAATCAACGAAGGCTTCAAAGCCGACACCACCCGTATCGACCCTGAAAAGGTCTCGACCGAAGCCCCAAATCTCTTCAAACGGCTGGGAACCGACACCTATGTGCTGATGTACGACGTTTACGGCGCCCGTCCCAGCAATATGGGATTCAGCGAAACCAAAGATTTTGTTACCTACAAAAATCTGGGCCACTTTAACGAAGGGGTAATGAAAACCACCAACTTCAAAAGCCCCAAACATGGTGCTGTAACCTACCTCACCCGGCAGGAGCTGCAGAAACTTATGCCGTCATCTGAGCCATAGTCGCGATATTTAAAACACCTTTTCGTTGAACCTGCTCTCCCGAACCAAGGATCGTTCGGTTAAGGGGGGGGGTAGTTTTGAAAGGCAGATCAAAGTATGGAAGCATTTACCATCATACAACCCACCTCTCCACTTGCCCCTTACATAAAGCATTACTGGCTCTTAAAGACCGTTGGTCTGCCGGGCGCAGCCGTCAGGACTGTGCCTACCGGAATGATGAGCCTGATCTTTCACCGATCTGTCCGTTTGCTCTCCCTGCAGGCAAAAGAGTTTCAACCCCGCGCCTTTCTCAGCGGCCAGGATTATACCTTTGCCGACCTCTCGTACGAGGGGCAGGTAGATATGATCTCCGTGGTTTTCCGACCGGCAGGTGTTCGAGCCTTCTTCCGGTTTCCGGCCATTCTGGCAGCCGGCGAACGATTGGATGCAGGCGATATGGGCGATAAGTCACTCTCCGAACTGGAAAGCCGCATTGCCGGTTGCGAAAGCGATGGCCTTGCCGTCAGCCTTATCGAAGCATTCCTTCTGGAACGACTCACGCCCCCTGCCAGCCACAATCTTCACCGCCTGGAAGCAAGCCTTCGGCTCATTCATTCCGGCGAAAACGACATCGACCGACTGGCCGAAGCGGCCTGCCTGAGCCATAAACAATTTAGCCGGGTCTTTGCCGATCACATCGGCACCACCCCCAAAGAATTCGCACGCATAATCCGCTTCCAGAGAGCCTTACAACAACTCGAACAACAACCGGAGCTACTCCTCACCACCCTGGCCTGCGATTGCCACTACTACGACCAATCGCACATGATCAAAGAGTTCAAAACCCTCTCCGGCTACACCCCCCGCCAATACCTCGCCACCTGCCCACCCCACTCCGACTACTTCGACAACTAAATCTTCGCGCTGCGCGCAAGTGCTCGAGTGAATCGCGCTGAAGCGCAGCATTAGAGCACTTGAAGCGCGAATGCGCTTCGATGCACTAGAGCACTATTATGTCCATTTTTTACAATTTCCTCCCCTCCCCACCCCCTATCTTTGTCCCATTCATTCATCACTGCTACACTGCTACACTGTTTCATTAAAGCACCAGAGCACCAGAGCACCAGAGCACCAGAGCAATAGAGCACTAAAACACCAGAATATGGACAAATCTATTCTCATCGAAAAAGCAAAACGTCATCTGCATCATTTATGCACCGAAATTGGCGAACGCCGTGTGGGAAGCGAGGGAAACCGACTGGCCACCGCCTATGCGGGACAGATTGTAGAGGCTGCCGGCTGGGATGCAGAAATCACTCCCCTTACGGTAATGGACTGGGAAACCGAAGGGGCTGCCTTAACCTGTAACGGAGAGTCTTTTAGCGTATTCTCTTCGCCCTACAGCAGGGGCTGCGCGGAAGAGGGCGAATGGATTGCTGTAGGATCTGTCGAAGAGTTGGAGAAAAGGGATATCCACAACAAAATTATACTGCTGCACGGAGAAATTGCCGCCGAACAGATTGCCCCCAAGTTCTTCCCCTTTTGGAATCCGGAAGCACACCAACATATCATTTCGCTGCTCGAAAAAGGAGGGCCGAAAGCCCTTATCTGCGCCACCGGCCACAACGCCTCCGTAGCAGGCGGAGCCTATCCCTTCCCGCTCTTCGAAGATGGCGACTTCGACATCCCCTCGGTCTATATGAAAGATACCGAAGGCGAGAGACTACTGCGTTTGTCGGATCACCCCATTACCCTCATCTCAAAGGCCCGGCGCATTCCGGAGAAGGCATTCAACCTGATTGCCCGAAAACCGGCCAAATCGTCGAAAAGAATTGTTATTTCGGCACATATTGATGCAAAAATCGGCACTCCGGGGGCTATCGACAACGGAACAGGCGTTACCGTTCTTCTTCTCCTGGCCGAACTCCTGAAACAACAGCCCGCGAACTACCCCATTGAACTGGCCTTCTTCAATGGCGAAGACTACTACGGCGCCCCGGGACAAGTAAAATACCTGGAACAGAATCGGGAGAAACTCCTCAACATACTGCTGAACATCAACATCGACGGTGCCGGCTACAAGGAGGGGCTCTCCTGCTTCTCGCCCTTCGATCTGCCTGAGCCCATGCACTCCGCATTTCAGCAGCTGCTCCGGGAAACCCCCGAAATTGTAGAAGGACTCCCCTGGTATCAGGGCGACCACAGCATTTTCCTCCAAAACGGGCTTCCTGCCATTGCCGTGAGCTCACAATGGTTTATCGAACACATGGACAATCAGGAGATTACTCACACCCCCAACGACCATCCGGGTATCGTCGACTTTGAACGAGTAGCCGAGTGCGCCCTGGCCATTGCCGCATACATCAGAAAACTAGCTCCGGATGTCGTTGGGTAGGGATGAGAATCAGTAGTTGTATAATTTCACTCGCTGAATGGTCATTGAGCTGCCAAATTTTAACCCGTTACCGGATTTCCCCGATTTATACATTTTCGACAGATCATAATCGACCATAATTTCGTCGCCATTCAACCTGCGTCCAGGAATCCACTTTTCATTTTCAAATCGGCCCTCTTCAGCTGACAAAATTCCTGTTACCTCCTCTTTTCTGTTTTTTAGCGAAAAATGCATTACAACGCTTTTTGCGGCAATAATATATTCACCCGGCTTCTCCTCAATCAGGACGGCGTAGCTCATAGAAGGTGAGCTGCCTGCCATTCTGGAACGCTGAGGAAAGCAATCAATGCGGTAAGCGCCCAGTTCAACGAACGAATTTGCAGAGTCGGGCAAGATCGCAACCATTTGTCTCTTGGGTTCCGAATTCAAGATGAACGGGGATAGTTGGTTCAACACGCCATACGCTTGAGCGAAAGGATTGTCTCCTGTGGAAGATCCCATTCTGCTGTCAATTCCGAAGGGAGAAAAACCGATGGCCTTGAAATTTACAAAAGCCTGAAGTGCGTTAGCGGCTCCTCTTTCGCCTGCACCTGTTTCGGGGATAAACAGGGGATTTCCCGATTGCGTATATTTCCTGCAATGACCTAAAAAGTCACCAAAATAGATATCCGGGCAAATCATATCAAGCTTCGGGGCAGCGGCACGCCATACATCCATCACAAAAGGAAGCGGCCCTCCGGACGGATACGAACCCAATTTTTCATCTTGCCGTCCAATGGCTGCATTCACAAACATCGGAATTGCATAGGCCTCCTTTCCGGCCTCTATCACCTTGCCAATATAGCTTCCCAGCTGCCATGCCATGAAAATCTCGTTTGTGGCGCCGCCTTCACCAAAAATATCGCTCCAATTTCCTTTGGTTCGATACCCGTTTTCGGCCCAGAGTTGTTTCAATTCAGGGATTAAGGAGGATTTGTTTTTTTCAAGGTAAGAGATCAGATTTTCCGGCACCTGGCTATTGAACGCTTTTGTGGCTATCTCCGAGTGGTCTCTATCTCCCCCGTTTGTGCCCACCTCATTTTCTACCTGCATCATGATTACCGTCTGTTCGGCAGCATCAACCTCTTTGATGTGCTTCATCAGAGCAGCAAAAGCGCGGGCATCGGCCTTCACATTTTCGTCCGAAAAGGTGGAGAGCACCTGGTACGGTTCACCATTCTTCGCGATCAATAACGGAAATCGTTCCCGGTTGTTTTTCACCCATCCCGGAACGTAGGTCGAAACCATATTTTTCCAGCTCGCAAACCACAGAAACACAATCTTCAGATTGTGTTTGCGCGCGTTTTCGATTAACCCGTCTACCAAATCAAAATTGAATTTTCCCTCCTCCGGTTCGACCAACTCCCAGGAAACGCCCGCCAGAACAGTATTCAAATTTAATTGCACCAGGCCGGGCCAGATGGGATCCATATAGGCAAGACTCGACGAACTGGAATTAAACAACTCACCACCAAGGACTAAAAAGGGTTTATCCTTAACAACAAGCCTCTTTATACCATTTACAGATTCGAAATGCGGAGGGGCAACACTTCCTTGCGAAGAAGCAGAGGAGTTCCGGAGTTGTGCCTGTAAGGAAAGGGCTGAAAGGAACAGTGACAAAATAACGGCTAGTAGTTTCATCTGTTTAAGGGTTAGAAGGGAGTAATAAACCAAAAGTGTAGAAAATGTATATGAATCAGCGTTAAGAATTCAATCAAATATCAGAATACCAAAGCTTTACTAAATGAAATGAATGTGTCGGTATATCGCCCGTAGATTGCTCCCAATTACCCGAATAGGTGATGGCTTTGTGGTTGTAAGCCATTTCATATCGGGGTTTCAAGAGAACGTCTTTCCATTCTCCGGTTTTTACATCAATCGACCAGTTTTCGTGATACTCAGGCATGGAAATCTCCTGGCCGGTAAAGGCCAAAGGTTGCCACACATAGGTTGCGGCAGCACGTTGTTTGGGAAACGACCAACGATCGCCCATGTAGATACAGGTAGTTGTTTTACTGCCGATGACTGAGAAGACATAGGTAGATTGAGAATTCCAGGTCAATGTTCCTTCAGGGGCTACAATGCCTCTGTAAATCCAGGGGCCTGATAAAGAACCGGCGGTAAAGTACATGTTGTCATTTCGTTCCCAACCTGTAAGTCCCGAACCTATCCAGTAGTAAAGACCCTTGTGCTTAAACAAGACAGGCGATTCGGTTTTGAGCGTATTGTCGTTCTGTAAAGTGTGTTCAACGATGCTCTTGTAGTCGTCGGCCAACTTATAAATGTCGCCGTGATGCATAACAATATAACCCGTTCCATCCTCATCCTGGAAAGCACCCATATCCCACCGACTGATGAAGGAATCACCGAAAGGCAAACGCCCCTTATACACGTACGGGCCCGTAATATGTTTGGCAACGGCATATTCCACGGCAGGACTCCGATAGCCGTTCGAATCGGCATGCATATACAGGATAAATTCGCCCGTTTTGGGGCATTTCATCACTTTAGGACGTTCGCCGATACATTCAGCACCCGACAACCTGCCCTGTTGATTCGGAGGCATGACAATACCTTCGAACTTCCACTCCGTGAGGTTGGCCGAAGAGTAACACGAAAAACCCTCAAATCGGTTATTTTCATTGTTCTTATACTCTCCGAAAAAATAGAATCTGTCTCCCTCTTTCACTACGTTTCCACCATGTGCGGAAACAGGGTTGCCGTTGTTTGTATACCAGGGTACGCCGGAAATAATCTTACCGGTTTGTGCGTACACCGTACAGGATAAAAGAAAGAAAACTCCTATCAGTAAATGGGAAAGGGTCAATGGGTGGGTTCTC
>CAYVJA010000043.1:5887-25321 GCA_964451605.1 uncultured Bacteroidales bacterium | reverse complement strand
ACAGATTGCAGCACTATGGTTAACTCGCCCAAGCACCGGCAGTACGCGCTCCTGATTATCATTGTTGTGATGTGGGGTCTCATAGCGAATGGCCTGCTCTTTTTTCTGGAGGCCTTTCTGGGGGCACTTTTGGTCTACTCCATAGTGCGCAGGCTTCAGCAACTGCTCACCGGACGGTTCAGATGGAATGCCACGCTGGCAGCCCTCACCATTATTTTGGGATCGACTGCCTTCATGGTACTGCTCTTTTCGGAAGTTGTGAATATTGTACTCGCGCGGGTGTCGAATATCGATACGCAGCCCCTTACCGAAGGCTATCTGATCTTGCAGGATAAACTGGAGGCGTGGGCAGGAGCCGATCTTCTCCCGGCCGACCTTGGACAAAAGATATCCGACTATCTGGTTAACCTGATTCCCACCCTCTTTAATTCCACCTATGCCTTGGTAGTCAACTATCTGATGATGTGTTTTCTGCTCTATTTTATGCTGATAGAGCGGGAGGCCTTCGAGAAAGGTCTGTGGGAGTTGCTTCCCCTGTCGGAAAAGGGGCAGCTGCAATTTCGCGAAAAGGTAAGAAACATGATTATGTCGAATGTGGTGGGGGTTCCCATCATGATGATTATTCAGTCGATCACTGCCATTGCGGGTTATCTCATCTTTGGGGTGAGAGAACCCTTCTTCTGGGGCATTATCACCGGCTTTTTCAGCATCTTTCCCATTGTGGGAACCACTCTGATCTGGGCCCCTCTGGGAATAGCCCTGCTTACACAGGGTGCCATCTGGCAGGGCGCCGGTCTGTTGCTCTTCGGAGCCCTTGTGATATCGAATATCGACAATCTCTTTCGGTTTATGGTGCTCAAAAAGATGGGCAATATTCATCCGCTGATCACCGTTCTGGGCATCATCATAGGCCTGGGAACCATGGGCTTCCTGGGGATTGTTTTTGGCCCTGTATTTCTGGCCATTGCCATACTGATGGTGAAGATATACCGCGAAGAGTACCTGCAACCCCAGTCTGTTTCGGGACAAGAAGAGGCACAGAATTCCTGAATTTAAACCTTTTGTTGTACGTTTGTGCCACAGAGTAACCATGTCGAGATGATGAGTCAAGATTCCAGATATATGCAACGGGGCGTATCTGCCTCGAAAGAGGATGTGCACAACGCCATCCGTACCATCGACAAAGGGATTTTCCCCAAAGCTTTCTGCAAGATTATTCCTGATATTCTGGGTAACGATCCTGCCTGGTGCAACATCATGCACGCCGACGGTGCCGGGACCAAATCATCGCTTGCCTATATGTACTGGCGGGAAACAGGCGATCTTTCGGTATGGAAAGGGATTGCTCAGGACGCCCTGATTATGAATATCGACGATCTGCTTTGCGTGGGCGCCGTTACCAATATTCTGGTCTCTTCTACCATCGGGCGAAACAAACGGCTGATTCCGGGCGAGGTGATCGCAGCCATTATCAATGGCACAGAAGAGTTGATGGCAGAGTTACGCCAAATGGGGGTTATGGTCTATGGAACAGGGGGCGAAACCGCCGATGTGGGCGACCTGGTCCGGACCCTGATTGTCGACTCGACGGTAACCTGCCGGATGCCCCGGAACCAGGTGATTGACAACGCCTCTATTGCTCCGGGCGATGTGATTGTAGGCCTCTCCTCATCGGGAAAAGCCACCTACGAAACAAACTACAACGGGGGAATGGGCAGTAACGGTCTTACCTCGGCCCGCCACGACGTGTTTGCCAACTATCTGGCACAAAAATTCCCGGAGAGTTACGATAACGCCATTGATCCGTCGTTGGTTTACAGCGGGAGTTACCGTCTTACCCAGGAGATTGAGTCGCTGGGTATCAATGCCGGTCAGTTGGTGCTCTCTCCCACCCGTACCTACGCACCTGTAGTGGTTGAGCTGTTGAAGCAGCTGGAGGGGAAAATTCACGGCATGGTTCACTGTTCCGGAGGAGCACAAACCAAGATTCTCCATTTTGTCGACAATCTGCGGATAATTAAGGATCATCTCTTCCCCGTTCCTCCCCTCTTCCGCATTATTCAGGAGGAGTCGGGCACCTCATGGCAGGAGATGTATAAAGTGTTTAATATGGGCCACAGAATGGAGATTTATCTGGAACCCCAATATGCAGCCACTGTAATTGAGGTGGCAAACCACTTTGGTATCGCAGCCCAGGTGGTAGGCCGTTGTGAGGCATCCAGGAGTAAAAGTCTCACTATCCATTCGGAGGCGGGTACCTTCGAATATTGACTTCTGCCATGAGCTTTCTGCAGCAAACCGCCGGATATCTGTACCGCACACTGGGCAACAGGCTGTCGGATTGTTGCGTTGTATTTCCGAATAAACGTGCCGGACTCTTTTTTTCGAAAGCCCTGGGTGAGTTGATCGAGAAACCGCTCTTCTCACCTCAGTACAAGACCATCTCCGACCTCATGCAGGAGCTGTCGGGCTATCGACAGGCCGATACGCTCTATCAACTGGTGGTTCTTCACCGGATCTACTGTAAATGTACCGGAAGGGAAGAGCGTTTCGATCTCTTCTACCCCTGGGGTGAAATGCTGCTGGCCGATTTCGACGACATCGACAAGAACCTGGTGAATGCCGCCGACCTCTTCCAAAACCTGTCGGAGCTTAAGGAGATCGACGCCCAATTCCACTACCTCACTCCCGAACAGATCGAGGCAGTGGCTCTCTTTTGGAACCGCTTTTCCGAGGGAACCGAGGGGCCGGTTAAAAAGGATTTTCTGCAATTGTGGTCGCAACTCTACCCGGTGTATCGCGAGTTTACCGATGAGTTGCAACGTTCGGGCAGAAGTTATCCGGGCATGATGTACCGAAAATGTGCCGAAAATCCCCAACAGAGCTTTGCCGGCCACACCCCCTTCGATGCCTACATTTTTGTGGGTTTCAATGTGTTGAGTGCTGCCGAAAAAGCCATCTTCCGTTGGCTGAAGAGCCGTGAAAAAGCCCTCTTTTTCTGGGATTACGACAACTACTACATAGACAATCTCTGGCACGAGGCAGGCTTTTTTATGCGCGACAATCTGCAGGAATTCGCTATGCCTGCAGATTTTGGAGCCGACCATAATGCCCTGTCACACCCTCCCGCCATCCGGATTATGGCCACTCCTTCGACGGTAGGAGAAGCGGTGATGGTTGCACGGCTTCTCTCAAACCCGGCCACAACAGGCGGACAGGCAGAGCAAACGGCAATTGTACTCCCCGACGAACAGCTGCTCTTCCCTCTCCTCGACCACCTGCCCTGCCCGGTTGCGCATGCCAACATTACCATGGGGTACCCTTTTACCGCAACCCCTGCCTTGTCGCTATTCGGACTCCTCTGCTCGTTACAACAAAATATCCGCACCATCGGCGACAAAGTCTGCTATTTCTACAAGGATCTGCAGGCGATATTGCGCCATCCCTATTTGCAAAAGCACCAACCCAAACACTCTGAGGCGCTCGATGCCTTTATGAAAGCCCACAACAGGGTTTGGGCCACCCGAGAGGAGCTGCTCAGCCTGACATCCGAAGCCGACGAGCACTCTCTCTATGCAATTATCCTGCAGCATTGTCCGCAACGCTCAGCCTGGACGGAATTGCTGACAGCGTGTGCCGAATGGCTGCTTAACCGGCTCACCGCCCACACTGAGAGCGCTTCGCCCGAATTGGCCGAAAGTATGGAACCCGACTTCGACCGGGAGTTTATCTATCTCTTTTACACAGCACTAAAAAGGGTTCTCTCCAGTTTTTCCGAGTTGGGAGTGGAGATGGATGCCCTCACCTTCAACAAGATGTTCCGCAAGCATCTCGAAACCCTTCGGATTCCGTTTGAGGGTGAACCGCTCAAAGGCCTTCAAATTCTGGGTGTACTGGAAACCCGGGTCCTGAATTTCGATCACATCATCATCTGCTCCATGAATGAGGGGTTCTGGCCCAAAACCACCATCGCCCCGTCGTACATACCCTACAACCTGCGCAAAGGATTCGGAATGATGACACCCGAACATCAGGATGCGATGTACGCCTACTATTTTTACCGCTTACTGCAGGGAGCCAAATCGGTGACTCTTCTCTACAATCCCGAGGCAGGAGATCTGCAAGGGGGTGAGATGAGCCGTTACCTTAACCAGTTGCGATACGAAGCCCCATTTGATCCCTCGTTCGAGACGGTTCAATTTACACTTCGCCCCACATCACCCCCCCGGACCGAAATGGAGCGAACCCCGGCCATACAGGCCATGTTACTGAAAAAATATTGCCATCCGGCCGGCCGAGGTTATCTGTCGCCCAGTTCTATCACCACCTGGATGCAGTGTCGTTTAAAATTCGGTTTCCGGTATGTAGAGCAACTTCGCGAGCCGGAGAAGGTGCTGAAGGAGCTGAACGAAGCCATGTTTGGCACCCTGCTGCACAAAAGCATGCAAACCCTCTACACCCCCTGGATTGGCTCCGAAATCCGGTCTGAAGAGATAGCAAGGCTGCTCGAACAACCCGCCATTATCGAACAACATATCGATGAGGCCTTCGCCACCGAGTTGTTTCATCTGCCTTCGGCCCCGGCAAAAGAGCTCATCAGCGGGCGGAATCTTTTGATCAGGAAGGTGCTTTGTACGGCCCTCTCCAAAATACTGGAGGTCGATGCCAAGAGGGCACCCTTTACCCTCTACGCCTTAGAAAAGGAGCTGACAGAAACCAGACCCGTACCGGGAATTCCTGAAGGGGTGAGAATTGGGGGAAAAATCGACCGAATAGACCGTTTCGGGGGTTCACTGCGGGTCATCGATTACAAATCGGGGAAAGCAGATAGTAAGGCAGGAAGCGTGGACGATCTCTTTTCGGAAAAGCAAGAGCGTGCTCCCCTTTTCCAAATCCTGCTCTATGCAGGTATACTTTCGCGGAGCGAACCCTCCTTGAAAGTAAGCGCAGGGCTCTATGCGCTTCGAAACCTTTTCGAAAAGGAGTTTAACGAGGTGGCCTGCGTGAACAACGAGCCCATCGAAAGCTACAGCCAGATAGGCATGGACTTCGATGACCAATTAACACAAGTTATAAGCCAAATATTCGACAACGGGAACCACTTTGTACAAACCGAAAACCGGAAGCATTGTCAATATTGCCCCTTCAACAAAATCTGCCACAGAAACTGATCAGAAATCGTCCTGTATAATCGAAATCAGATACCCGTTACTATCGGAAAAGGTGAACTCTGTTGCCCCATACAAATTCTGATGGGGAGGATCAAGCATCGTAACCTGCTCCTTGAGAGCTGCATACACTCTTTGCAAATCTTCCACCTGAAGCGTAAGAATCACACCGGCTCCCAACAACGAGCCCTCCGGAGGTCGAAGGGTTTCGGCCACTGATGCCCGGTTACGGAACATCAGGTTCACATACCCGTTCTCCATAACCACCCACTCATAGGGAGGACGTTGCGGAAAATGGAGTATGAGGCGAAAATGGAGCAACTCCCCGTAAAAACGGAGGTTCTTCTCCAGATCTTCAACCAGCAGGCAGGGGGTAAGGTCAACCGCTTTCATTACTGTTTCAATACCCAAAACTCCTCATAGTCATTGAGGCTTTGCATAAAGTTATAGGCTTCGGTCAGTGTTCCGAAATCGGCCGCAGCCACCGGAGTTAATCCGTTACGCAAAGCAGGAAGTGTTTTGGGAGACATTCCCTGAGTACTCAGTTTCTGAACCATATTATTCACATTCCGACTCACTTCGAAGCTACCCAAAACCACATAGTAGCGGGGTGATTGGGAAGCAACTGCAGCGGGCGTCACAGGAGCAGGTTGTTGCGGTTCGGCAGCCGGAGCAGGAACAGGAGCAGGAACAGGAGCAGGAACAGGAGTTTCGACGGGTGCCTCTGCAACCGGTTTCGATACCGATTGTTTGGTAAAGTACCATGTACCCAGTCCGGTTACCAACATGGCAGCCAGTATGGCAGCTACCACCATAGGGGTTTTCGATCCGGAACGCTCTTCTGATGAACTCATAGTAATCTGTTTTGATGGGGGGGCAAAAAGGCCGCTTTTTACAAAAGTAAACCAATAGGGCCGAAAAGCAAGTTACAAAGGGGGCAAAAGCGAGGAAACCTCACGTTGACGCATCGCTTCGAAAGTAATCACGGCAGTTGAAACCGAAACATTGAGCGAATCGATGGCTCCCCTCATCGGGATTTTAATCCGGGCATCGGCGTGCGAGAGCCAAAAGGGGGTAAGGCCATACGCCTCTGTTCCCATTACAATAGCCGAAGGAACAGAAAAATCGATACTATAGTGTGGGACAGAGGCAGTTAATTCTGCCGCCAGTACCTGAATTCCGTGTTGTTTCAACCAGCGAAAACAGGTTTCAGGATCAGACACCGCTGTGGGCACAGTAAAGAGACACCCGATACCCGAACGAATCACATTGGGATTATACAGGTCGGTTAGCGGATCGCAAACAATTACCGCATCGGCATGTGCAGCATCGGCAGTGCGAAGTACCGCCCCCAGATTGCCGGGTTTTTCGACCGACTCCAGAACAATAATAAAGGGATTCCGACTCAGCGATATCGTTTCAGGGGTATGCACTTTGCACGCAGCAACCGCCAACAACCCGTCGGAATGTTCGCGATAGGCCATTTTGGCAAAGACTTCGGGGGTAACTTCAACCACCGGCAATGTATCATGGAGAGGCGAAAGCAACTGCGCAGCCTCGTCCGACAACAGTTCACGACAGATATAGAGAGGATCGGGACGATAACCGGCCCTGAGAGCAAAGCCTATCTCTCTGGCTCCCTCCAGTACAAACCGATTTGTACTCCTTCGCTCCTTCGATTTTGTACTCAGTTGGACAAACGCCTTAACACGCGGATTTTGCAAGCTGGATATTCTCTCCATATTCGTATTTTTGCCCAGGATTCCTGATATGGCACAAAATAACAAAATTCTCGGCTCTCTTGGGGCCATTGGCACGATTCTCTGCCTCCTTTTTCTCCCGGCACCCATCGGGGCAATCTCCTACCCTCCCATTCGAACTGATTCGGTTGCATACCATCAGCAGAAATCTCCGTTCGACGGGGCCGCCTGCAGTATGCTGGCTGTCGACCTGGATAACGGAGAGACCCTCTATTCGGCCTCGCCACGCCAGAATCTCACACCTGCCTCCTGTATGAAAGCGGTCACGACAGGTTTGGGATTCCTCCTGCT
Source organism: uncultured Bacteroidales bacterium (assembly GCA_964451605.1). Lineage (GTDB taxonomy): Bacteria > Bacteroidota > Bacteroidia > Bacteroidales > UBA4181 > JAQVSH01. The sequence continues at coordinate 18,102 of CAYVJA010000043.1, read as the reverse complement.
GGGCAACGATTTCCAATTCGGCACAACCCTCGCCTACACAGGAACCATTGCCCGCGACACCCTCTTTGGTGATCTTCTGGTGATTGGAGGCGGAGATCCTTCGCTGGGTTCGGAACTCTTTCCCGGCCAGGCCGAAGATTCTCTCTTTTCGGCCATCTCTGGGCTGCTCGGGCAAAAGCATATTGGTTATATCACAGGCAATCTGGTAGGCGACGCAACGCTCTTTTCCGACGCTCCGGTTCATCAGGCCTGGGACTGGGAGGATATTGGCAATGGCTATGGTACAGGCGTACACGGCCTCAACTTCAACGAGAACAAATGCTCCGTTACTGTCGACTATCGGCCCGACGGCACTCTCTCGGTGCAATGGCCGGACTGGTTTCAGCGTCTTGGATTCAGCTACCGTATTGATCAACAACCATTTCGGAAGGGAGAAAGCCCCTCCGTCACCCTCTTTGTGGCTCCGGGAGGCACGGAGTATACCCTCACAACCCGTTTGCCTCAGACCCGCGAGAGTTACAGCGTTGAGGCAGCATTAACCCGACCGGGATGGCTCCTCATCCACAAACTCTCCGAATGGCTCCGTCAGCGGGGCATACGGTATGGAGGTACTCTACAGATGGCAGGCCCTGACCAACGCGCTCCGGCTACCGTGGCGGGAAAACTCTTTTCGCCCCCCTATACTGCCATGGCAAAAGAGACCAACGAACTGAGCCATAATGTAATGGCCGATGCCATATGCAAAACAATCGGCCTGAAAATTACCGGAAACGGCACCTTTGCCTCCGGAGCCTTTGTGATGGATTCGCTTCTTCGGAACGCTCTGCCTCACACTCCTTCTTTTCGTCTGCTCGACGGAAGCGGACTGGCACGGGCCAATGCGCTCTCGGCCGCCTTCTTTTGCGACTTTCTCTCAATGATGTACAAATCGGCCTGCTTCGACAGCTACTACGCCTCGTTGACAGGCGTCGATTCTCAGGCCTACTCCACTTTTTTACGCAACGTAAGCACCCGCAACAGCCTTCGGCTTAAGAGCGGATCGATGACGGGAGTGCGTTGCTACACAGGATACGTCAGGAGTAAAAGCGGCAGAATGGTTGCCTTTGCCTGGATGCTGAACGGCTATACCGGCAACGGAACGGATGCCAGAACAGAGGCAGAAAAGTGGCTCCGCCAACTGATAGAAACCAATTAAGCCCATCACGACTATGACCTCTCCTCTCAGAAAACTGTCGACCGACCAGCTAAACCGATTGTCGGTTGATGCCTTTAAAAGAGCTGAAAAGATTCCGGTTGTGTTGGTGCTTGATAATCTGCGAAGCCAACACAACATCGGCTCTATTTTCCGCACAGCCGATGCCTTTCGGGTAGATAGACTGTTGCTCTGCGGGATTACCGCCACCCCTCCCCATCGGGAGATACATAAAAGCGCTCTGGGCGCCGAACTGAGTGTGGACTGGAGTTACCACCCCTCTACCCTGGAGGCGCTGCGTGAACTCAAGGCAGAGGGATACCTTCTCACCGCTGTAGAGCAGACCGAAAACAGCTGTTCGCTCGAGACTTTCGAACCGGTACAAGGGGCTAAGTATGCCCTGATTTTCGGAAACGAGGTGAAAGGGGTACAGGAAGAGGCCGTCGAACTGGCCGATCTTGCGCTGGAAATTCCCCAGTTCGGCAGCAAGCACTCCTTTAATGTGTCGGTAAGCGCAGGAATTGTACTGTGGGCGTTGTTCCAAAAACTAGATCCATTGCTCCACTCTGCACAATGAACGCTCGCTACCGATATCTCTTTTTCGACCTCGATCGCACCTTGTGGGATTTTCAGACCAACTCGGAAGAGACCCTCCGCGAAATCTTTTATTCCCGACAACTGGACAGAAGGGCAGGAGGGTTCGCCGACTTTTACGACACATGGAACCACCACAACGAACGGTTATGGGGTGCCCTGCAAAAAGGCGAGATTACCAAAGAGGCACTTCGGATACAACGTTTCGAAGAGACACTCAGAGCTTTCGGGATTGACGACCCTCAGCTTGCCACAAATCTGAACGCAGACTATCTCCGGATATGCCCGGCAAAAACCGCCCTGCTGGATGGAGCCCTGGAAACGCTCGATTACCTGAAATCCAACTCCTACAAACTCTATATTCTGAGCAACGGTTTTACCCGGATTCAAAAGATGAAGCTCGCAGCTTCGCAGCTGGAACCCTACTTCGACATGCTTTTCACCTCCGAATGGGCCGGTTGTTCGAAACCGAAACCCGGCATTTTCAGAAAAGCCTTTTCGTATGTAAATGCAACAAAAAAAATGAGTCTGATGATAGGGGATGATCAAAAAGCCGACATCCTGGGTGCTCAACAATTCGGGATAGATCAGGTATGGTTTAACCCTTCTGGTAAAGAGAGAGTTACTACACCAACCTACGAAATTTCAAGGCTCGCCGATTTGCGCGAAAAGCTGGGACTCTGATTATTATTTTTACTACCTTTAAGCCTCCATTTTTTGCAAATTCTGAATTCTCCTCCTATGAATCCTGCCCCTTCGGACGATGCTGAAGCACTGGTACAACAAAGATTCCAAGCTTTGATGGAGGTCTGTGCAAAATCCGAAAAAACAGAGAATCTCGAACTGATAAAGAAAGCCTTCAACATTGCCCATACAGCCCACAAGGGGATGTGCCGGAAATCGGGCGAACCTTACATTATTCACCCCCTTGAGGTAGCAAGAATTGTGGCGCAGGAGATTGGGTTGGGGACTACTTCCGTAGTTTGTGCATTGCTTCACGATACGGTGGAAGATACAGAAGTAACCCTCGAATTTATTGCATCGGAATTCGACGAGAAGGTGGCCTCCATTATCGACGGCCTTACCAAAATCTCATCGGCGTTCAACAACAATGTTTCGCTGCAGGCCGAGAATTTCCGGAAGATGTTGCTGACCCTCTCGGACGATTTGAGAGTAATTCTGATTAAGCTGGCCGACCGTCTGCACAATATGCGTACGCTCGATGCCCTATCGCCCGAGAAGCAGATTAAAATTGCCGGCGAAACCGTATTTCTTTTTGCTCCGCTGGCGCACCGTCTCGGACTCTATTCCATTAAACAGGAGCTTGAAGACCTGGCACTCAAGTACCGCCATCCCATTATTTACAACGAGGTGGTAGAGAAAATAAAGGAAGTTGAGGAGGAGCGGATGCAATTCTATAACGAGTTTATCGTTCCCTTGCAGAGTGTCCTCCGTACCCAGGGTATCAAATTCGAATTCTCCGGCCGTCGCAAATCGATATACTCCATCTACTACAAGATGCAGCATAAAGGGATTCCCATCGAGGAGATCTACGATCTGATTGCCGTTCGGATTGTGTTCGAACCCAAAGAGGGAATCTCCGAAAAAACCCAGTGTTGGGATCTCTACTCGGCCATCACCGATATCTATACCCCCCGGCAAGACAGAATCCGCGACTGGATTACTACCCCGAAAGCCAATGGATACGAGGCTCTGCACATTACGGTTATGGGGCCGAAAGGAAGATGGGTTGAGATCCAGATTCGCACCCGCCGGATGGACGAAATTGCCGAGCGGGGCTTTGCAGCCCACTGGAAATACAAAAGCAGCGGAGCGCAAAACTCCGAACTCGACCGATGGCTGAAACAGGTTCGCGAAGTGCTGTCGAACCCCTCGGCCGATGCACTGGAATTTCTGGATGAATTCAAGATGAATCTCTATGCATCAGAAATCCAGGTCTTCACCCCAAAAGGTGATATCTTGACGCTCCCAAAAGATTCCATCGCGCTTGACTTTGCCTACAGCATTCACACCAAAGTGGGACAGTTGGCCATTGCGGCCAAGGTTAACCACAAACTGGTTCCCCTCAATTATGTACTCAAAAGCGGCGATCAGGTAGAGATTATCACCTCCGATAAGAAGAAATCGCAGGTGGAGTGGCTGAATCAGGTGGCCACCGCCAAAGCCCGGAGCAAGATAAAACATGCCCTTTCTACCGAATCGAAAAACCGGATTGAGTCGGGACAAGATATTCTGGAGAAGCGGCTTAATGAGCTGAGCCTGGCTCCCAGTTCGCGCATTTTCAAAAAGTTACTGCCCGAGTATAACGTAACATCGAAAGATGAACTCTACAGTAATATCGCGCTCGGCATTATCGATCTGAGTAATCTGGATAAGGTGCTCAAGAAAAATGCCATTAACAAATTTATGCGTTACTGGGAGCTGCAGTTCCTGGGAGTTCGCAATAAAAAAACGGCCGGTTCGGAAGGTGCTAAGGAGGGCCAGGCAAAGGGAGGCAAATCGCAGGAACCCTTTCTGGTTAAAGAGCAGATTGATCAATCGGGCGAACCGGCATACAGAATGGCAACCTGCTGTAACCCCATCCCGGGCGATGATGTGATTGGCTACACCACCGCTTCCGGCACTGTGGTGATTCATAAATCGCGATGCAAACATGCCATAACACTTGCTTCGAGTATGGGCAACCATGTGGTTCCTGTAAAGTGGACCACATATAAAATCATGTCGTTCCTGGCAAAGATCTATATCCAGGGTATCGATCGGTTTGGCATCCTGAGTAATATTGTCACACTCCTTACCAACGAGCTGAAAATCAACATCCGGACTTTGAATATCGCGAGTCACGACGGCATTTTTGAGTGTGAAATCGGGCTCTATGTACACGACGTTCGCAATCTGGAAGAGTTGATTGTGAAACTCCGAAAGCTAAAAGGTATAGAAAAGGTGAAGCGAATCGAGACCTTTCAGCCCGAAACAGAGGAGACAATTCCCTCTGCCTGACCGGGCCATCACCCAAAAAACGAGTTATCATGAGCGAAATACACCAGAAGAGCCCTGCCGCCATCTTCGCGGAGTACCTCAAGCAATCGGGGCATCGGAAAACGCCGGAGCGTTTCTCCATCTTAGAAGAGATCTATCGCCACAATTCGCATTTCGATATTGAGACCCTCTTCGTCCTGATGAAAAAAAAGAATTACAGAGTGAGCAGAGCCACACTCTACAATACCATGGAACTGCTGCTGGATTGCGGCCTGGTAAACCGTCTGCACTTTGGAAAAAACCTATCGGTTTATGAGAAACGGCTTCAGACGAATCCTCATGATCACCTGGTCTGCACCGATACCAACGAAACCATCGAGTTTTCGGATCCCAGAATCAAAGCCATTCTGGAAGAGGTGTGCCAACAGGAGGGTATGACCATGGAAAACTATGCGCTCTATGTCTTTGGACGGAAAAGTAATGAAGGGTGTTGACCCCCTTTCCAATCTTTGTTCGTAATTGGCCACGTTTTTGCGACTACACGATACGTGCCGTCGAATTCATATAATGTAAACCAGAGATGACAAAATTAGATGTACTGCTCGGGCTGCAGTGGGGTGACGAAGGGAAGGGTAAAATTGTAGATGCCCTTACACCCGAATACGATGTGATAGCCCGTTTCCAGGGAGGCCCGAATGCCGGTCACACGCTCGAATTCAACCAGATTAAACATGTGCTCCACACCATACCTTCGGGCATTTTCCATCCCGAACAGATAAACGTGATTGGCAGCGGTGTAGTGATAGATCCCGTTATCTTCAAAAAAGAGATCGATACGCTCCTCCCCCACAAAATCAACCTGAGTCATCTCTATATCTCGAAAAAGGCTCACCTCATTCTCCCTTCGCACCGCGCTTTAGACCGCGTTTACGAGGAGGCCAAGGGTGCCGGGAAGATTGGTTCAACCCTAAAAGGTATCGGACCCACCTATACCGACAAAATTGGCCGGAGCGGTCTTCGTGTGGGAGATATCTTCACCCCCGACTTCAAAGCGCGTTACGATGCGCTGGTAGAAAAACACCGGGCTATCTTTGCCCAATACGGTGCCGATATCGATCTCTCGCAGGAGGAGAGTGCCTGGTTCCAGGCCATCGAATTGATTCGTTCACTCACTGTGGTGAACAGCGAGTACGTGATGAACCAATTTCTCCGTGACGGCAAGAGTATCCTGGCCGAAGGGGCACAGGGAACCCTCCTCGATATCGATTTTGGCTCCTATCCCTTTGTTACCTCCTCGAACACCGTATGCGCAGGTGCCTGCACCGGACTGGGCGTTGCACCCGGAGCCATAGGCAAAGTGTTTGGTATTGTGAAGGCCTATTGCACCCGTGTGGGGAGCGGCCCCTTTCCTACCGAACTCAACGATGCCACCGGCGAACAGTTGCGCGCTGTAGGACATGAATTTGGTGCTACCACCGGGCGTCCCCGCCGATGCGGATGGCTCGACCTGCCTGCTCTCAAATATGCGGTGATGGTAAACGGCGTTACCGATCTGATTCTCACCAAACCCGACGTTCTCTCCGTAATGGACGAAATTAAAGTATGTACTGCCTACAAGGTGAATGGTGAGATTACACAGGAGATCCCCTTCGATGTAAAAGCGGAAATTGAACCGGTTTATACTTCGTTCAAAGGCTGGAAAACCGATATCTCTCACCTTCGCAAATGGGAAGAGGTTCCTGCTGAGTTGAAACAGTATATTGCCTTTATCGAAGAACAGATGGGAGTTCCCTTCCGGATTGTTTCGGTAGGCCCAAACCGGAAAGAGACCATCTTCCGATAACTATTGCGACTTCTTAATAAAGACTTGGCCTCCTGGTAAACACGCCATTAGCGTGTTACAGGAGGCCAAACTGTTTAACAGAAAGAGGTTCGGGCCTAAGCCTTAGCAATGTATTCAGCCAGCCAGTCGCCCACCTCCGAGGTACTGCGGGGCGTGACACCGGAACCGGCAATGTCGGACGTAACAAATTGCTCGCGGAGCGATGCATCGCAGGCTGCCCGGATCAGAGCGCCCTCGGCAGGAGCCTTAAAGGCATATTCAAACATCAGAGCTGCCGAGAGCACCGTTCCGATAGGATTGGCAATGTTCTTCCCTGCTGCCTGAGGATACGAACCGTGAATGGGCTCGAAAACCGATGTATGGATCCCGATCGAGGCCGAAGGAAGCATACCCAGCGAACCGGTCAGCACACTGGCCTCGTCGGTCAGGATATCTCCAAAGAGGTTCTCCGTAACCATTACATCGAAGCGCTTTGGCCAGGTTACCAGCTGCATCGCGGCATTATCGACAAACATAAACTCCAGCTCCACATCCGAAAACTCCGAAGCGTGCAGCTCCTGGATGGTTTCGCGCCACAACCGCGAAGTAGGAAGCACATTGGCCTTATCTACCGCTGTGAGTTTATTCTTGCGGGTACGTGCATAGGCAAAAGCCAGCCGTGCCACGCGCTCCACCTCTGCCCGGGTATAGATGCAGGTTTCGAAGGCGGTTTTCTGATCTTCCGACCGGCCACGGGGTTCACCAAAATAGAGGCCTCCGGTAAGTTCCCGGATTACCAGCAGATCAACGCCATCTACCAGTTCGCTTTTCAGTGGCGATTTATGCAGCAATGAGGCAAAGGGCGAAACCGGGCGCAGATTGGCATACAATCCCAACTGTTTACGCATCCGCAGGAGCCCCTGCTCGGGACGAACCTTTGCTTTGGGATCGTTGTCGAAACGGGGATCGCCAATGGCTCCAAACATTACGGCATCGCTCTCCATACAAAGTGCGTGAGTATCGGCAGGATAGGGATCGCCGCACGCATCAATGGCACAAGCACCCGTAAGCGCAGACCGGTATGAAAACCGATGGCCGAATTTTTTCTCAACAGCCTTGATAACCTTGAGAGCCTGCTCCATTATCTCGGGTCCGATTCCATCGCCCGCCAAAACTGCTATCTTTTTTTCCATATAAAAGTAGAAAGTTTAAAGGCCGGAGCATGGTCCGGCCGTGGATGTGATTTATGCAATAATATTCAACATTTTTACAGTAGCCTTTATCGCTGCAACGGTCTGATCGGGATCGAGCCCTCTCGATTTAAACTCCCTGTCGCGGTAGCTCCAGGTAATAACCGTCTCAACAAGGGCATCGGTTTTGCCGCCGGGAGGAATGGTTACCTCGTAATCGGTAAGCCGCGGCAGACTTTTGCCTAAACTGCCATAGATCTTATGCAACGCATTCATAAAGGCATCGTACTGCCCGTCGCCCGAGGAGGTTTCCTGATAAATATGCCCCTCTATCTCAATCATCAGTGTAGCCGACGACTTCAGCCCCTCGGCTACTGTAAGCGCGTAGTTCACCACCCGGATTTTTTGGGTAATCGACTCATTGTGTAACACATCGGCAATGATGTAGGGAAGATCCTCGGCCGTAACATTCTCCTTCCGGTCGCCCAGCTCCACAACCCTCCGTGTTACCTTCTTCATAATCTCGGGATCGAGCTGAATATCAAGCTCCTCCAGATTCTTGAGAATATTCGATTTTCCTGAGGTTTTACCCAGCGCATATTTACGGGTACGTCCAAACCGCTCCGGCAACAAGTCGTTGTAATAGAGATTGTCTTTGTTGTCGCCATCGGCATGGACGCCGCAGGCCTGCGTAAAGACATTCTCCCCGACAATCGGCTTGTTGGCAGGAATCCGGATTCCGGAGAACGATTCCACCAATTTACTGATGCGGGTAATCTTCTCCTCATTAACCCGGAGAGGCAATTTCAAATGGTCTTTCAGAACAGCAATCACACTGGCAATAGGTGCATTCCCTGCCCGCTCACCCAAACCGTTAATCGTGGCATGTACCCCCTTTACGCCGGCACGAACCGCAGCAAGGGAGTTGGCTACCGCGAGATCGTAGTCGTTGTGCGCGTGAAAGTCGAAATGCAGCGCCGGATAGCGATCTGTCATAGCCTTGCAGAAAGCAAACGTCTGATCGGGCGTAAGTACCCCCAGCGTATCGGGAAGCATAAACCGAAGAAAGGGTTCGTGCTGCAGTGCATCGAGTATATTGTACACATAGTGGGGCGAAGCAATCATTCCATTGCTCCAGTCTTCCAAATAGATGTTGGCCTTCATCCCCTTTTCTGTCACATGCAACAGTGCACTCCTGATGTCGGCAATGTGTTGCTCGGGGGTTTTGCGTAACTGACCCTCCAGGTGTTTCAACGACCCTTTGGTCAGCAGATTCACCGTCTCAATTCCGGCCGAATGAGCCCAGTTAACCGATTCACCTCCGTCCAGAAAACAGAGCACCTCAACCCGGCTTACCAGATCGCGCGTCTGTGCCCACTGCACAATACGTCGAACCGCCTCCAGTTCTCCGTCGGAGACCCGAGCCGAAGCCACCTCGATCCGGTCGATTTTTACATCTTCCAGCAGCGAACGGGCCACCTGCAATTTCTCCTCGGGCGAAAAGGAGACCCCCGAGGTCTGCTCACCGTCGCGCAGGGTGGTATCTAACAGTTCTACGGTTGCCATAGCATTTGCTTTACTAATAGCGCTTCACTGCGTCGAAGGCCTCAATCTCGGAACGGAGGCTGAGCAGATAGTCGATATCGTCGTATCCGTTGAGAAGACAGGTCTTTTTGTAAGGATTGATATCGAACCGTTCTTTCTGAGCCGACGCAATCAGAGATATCTCCTGCTTTTCCAGATCAATACAGAGTTCGGTAGAGGGATCTGCCTGAACGGCCTCGAAAATCCGGGCCAGAAAAGCGGGAGAGACCTGTACCGGCAAAATGCCGTTATTCAGCGCATTGTTCTTAAAGATGTCGGCAAAAAAGCTGGAGACCACAGCGCGAAACCCATATCCTGCTATAGCCCAGGCAGCATGCTCACGGCTCGATCCACTGCCGAAATTTTTACCGGCCACCAGGATAGAACCCGACCAGGTGGGATTATTCAACACAAAAGAGGCGACGGGAGCACCCGATGCATCATAACGCCAATCGCGGAAAAGATTGTCGCCAAATCCCTCGCGGGTGGTGGCCTTTAAAAAACGAGCCGGGATAATCTGATCGGTATCCACATTCTCAACAGGAAGAGGAACCGCTGTAGACCTTAATACGGAAAAAGGTTCAGTTGCCATATGCTGTAAATATATAATTCATTCAATTAACAGAGTGTGCGGGGGTCGGTAACCCTTCCGGTAACAGCTGCCGCGGCAGCCACCAGGGGACTGGCCAAAAAGGTGCGTGAACCGGGGCCCTGACGCCCTTCAAAGTTCCGGTTCGAGGTAGATACGCTGTACATACCGGCAGGAACCTTATCATCGTTCATGGCCAGACAGGCCGAACATCCGGGTTGACGAAGTTCGAAACCGGCATCTGCCAGAATTTTATCAATGCCTTCGGCGCTTAACTGCGCCTCTACCTGTTTCGAACCGGGAACAAGCCACACCACCAGACCGGATGCCTTCTTTTTCCCCTTTACAAAATCGGCAAACATCCGGAAATCCTCAATCCGGCCATTGGTACAACTGCCCAGAAAAACATACTGCACCTCTTTCCCTTCCATCGATTGTCCGGCCTCAAGGCCCATGTAGTGTAACGCCTTTTCGAAGGTTACCTTGTCCGATCCCTCCAGCTCTTTTCCGTCGGGCACCCGGCCGTTCACCTTCATTCCCATACCGGGATTGGTTCCATAAGTAATCATCGGCTCAATATCGTTGGCATCGAACACCAACTCTTTATCGAAAACGGCATCGGCATCGGTCGAAAGCGTTTTCCAGTAGGCAAGCGCCTTATCCCACTGTGCACCGGCGGGAGCGTAAGGACGTCCCTTCACATAGGCAAAGGTCTTCTCGTCGGGGGCAATCAATCCACCCCTGGCTCCCATCTCGATACTCATATTGCAGAGGGTCATACGGGCCTCCATGGTAAGATCGGTAATGGCCTGACCGGCATATTCCACAAAGTAACCGGTGGCTCCTCCCGCCGAAATCTTAGAGATGATATAGAGAATGATATCTTTGGCCGTTACACATTTTCCCAGCGGACCCTCCACGCGAATCCGCATGGTTTTGGGTTTGGGCTGGAGAATACACTGGGTGGCAAGCACCATCTCCACCTCGCTGGTTCCTATGCCAAAGGCAATACTTCCAAACGCACCGTGGGTAGAGGTGTGGCTGTCGCCGCAGACAATGGTCTGTCCGGGCAGCACGATTCCCTGTTCGGGGCCCATTACATGCACCACTCCCTGGTTGGGGTGATTTAAACCAAAATAGGCAATTCCATGCCGTTGGGTATTTTCGGCAAGCTTCTCTACCGGAATGCGCGAAGAAGCATCGGCTATAGGAAGATGTTGACGGATGGTGGGCACGTTGTGATCGGCAGTGGCAAATGTCTGCCCGGGCTTAAAGACCTTCAGGCCCCTATTTTCCAGACCGGAAAAGGCCTGGGGGCTGGTCACCTCGTGCACCAGATGCCTGTCGATATATAATACACTGGGGCCTTCAGGGATCTCTCGCACCACATGCGAGTTCCAAATCTTATCGAATAATGTTTTGCTCATATGTCAGACTATATGAATTTAGAGATTGCATCAATAAAGGCTTCGGCCGAGGCAGTAACCACATCGGTATTGGCCGAAAAACCGTAATAGATATTGCCCTGATTTTCTACCTGAACATGTACCTTACCCACCTCATTGCTGCCACGGGTAATGGCCTGAACCAGGTACTCTTCGAGGGTGACTTTCCGGTGAATCAAGGCCCTGATGGCGTTGAAAGCGGCATCGACGGGACCGCTGCCCTGCGACGTAGCTGTACAAACCTCGCCGTCGATAATCAGCTGAACCGTAGCCATGGGGATAGCCGACTTTCCGCACACCACCTGCAGATATTTCAGCTTCAGTCTGTGTTTCTGTTCCGACTCGGTAACTCCGGCAATCACATAGAGATCCTGATCGGAGATATCCTTTTTGCGGTCGGCAAGTGCCAGAAATTTCTTGTAGGCCTCGTCCAACTGCTCAGGCGTAAAGTTTATTCCAATCCGTTCGAGATGATGTTTCAGAGCAGCTCTTCCACTGCGGGCAGTCAGTACAATAGAGGAGTCGCTCAGCCCCACATCGGCAGGATCGATAATTTCGTAACTCTCGCGGTTTTTCAACACCCCGTCCTGGTGAATACCGGAGGAGTGGGCAAAGGCATTCCGCCCCACAACCGCTTTATTGGGCTGAACCGGCATCCGCATGAGAGTGGAGACCAGCCGCGAACTCTTCATAATATTCTGGGTTACGATACTGGTCTCGACCGGCAAATCCTTATGACTCTTGCAAATCATGGCAATCTCTTCGAGCGAGGTATTGCCTGCTCTTTCACCGCTTCCGT
>CAYVJA010000043.1:0-5778 GCA_964451605.1 uncultured Bacteroidales bacterium | reverse complement strand
GATATTCACTACGGTAGCGCCCGCCTTAATCACCGCCTCAACCACTTTGGCCAGAAATACATTATCGGAACGTCCGGCGTCCTCGGCATAGAACTCCACATCCTCTACAAACCGCTTGGAGTATTTCACCGCCTGAATAGCCCGTTCGAGCACCTCCTCACGGGTAGCGTTAAATTTGTACTTAATATGGTAATCGGAGGTTCCGATACCGGTATGAATACGTTTTAACTTGGCAAAATGCAGTGCATCGGCAGCTGCATCAATATCCTTCTCTACGGCGCGTGTGAGAGCACAAATCACCGGGCGGGTTACCGCCTTCGAAATCTCGACAACCGAATTAAAATCGCCGGGGCTGGAGACAGGGAACCCGGCTTCAATGATATCGACACCCAATTCTTCTAAAGCCTTGGCAACCTGAATCTTTTCAACAGTGTTCAGCTGGCACCCCGGAACCTGCTCGCCATCACGCAGGGTTGTGTCGAAAATGAATAATTTCTCTTTCATAGTTCTCCTTCCATTTAATAAAAAAGCCACCCCTGTAAGGATGGCCCGATCAATTTCACATTTAGAATTATCTAATGCACCACCCTTCCCGTCAGCTCTCTAGGAGCAGGAGAATACCCTTTAGTCCGGAAATAATAGTGGTAAACATAGCGTACGGTTTTAACTGTTTCACGGTGCAAAAATAGGAAAATATGTTAAACAACATAATTTTTACTTTTTTTACACCAGAAATCGTTGTGCCAAATGTACGACAAAATGGATACCCACAAAAAAAAAGCAAAAGAAAAGTGAAAGAGGTTTCGGAATTGAAAATTTGTTGTACTTTTGCAAACCATATTTAGAAGGTTATACAGAACCCAGAATCTTACCAATTACACACGATAATAATTTACAGCGATGAACTTAATGCAAGTGGTAAAGGCCCAGTTAGCTGTTGAAAAGGATTTTCCCAAATTCTCTGCCGGCGACACCGTTACGGTGCACTACAAAATCCGTGAGGGGAACAAAGAGCGTATCCAGCAGTACAAGGGTGTTGTTATTCAAAGAAAGGGGACGGAACCTACCGCCACCTTCACAGTACGCAAAATGTCGGGAGGCATCGGCGTAGAGAGAATCTTCCCCATCAACTCGCCCTTCATCGACAAAATTGAAGTCAGCAAATATGGAAAGGTTCGTCGCTCCAGAATCTTCTACCTGCGCAACCTCACCGGCAAAAAAGCCCGTATCCAGGAAAAGAAATTCATCCAACTCTAATACCGTCAGGTATTCATCAAACGCAGAGGGCGCTCCATTTTTTGGAGCGCCCTCTGCGTTTGAGTGCGCTAATGCGCTTCGCGCAAATGGTTAGTGCGCTGTACGCAAGTGGTTAATGAATTAGTACGCGCAAGCGCGAAAAAAAAGACAAATTAGCATTTTAGCGCGCCAGTGCATCAGAGCGCGCAGCGCCCATTAACCATTAACCATTTCGCGCAGCGCATTAACCATTAAATCCCATCGCTCTCAAAACATTCCCCACCTCCCCCGTACTGTATTCTTCCGGGAGACGGAACGCATTGTACTCTCTCCGTACCGGATAGTGCGATCGGAGTTGTTCAAACTGCTGTGGGTTGGCCAGAAAACGTTGGTGGTCGGAAGTGATGTTGTAGGTGTGCAGGAGGGCATGACAGATTTGCTCCTGTTGCGACAGGCCGGAAGGAGGAGAGGGAATAACGGTTGTAACTGCGGGCTCCGGTAAAGGACCGGATTCATGAAGCCCGTCGGGAAGGGAGAAAAAACGGGAGAGTGCCTCTATTACCATCCGGGTGGCAGTGGCCTTCCCATCGGCCGAGTAGCCGGCAATATGGGGGGTGGCCAAATCGGCTGTTTGCAGCAGAATGCTGTCGGCATTAGGTTCATTTTCCCAGGTATCCAACACGATTCCAAAGCCGGGATTCTGCAACTTATGCTGTTTTAGGGCTTCGGTACTCACCACCTCGCCGCGGGCGGCATTGATAAGTATGGCCTCCGGACGCATACAGCCCAATGTTTGGCGATCTATCAGATGAAAGGTGGCGAAGTTGCCCGACAGCTCAAGCGGAACGTGCAGTGATACCACAGTACTATTGGAAAGAAGGGTTTCGAGCGATACGAAGGGAAGCCCGGTATCGGTGTCAACAGGCCAGGAAAGGGCTCTGGGCGGGTCGTTCAGGAGTACTTTACACCCCAAAAGTTGCCCCAGACGGGCAACCTTCGACCCCACATGCCCCACACCCACAACGCCCAGGGTAATATCGGAAAAACGGAGCGCCCTTCGTGAGGCCATTACGGCAAGAACCGAAGCCACATACTGCATCACCGAACCGGAGTTGCATCCCGGCGCGTTGGTTACATAAATACCCTGTTCGCGGCACCAATCCAAATCGATATGATCGGTTCCGATGGTGGCGGTGGCTATAAATTTCACACCCGATTCACGGAGCAGTTGTGCGTTACACTGGGTACGGGTGCGGACAAGCAACGCATCAGCTCCTTTCAGGTGGTGGGGAGCAATGGAAGAGCCCGGGAGGTAGAGCACTTCGGCAAAAGGCTCCAAAACCCCTTTTAAAAAAGGGATATGGGCATCGGCAACGATTTTCATACCGGATATTTCCCCAGAATGGTGTCCATGACGCGCTGGGTTCGGATGGCGCCCTGCAGGTCGGAATAGGATTTTCCTTTACCTAACAACGCATTTACAATGCTCTCAATCATAAAATACTGGATAGCATCGGGTTGTTGAGAGGGAAAATGGGTTATGGAAGCACCCTGCCGGCATTCGACAGGGCTAAAAGCAAAGGTCGAAAAGCTGAGAACACCGCGCGAACCCAAAATCTCGATGGTGTCGACGGCCTCCTCAGCAGGTGCCACAAACGACCATTCTCCGCTTGCCACGGCACCGGAGGCAAACCGAAATGAGGCCGAAAGGGTATCTTCGGCCTCGTAGAGCCCGCCCAGATTTACGGCCTGTCCGGAAACCTGCACAATGGGCCCCAGGAGATAATCGAGAATATCCAGAGTATGCGAGGCCAGATCGTAAAAATAGCCGGCTCCGGCAATGGAGGGATCCACACGCCAGGGGCGTAACGCCGGAAGCGCATCGGCCGGTGAAGGGGGGCGAAAAAGCCGGACATGTACTGCGAGTGGTTTACCAATGGCCTCCTCGGCCAATAGCGCCCGTACCTTTTGAAAATAGGGCAGGCTTCGGCGATAGTAGGCCACAAAGAGCGGCACTCCTGTTTGGGCCGAAACCTCCGCCATGGTTTCGCACTCAGCCACCGAGGCTGCCATGGGCTTTTCCACGTAAACCGGTTTCCCGGCCCGCATAGCCGAAATGGCATATTCGGCATGTGTAGAGGGCGGAGTAGCCACATAAACGGCATCCACCTCCGGATCGGCAATCAGCTCTTCTGCACGCGAATACCAACGAGGCACATTATGCCGAAGGGCAAAATCGGCGGCAGCATTCCTGTTTCGCCGCATAACAGCCACCAGACGTGATTGGGGTACATGATAGAAAGCCGGGCCGCTCTTTTTTTCGCAAACTGCACCCGAACCAATAATTCCCCACCGCACTTCGTTCTGCAAAAAGCTCATAGATTCTCCCCCTTTTCATTACAAGGTAACGCCGGTTTTATAAATGGCTATCTCACGATATCCTCCCTCTTCGGCGCGGGTTTGCCCGCCTCCGGCAATAGAAAGGACTTTTTCAATAAAACGGGTGGTTAGCTGCGGCATCTCTTCGCCCTCGAGAAGGGTTCCTGCGTTAAAATCAATCCAGTGAGGCTTATTCGCGGCCAACGCACTATTGGTAGAAACCTTTACCGTAGGCACAGCTCCTCCCAGAGGGGTACCGCGGCCTGTGGTAAAGAGGATCATCTGACACCCCGAAGCAGCCAGCAGGGTAATGGCAACCATATCGTTTCCGGGGCCTTCCAGGAGATGCAGCCCGGGTTTTCCAAGCCGATCGTGGATAGACATAACCCCCTTCACAATGGCATGGCCTCCCTTCTGAACGCAGCCCAGCGACTTCTCTTCCAGGGTGGTAATCCCGCCTGCACGGTTTCCGGGCGAGGGATTCTCGTACACCTCCAGCCCCTGCGATACAAAGGCCTGCTTGGTGGCATTGATCAGCCCTACCGTCTTTTCGAACAGATCGGGGCCGGCGCAACGGTTCATCAGAAGGGTTTCGGCGCCAAACATTTCGGGAACCTCTGTAAGTACAGTTGTTCCTCCCGCCGAGATCAGCCAGTCGGAGAAACGACCCAGCAACGGATTGGCGGTGATACCGGAAAAACCGTCCGATCCGCCGCACTTAAGCCCTACCCGCAAAGCCGAAAGGGGAAGAGGAACCCGTTTATCGGCCGATGCCACCCGGGCCAGCTGCTCCAGAGCGGCTACCCCCTCCTCAACCTCGTTATGCAATTTTTGCGACTCCAGAAAAATGACCCGATCGGCGTCGTAGTTTCCCAAAAGTTCACGAAAAGCAGCAATCTGATTGTTTTCACAACCCAGCCCCAATACCAATACCCCTCCGGCATTGGGGTGCAACACCATATTTTTCAGGATATAGCGGGTATTTTCATGATCTTCGGCCAGCTGCGAACAACCATACGGATGCTTTAGCGACCATACCGCATCGAGACCATGCGCCGGGTTGCGGGCCAAAAAGGTACGCACAATGGCATCGGCCGTACCGTTTACACAGCCCACAGTAGGAATCACCCAGAGTTCGTTGCGCACACCGGCCTCGCCGTTTTTACGCAAATAGCCGTCGAAAACAGAGGGCAAACTACCGGGAAGTGCATGGCTGTCCGACAGTTCCGAACCCTGGGGTAAATACCGGTATTCATCACGGGCACTCAGCCCGGAGTGAAGATTATGCGAATGGACATGTGCCCCCTGCAAGATATCAGCAACAGCCACCCCAATGGAGTAACCGTACTTACGCACGGGCGTACCGGCAGCTATGGGTACAATCGCAAACTTGTGCCCTGCCGGAATCGGCTCGAGAAGCGAGAAATGTTGTTTCCCGATGGTAACCGAAAAACCTGCAGGAAGATCATGCAGAGCAACAGCTACAGAGTCGGCAGCATCGATATGTAAGAAAGAGGCCATAGGAAGAGATTTTACGCGTTTGCCAAAGCTTCGTCGACAGTACTCTCCACACCACGCGAAACCATAGAGTAGAGAAGTGTCGAAACCGTTTCGGAGAGATGAGGAATGGCTGCCAGATCACGACCCCACAAAACAGGATTGCTCAACACCTCTTCTACCAGAACACGACAAGCGGCGGGGGTACCGTCGCAACGGCTCCAAAGTGCTTCGAAGAGGGCTTTCATTTCGGGGGTGTCACGAATGGCAATAGGTTGTCCCAACCGAACGCCTTTGAAATAGAAGATTAGCGCCGAAAGCGAAAGAGCCATCATGGGAGGAATCTGTCCCTTCTGCTCTATGTAAGAGAGCATAATCGGCAGGTTACGGGCCTTGAACTTTGAAGCGGAGTTTAACAGAATTCCTTGCAGTTCGTGCCGCAGGAAGGGATTTCGGAAACGGAGAAAAACCTCGTCGGCAAAGGCATTCAGTTCGTCGGCAGGCAGGGTAAGCATAGGCAGGATCTCCTGGTATACCAGTTTCTGCACAAAGTCTGCCACCCGTGAATTGCCAAGCGCCTCCGAAACCGTTTCAAGCCCCATAAGCCAGGCCATCGGGGTCATACCGGTATGAATTCCATTCAGAATATAGACCTTCCTGTTGCGG
>CAYVJA010000042.1:11274-25831 GCA_964451605.1 uncultured Bacteroidales bacterium | reverse complement strand
AAAAGCCTCCAAATCATTAGTCAAGCTATCGGATATTATGCGTTATATGCTACATGACCCCAAGACAGACTATGTTGAACTGCAGAACGAGATAGCGTATTTAGAAAACTATTTCTCTTTGGAACGGTTGAGACTGAAAAATGAAAAATTCTTCAACTACTCCATATCAGGGAGTGCTACTGGATATAAAATTGCCCCTATGATGTTAATTCCCTTTGTGGAGAATGCATTTAAGCATACGGTCGACTCAAATGTTGAGAATGGGATAACCATTAAAATCGAAATAGCGCATAATAAGTTAATTTTTACTTGTGAAAATCAATGCGATATTTCCGACACCGAAAAAGACAAAACACATGGTATTGGATTGAAGACCGTTCAAAAACGATTAGACTTACTGTATAGGAACAAACATACATTGACCATTAACTCAGAGAATTCAATGTTTACAGTTAATTTGGAATTAGAACTCAATGAAAATTAATTGCATAGCGATAGAAGATGAGCCTCTTGCCTTAAAGAAAATTAAGGCGTTTATTGAGCAGGTCAATTACCTTACTCTATTAGAGGGCTTTCACAATGCAGTTGATGCCATTGGATTTCTGAAGAATAATGCTGTTGATTTGATATTTCTCGACATTCGGATGAAACAACTATCCGGGATACAGTTTCTGGAATCATTGCAGCTCAAACCCAAAGTGATCATCACTTCTGCTTATGATGAATACGCTCTGAAAGGGTATGAATTAGATGTTGCCGACTATTTACTGAAACCGTTCACATTCGAACGGTTTTTAAAGTCGGTAGACAAAGTATATAATCAGCTAAATACAACTAAGAACGACAATCCAAATGACTCTATTTTTGTAAAAACAGAATATCGTATTGAGAGAATTGAGATTCGTGACATTTTATACATTCAGGGGATGAAAGACTATTTGCAGATTCATACGGCAGATAGAAAAATCATGACATTGCAAACATTCAAGAATCTCTTGGAAGTATTGCCAAAGATTGATTTTCAACGAGTTCATAATTCTTTTATTGTATCAATCCCAAAGATTGAACACATTGAAAGAAACCGAATCCGAATTGGAAAAGAGCTGATACCGATTTCAGAAAGTTATAGAGATAAATTTTTCGGGATACTCAAAGAGAGAAAATTATTGCTTTAAACCGAGTACAAGTCCGGCTTTACTGATGGAATCGGTTAAGCCACCTATGAAAAAAAAGGTTGTTGGTTATTAAGAAAGTACTTATATTTGTACCTGTAAAGTAACTTAAAAAACAAAAGGTATGATAGCAGCAAATTTTACAGAATTCAGAACTGGATTAAAGAGATATCTTGATTGTGTGGAAGACAACAACGAGACTCTTATTATAAAAAGGGGATCAGGAAACGGAACAGTTATGATATCCTTGTCGGAATACAACTCAATTATGGAAACCCTTCATCTGTTAAGCTCCAAAGCGAATGCAGATAGATTGTATGAATCCATCAGGCAGCTCAAAGAAGGAAAAGGTATTGAAAAAGAGCTAATAGAGGAGAAATGAGGATACTGTTTACAGGGAATTCGTGGGAAGACTATACTTCATGGTTAAATGAGGATAGAAAGATGTTGAAACGGATCAATGAATTGATAAAAGAAATCCAACGGACGCCTTATGAAGGAAAAGGTAAACCTGAACCACTAAAATATGATTTGGCTGGGTGGTGGTCTCGTCGGATAGATCGTGAGCATCGGCTGGTCTATCAGGTAAGAGAAAACGAAATACATATAATCAGTTGTCGATATCACTATGATAAATAGAAGCCATACGCGACAGCTGAGTTGGACAGCCACTGAGGACCCTGAGGGCTGGCTACCCGATGGACATAATTGTAGAGACTAAAGCCATGAAGAACACTATACTATTGATTAGCTTCACTCTTTTGATTGCCTGTCATTCAAAAAGCAAATCAGAAAACGCTGAAAGTCAACTAATAAATGAAGCATCGGCCAAAAGTTTTGAAACCCATGAATCTCTTCAGACAGTTATCAGCTTCCTGAAATGGTACAAAGCCAATTACAAGGAGGTTAATAGCTATGAATGGGTTAATTACAAGGAAAGTATGAATGATTCAACAAAGTATTATTCGGTAAACTTTGCTGAAACAGATAAATACCTTGAAAAAATGAAATCTTCAACACTGCTATCCGTTGAATATCTTGACACAAGGAAAGCGTACTTTATTCAATGTGAGAAGAACTTTAAGAAGAATCCCCAAAATGATGGCCCTCCGGAAGGATTCGATTATGACTTGGTATTATTAACACAGGAAATTGATGAAACACTCTCGGCTATAGAGAAACCAATTGTGATAAATATTTCTGAGTCTTATGAAAAGGCAACCGTGAACATCAATATATACATGAAATTAAGCTTTACACTAACCAAGCTTAATGGGAAATGGTTGATTGATAAAATCGAACGTTATTCAGAATAGACAAACTATGCCCAATAATTAGGATTTTGGGTGGTTCGCAGCACCCGGCCATGAACAATAGTATACCAATATGGACGAAATGAGCACCCCGGCCCGCATCAGCAGAATGATTTTCCTTTTTACGATCGCTGCCGGCATATTTTGGATTGTAGGCAAATCAATAAACGTGTATAGTTGGCCGGTGGTTGGCGCTATTTTCGAAATCTTATGGCTTCCATCGTTGATCATATTATTCATCTTGCCAATACTCTCATTTGTATATTGGGTTAACGAGAAGTTCAAGCTTAAGTCGTTTAACCTTTATTCCCTCATTTTGGCTATAGTGGTGGTTTTGATAATTATGTTTATCAAGTAATCAGGGGTTCCGTTAGCTACATGCCTATATTGGCATTCGAATGTCAGTTTATTTTTGCATCTTTAGTCTAGTTAACCAGATTACATGCATGAAAAATTCATTCGACAACATACCACAGAGCTTCATTAGTAAATGGCAGGAAATTGTCGATTTACTTGCAAAAGTAGTTGGAATACCCGCTGCCTTGATCATGAAAGCGGAGAACGATTATATGGAGGTGTTTATTGCAAGTAAATCAGATAATAATCCATACCACGTTGGAGAAAAAGAGCATTGGAATGGACTCTATTGCGAAACAGTCATAAAATCGCAAAACAAGTTAAAAGTGCCAAATGCATTAAAAGATGAAAAGTGGGACAAAAACCCCGACATAAAATTGGGAATGATTTCCTACTTCGGTTTTCCATTAAATTTCCCAAATGGTGAGCCTTTTGGTACCATTTGCGTTCTAGACCACAACGAGAATAGCTATACCGAAGAGCATGAGCAATTATTGAAGCAATTCAAACGTGTTGTGGAGTTAGACCTGGCCATGATTCAATCATTGAATATCACACATGATATTTCAGAAAATGAATTAGTTGACCAGTTATTGTTGCAAAACAGGAATTTGGTTGAAAGTGAAGAACGGTTTAGAACTTTAGCCGAAATTGCTGCAGACAGTATTATCCTGTTCGAAGGTGAAAAGCTGGTTTTTGCCTCTCGTCGTTTTTGTGAATACTTGGGTGTTGAACCTGAAAACGTTGGAAAACTTACAGCGCTCGACATCATATCGCACATACACCCCGACGATATGGAGCATTATGGACGAGCAATGAAGGAATCGTTAGCCCGACAAAAAAAGCAGTATACTATCGAATTTAGGATGCTCAGCCCCGAAGGTAAATATGAATGGCTTCAAAACAATACTGCAGCTACTTATGATAGCTCCGGGAGAGTGTTACGCCGCATTGTACAAGCCCGTGATATAACCAAACAGGTAGAACTGGAAAACGAACTCAGAAAACTAAATGCCGACAAAGACCAGTTTATACGAATTCTGGGGCACGACTTGCGAACCCCGTTCAATTCGCTCATTGGTTTTTCCGGTTTATTGCTCGAAAACCTGCACGAATACGATTTGCAGCAAATAGAAGAACTGGTAAAAGTGATTAATCAAACGTCCATTAATACATATGAATTGTTAGACCAGATTCTGCTTTGGGTAAAATCGCAATCGGGGAAATTGAAGATAAAAATCGAACCATTCGATTTTAAGCAGGAAAGTGCTAATGTGGTTCGGACTATGGAGAATATGGCGGTAAAAAAAGGTATTCAATTAGATATAATCGAAACAGAAAAAATTAGTTTGTTGGCCGATTCGAACATATTCAAAACCGTGTTGCGAAACCTTATTTCGAATGCTATAAAATTCACTAACCCAAACGGACATATTATTATTAGTGCTGAAAAACAGGAGCAAAGTGTATTGATTGCCGTTTCGGACAATGGAATAGGTATGGACGAAAAAGTTATGGCTAATCTTTGGGAGATAGATAATGATTATACCTCAAAAGGTACAAATGGTGAAACAGGTACAGGATTTGGCCTCAAACTTTGCAAGGAACTTATTGAAAAACATGGAGGAAAGATATGGGCCGAATCAGTTCCAGGCAAAGGCTCAAAATTCTTAATAAGGTTACCAATTTAGCAAATGATAAATTCTATTAAGATATGATGCTTGTTTTAGTGGATTCCGTTCCCCCGTCCAGACCCTGAACAGTCATCAGAAGGAAATCAAGGCTTTTTCGATAATCCAGGGTGTCGTACTCCAAACCAATCTTTCTGATATTTCTATAATATTCAGACAGTTTGGTATAGTAATTTCTTTCCAATTGAATCGAATTCGCAATAGTTCCCAGTTTGACAAGTAAGAACCATTTCTCTATCAGTCGGGCAGTTCTGCCATTTCCATCCTGAAAGGGATGAATTTTTACAAATACCAAATGAATCAATGAGGCATAATAAAACACCTCGTACGAAGTTAAATCGCTCGACAATAACGCTTCGATATCCTTAAAGAGTGTAATTAATTCCGTCTCAACCCGGTCGGGCGAAGCCGCAACATACTCTATCTGATCATCGCTGTTTATTACAAACATCGGGTTTGTCCGAATTCGACCCAAATGCATCTCTGGTAATAGGTTTGCAGCAAGAATGGCATGCGCCTCTTTGACATGATATAACGTCAATGAATGCGAATCGATATACTCGTAGGCAGAAAATAAATCGTCTGCTTTGCGGGTATAATCAGCCCTAAAAGAGACATTCATGAAACGGTGCTTAAAATAACTGTCAAAGTCAATATCGTCACCTTCAATCTTTGAGGAATAAACCGACGATACCGACTTATAGAATTGAAAATAATCGACCGGTAATTCAAGACGAGGCATCCCATTGAGTTTACTCATTGGAGAATCCTTCACCTTAAGAGTGAATTCTACCAATAATTCGGATGTAAGAATCTTGAAACGCATAAGGGATGATCCTTTGTCCAAATATACAGCATTTGCGTTCGCAAAATCGGTCGTTTCGCTCGAAATAACCAAAAAGCGATTGACCGATTTGTACCATCATTTGCTTTGGATGGCCGATTGAAAAATCCTGCCTCCCTAAAACCGCATAAAGAAATCCCAGGTCTCTTTTGCAATCCAGTTAACGTCCGCTCCGGGATCTTTCACGTTTTCGGTATGCCCGCCCACAAACGAACCAAACAGTACCGGATACTCCTCGGGAAGCCCTTTAAATTCGGTGGTGACATGGGTCGGAGTAGTAGCTAAAGGGATTTCAGGCAATTGTTTCAACCCGTTATCCTCGATGTGTGTCAATACACAATACTTACCCCCCTGTTTCCGTTCGTCCGAGTTGACATACTTGCAAAGACCGTCTTCTGTACCCGTGGTGCTGAAGAAAGCAAGCGGCAAGTGTTTGTTCTCAGGGAGATAAATGTTCCAGTTGGCCGGAGCATAACAAGCTACCGCGCGAAGATCGTTCTGAAAATCTAACGATAACGAGTAGGTGACCATTGCGCCAAAGCTAAAGCCGCAGCAAAAAATGCGGGAGGTGTCGATGCTCAGTTTTTCTTTAAACAACTTCAGCATATCGGCAAAGAAGATATGATCCTTGTCATCGGCTCCGCGCCAGGGCGAACGGTCGGTGTATCCTTCAGGGGCAACAAAAATTACAGGAACATTATCCTTCTGGGCGTAGGTTTTCAGGCTGTAATAGTTTTGATCGACCATGGTTTTCATATGCCCCCCCATCATGTGCATAGCGAAAATCAGACGGTAAGGCGTGTTCTTGTCGTAGTTTTCGGGAATATCAATGGTATACTGGCGGGAAAGACCTGCACTTTCCATTGTGTAAATACCACTCTTAAAATCGCCCAGCTCTTTACCGTGACCGGCACTGAGAGTGGGCGCATTTTTCAATTTACGGGTAACATCGGCAGAATTCGCTGATTGTAGGTTCAGCGCAAAAAATGAAGCCAAAAGGATAAAGATGACAACTGCTTTTTTCATTGCTCACAATGGTTTAATGATTCTGATTTTCCAGGGCGAATATAGTAACGATTGCCTTATATATATATCCCGCAAAAACGACAAAATAAAAATTATCCTAACTTTGAACGAAAATTCCATATAAACAGAAACCGGGCGGGACTACCGTAACAACAACCGAACAATATCTGAACCATGAAGGGCTCTGAAACTAACAGTTACCTCAACTACTCAACTATGAAAATCCTACTAACCCGTCAGACCCTCAACAAGATGAAATTTTGTGTGGGAATTGCCATCCTGTTTCTGGGTGTCACTCTCTCGTGTACAACCGAAGAGAAGGTTTCCGGCTACGGTGTTTATTCCGGTTACAGCAAGGTGCTGTATGCCGACAACTACCAGTTGACTTCGCAATATGTAGAGATGCGCGACGGCGTAAAACTGGCCATTGACATCTGCAGGCCTGTCGATTCCCTTACCGGAAAAGTGGTTGAAGAACCCCTCCCGGTGTTGTGGATGCATACGCCCTACAACCGCCGCTATAACGACAATTCGGCCGAAAGGATGACCGTGGAGTGCTACGCCGGAACGGCAGCCCAACTGGTCAAATATGGGTATGTAGTGGCCACGGTCGATTTCCGCGGACTATTTGCCTCGTTTGGGCACAACGAAAACTACAACCGCGGCGAATGGGTAGGGGCAGCCCGAAACGATGCCTACGACATCACCGAATGGCTGGCCGTACAGCCCTGGAGTAACGGCAAGATTGGTATGTGGGGCTGTTCGGCCACCGGCGGAAGCCAAATGCAGGCAGCCACTACAGCTCCTCCGCATCTGAAGGCCATCTTTCCGATGAGCTTCGAGTTTGATGTCTACGATTTTCGCGTTGCCGGTGGTATATCCAGCGCATGGAGGCCCTGGCAACAGCCCGAAGGAACACTTACTGCCGGGCAGCGCAGAGATCTGATGGCAGCCCCGGTTGATGGCGATACCGACAGCACACTGCTCAAACAAGCCATTTCCGGGCACGCAGCCAATTTCGACGATGTGGGCTATGTCCCCTTCCGCGACAGCTACTCTCCGAATGTCACAGACCCCGATGCAAAACAGTGGTGGGTCAAAAGCAGCCCTTCCAATTATCTGAAGGAGATCAATGGCTCGGGAATCGCCATGTATATGGCGGTGAACTGGGACGAAGGAAATACAAAACCCGGCCCCTTCTTTGCCTTTAACAACTTTACCATTCCACGAAAACTGATTATCGGGCCCGGCGTACACTGCGATTGGTTTACCTCCATGAAAGCCACGGGTTTTGATATCGTAATGGAAGAGCTCCGCTTCTTCGACTATTGGTTAAAAGGGATTGATAACGGCATCATGGACGAGGATCCTGTCTATTACTATACCTACAATGCCCCCAAAGGGCTCGAATGGCAATCGGCTCCCACATGGCCTCTGCCCGCAGAACAAAGAGTCGATTTTTACCTGGGCGCCGGATCGCTCAGTAAGAGCGCACCCGCAGAGGAGGGAAAGGATGTAACAACCACTCAGGGGACCATTGTCTACGAGACAGAGGCACTCTCGCAGGATGTGCAGGTTACCGGTCATCCCGCCCTCAGGCTTTGGGTTTCGTCCACGGCAACCGATGGCGATTTTGTGGCCACCCTGCAGGATGTGGCTCCCGACGGGGAACTCACCTCATACAACGTGCAGGGTCAGTTACGGGCCTCATTGCGTAAATTGGCCGAACCTCCCTACAACCGATTGGGCTTGCCTTACCATAGCAGTAACGAAGCCGATGTTGCCCCTCTGGTACCCGGCGAACCCACCGAACTGGTATTCCCCATTTTGCCTATATCGATGATATTCAAAGCCGGTCATAAAATTCAACTGGCCATCAGCTTTGCCGGGCGTGGCACACCCCGGTTAGATCCTGCTCCGGAAGTTACCATCTATCGTGATAAAGCCCATCTATCTGTTGTTACTTTGCCTGTCATTCCGTTGTGAGATCCATTTGGCCCTCCAGGGCCGGTGGGGTTAAGTTGCCGTTATTCGGGCAGATGGGAAGTAGACGAAATTCTTATTTATCAATAACCCTATTATGGCTTCAACGCAAAATTTTGTCGATTTCGTCAGGGATCAAATCCGTGGGGCAGGGGAGATCACCGCAAAGAAGATGTTTGGCGAATATGCCCTCTATGCCGACGGGAAGATATTCGGGCTGATCTGCGACAACAAGTTTTTCATGAAACCCACCCTTGCCGGACGGGAATTTATCGGGATTCCTGTAGAGGCTCCGGCCTATCCCGGTGCAAAACTCAGTTTTCTGATTGAGGATCAATTGGAAGATAGCAGTTGGGTTAGTAAACTGGTCAAAATATCGCTTCCGGAGCTTCCGATGCAGAAGGTGAAACCCCCAAAAGTGAAACCGAATCGATGAAAGACTGGTCGAATATTCAGACTTCTTTGCAAGATCCGGAGATCATTCGCATCAACCATTTGGAAAATAAGTTGGGGGCGATTTCCCATGAGATCCGTACAATTCGTGCGCTTATCACTCGTTTTGAAGTCTGTCATTTCAAATACCGGCAACATATTCAAAATATTAAAGATTCCATTAGTGCCCTGTCTCCTGTAGTAAACCCTCATACCATCGGGATAAACCACATTCGGCACGGAGAGGGTGTAGTGCTTCGCGATACCACAGGCCGCTCTCTTACCGGACAACAGTACATTTGGGCACTCGGGCAATGGCTGAAGAATACTGAACAGTACCAGGATTCTGCGCATCACGATACCGTGCTGGAACATCAGATAGATGAATGGCTTGGTGAGAGAGATTCTGAAAAGAAGCAACTTGTGAGGCTGTTACTTGCCCGGTTAACCTACAATTGGCAGGTGTACGAAAAATTGCAGCAAACCGGAAAATATCAGGATCTTCAACTCCAGGCAGGCAGAATGGATATTTGCCATTATGCTTTCCCAAAAAATCTGAACCTGCTCATCAAGGCAATCGGGGAGATGAAAGCGGTAGAAGAGGCTGCGTTTGAAGGTTGCGGTTCGTATAATCCTGAGATAAAAACCTGCCAGGAAAAAGAGTTTTCAGCGCCTAATCCAACCCTTGCACCGTTAAAGGGGAAAGACAAGCTCACCGGAGACGATCTGACCCGATTCTGGTTGATTGCCTGTTTAGCCAAAACCATTAAAGAGAACCTTCCTATCGACATCTCCATTCATCTCATAGATTAGTATGAAGATATTGAAAACCGACCTCGTTAAGCCCCTGTCAACCCTAAAGCCAGACAATGTTTTACAGACTATGCAATCCGGTTCGGGCCTCTTGACGGAGCCTTCGCCGAGGAGTACAACAGTCTGTTGGCCATGCTGATGCAATGGGAAAAGGATGTAATTGACTCCTCTAATAGAATGCGGCAATGACTCTGGAAGAATTAGGATATACCCGCCAGCTCGAAGCGTTCAGGATAGAGAATCATCTCACAGCATTTGAGGTGGGGAGAGTGATCTCCGAACATAAGGAGAGATATATCGTAAAAACTGAAAAAGGCGAATTTGAAGCCGAAATCACCGGGAATTTGCGATTTTCCTCAAAAGGACGAGAGGATTTTCCGGCAGTTGGCGATTGGGTAGCATTGACAATCTACGATGCCGATTTTTCGATTATTCACAGCATCCTGCCCAGAACGTCGGTCATTTACAGAGAAGCCGTCGGAAAATTCGGCGAGATACAAATCATTGCCGTCAATATAGATTACGCCTTGTTGGTACAGGCTGCCGACAGGGATTTCAATCTGAACCGGCTGGAGAGATACCTCACCATCTGCCATGCAGCAAAGGTAAGCCCCATCATAGTGCTCAGTAAGATAGATCTGCTCGATGAAGAGAGCGTTTCCGAAAGGGTAGAAATCATCAAGGCCCGGGTCGGGCCTATACCTGTTCTTACCCTTACTACCCAACGGCAGGAGGGCTTCGACAAACTGGCTGCCTTGATAGAAAAAGCCAAAACCTATTGCCTGCTGGGCTCTTCGGGGGTGGGAAAATCTTCGCTGTTGAATCGTCTTTGCGGTCAATCGCTGATGCGTACAGGTTCCATCAGCCAAAGCACCCACAAGGGGCGGCACGTGACCAGTTACAGAGAACTCATTGTCCTGGAAAGCGGTGGAATCATTATTGATAATCCGGGGATGAGAGAGGTGGGTATAGCTGATGCAACCGGCGGATTGGCCATTACCTTCGACTTGATTTTCGAATATGCGCAACAGTGTAAATTCAAGGATTGTACCCACACCGGTGAGAGGGGTTGTGCGGTAATGGAAGCCGTTGAAAAAGGCGATATAGACCAAGCTTTCTATGAGAATTTCTTGAAAATGGAGAGAGAGAAAGCGCATTTCGACGCATCGGTTGTTGAAAGACGAAAAAAAGAGAAAGATTTTGGGAAGATGCTTAAGAACTATAAAAAGGATATGCGCAAATTGTAACCAGGATTTTCCCCCTGCTTCAAGGGTCCTGAAACAATGATGTTCCGGAATTTCCAATATTCCGGCATCGCAACTATATTTGCATATACTACTACAGAAACTTTACTACTATGCAACTCATTACCAACCTTGTTGCCATCCTGTGTATTTTTTCCGGGTTGAGTTTTATGGCTTATCAACCAAAGCCGGCAATTCCTATATTGAGGGAGTGCTGCTCCAATGGGAAATCTATACTCCGCAAAACGGAGCAACCCTTATTTTCGACAATACCTGCAGAGTGGTTACTAACCACGACCGGCAATTAATGCAGTTTATGAAGCCTAACGAGTAGATGGGCTCTCTGTACTTTGTAAGTCCTAATTCACTTGCGCCATGAAATTAAAGATTCTGTTTTCCAGAGTTTATTCTGTTATTATTGTG
The DNA here is from genome assembly GCA_964451605.1 of uncultured Bacteroidales bacterium. Lineage (GTDB taxonomy): Bacteria > Bacteroidota > Bacteroidia > Bacteroidales > UBA4181 > JAQVSH01. Next base: position 14,533 of record CAYVJA010000042.1, on the reverse strand, counting down.
CTACTGGTGCTCTTGATCATCCTTTCTATACTTATGTATCGGAATCATGGTGCACTTGTGGAAAGTAACGAGGTTAAATACAAATCGTTAGTTATCTCGGAACAATTAAGAAGAAGCTCTAACGATTTGACAACATTCTGTAGATTCTTTATTGAAACCGGCGATACAATATGGAAGAACAGATATTATGAGGTGCTGGACATCCGGGATGGTAAAAGAGCTGCAGAAAACGGGATACAGATTTCTCTGCAGGACAGTGCCAGAAAACTGGGCTTTACGCAGGCGGAATTGGCCAAACTCCAAGAGGCAGAACAAAAATCTAACCAATTAGCCGCTGTCGAGAAGGTTGCCATTCATGCTCTACAAGGATTGTTTACCGATAGTGTGGGCGAATTTACCGTGAAAGGGCGCCCCGATTCCTTGCTGGCACACCAATTACTCTATGATGAGCGCTATCTGCAAAGCAAACGCGCCATCATGGCACCCATCGACGAATGTATCCGGATGGTTGAGGAACGAACGCAACGGGATGTGGATAAAACCTCGAAAGCGAACCGCCTGTTGCTTCTCTCCAAATTCGCACTCATTGTTCTGTTGAGCTTGTTTGTGTTCGTCTCTTTCTTTGCCATCAATAAGAAAATTTCGTTGCAATTCGGGGAGTTGGAGAAGGCGAAGGCCGATGCCGAACACAATCAAACAAAATTCAGGCTTATTTTCGAGTTATCGCCCGACATCATCGCGTTAGGTACACTTAAGGGTGATGTAATCGATTGTAATCCTGCCGGTCTTTCATTTCATGGAATTGCGTCGAAGGAGGAGTTTAGCGGGGCGAATTTTGCCGCATTATACGCCGATCCAACACAGCGAGATGAGATTATCCGCGAGCTTATGGAGAGAGGCCGTGTTCGCAACAAAGGGGTAAAGCTAAAGAGTCTGAAGGCTGGCCATGTTATCGACAGTTTGATCTCCAGCGAACTGATCAGGTGGAAGGGAAATGAGCCCCTCATTGTTTCCTGGGTCAGGGATATTACCGAACAATTGCAATCGCAGGAAACCATACTCAAACTGTCGGCGGCGGTATCATAAAATCCTGCCGCGATTGTAATTACCGATTTGACAGGACGGATTGAATATGCAAACCAGCAGTTTTCGACCATCACCGGATACTCTAACGAGGAGGCAATCGGTAAAAATCCGAGTATTTTACATTCGGGCTTTCATTCCAGGGAGTTCTACCAAGAGATGTGGAATACGATCATGTCGGGGAGAACCTGGACCGGTGAGATTTACAACAGGCGTAAAGACGGATCCTTTTTCTGGGAGACAGCTACGATTGCTCCCATTCTAAACGAAAAGGGTGAGACCATTAACCTTGTAGCTATCAAACAAGATGTTACAGCCAAAAAACTGGCAGAAATCGCGCTCATTGAAAGTCAGAAAAAACTAAAAGAGCTCAACGATACCAAAAACAGGTTGTTCTCTATCATTGGGCACGATCTCCGCGGACCGATCGGCAGTATGAGATCATTCCTTGAAGTATTGATTGACGATCCGGATTATGAAGACACACACTACCTGAAAGAGTCGTTGAAAGTACTGTTGTCTTCTACCACAACCACTTTCGAGCTGTTAGAAAATCTTTTGTTGTGGGCAAAAAGTCAGCAAAACGAAATTGTTTTTCAGCCGGAAGATACCGACCTTCATCAGATTGTAGATATGAACATGGCATTGGTTTCGGAAATGGCAAAAAAGAAAGAGATATTTATCCATAATCAAATTCCGGATCCGCAACTCATTTGTATGGATAAGAACATGATTATGACCGTAATCCGCAACTTACTGACCAATGCTATAAAGTTCACCAAAAGCGGAGGGAATATTCATCTCTCGTTGCAGGAGGAGCTCTCTTCATTTACCGTTTGCATACAAGACGAAGGGGTGGGAATGGCCCCCGAAGTGGTAGAACGGTTGTTCAATCCCAAAGTGAATTACTCCACACCCGGAACGGCCGGAGAGAAAGGTTCCGGTTTAGGTTTACTGATATGCAGCGACTTTATTGAAAGACATAATGGGAAAATTTGGGTTGAAAGTGAAAAGGGGGTAGGTAGTACGTTTAAGTTCTCCATTCCAAAAGTGTTAACATCATGAATATGAAGAAATCACAATACTGCTAGGATAATTGATACTCCTTTCCGGGACACCTCACAAAAAGTCCGAAATATTCTTTCTATTCTATCTGTGCTCTATAAAAACTAAAGAAGGAAAATATTACATTTACCCCTATAATAACTTCATTCTATAACACCCCACCCGTCATGATTACTAAAAACCTGATTAGCAGCTTTGTTCTTCTAGTAGCTTTTGCTGCTTCCGCATTCGGCCAGAACGTTGCCGATATCGCATCGCAGAAATCGTTGAAAGATGCATATGCCGGAAAATTTCTTATTGGAGCCGCCAACGATCTTACCTCCGTCAACGATGCCGAAGCAGCGAGTATTAAACTGCATTACAATGTGATTACTCCGGAGAATTGCATGAAGCCGCAACCCATTCATCCTTCGGAAGATACATATAACTTTGTGACTACCGATGCCATGGTAGATTGGTGCGAAAAGAACGGCATTAAAGTTTGGGGGCACACCTTAGGCTGGCATGCACAAACGGCTCCATGGTTCTTTCAGGATAACAGCCCCGAGGCGCAAGCTGCATTTGCAGCCGAACAGGCCGCTGCACAGGCTGCTGCACAGGCAAATACCCAGGCCAATACGCAGGCTGCTGCTCCGGGTGCACCCGGCCAGCGCCCCAACAGACAAGGTTTTGGCGGAGGTCGTGGCATGCCGACAGGTCCGCAAGCCAGCAAAGAGGTGGTTCTGGAACGTCTCAAAAACCATATCATGACAGTTGTGGGTCGATACAAAGGACGTATTATCGGTTGGGATGTCTTCAATGAATCGATTGCCGACGGCGGCGACGGTACTACCGAGAATCTCCGCACCTTCAGTTGGTATAAGTCTGTAGGCCCCGAGGTACTTACCCTCGCCTTCAAGTGGGCTCATGAGGCCGACCCCAATGCGCAACTCTATTACAACGACTACAACATTGAGCAGGGTGCCGTCGAAAACAAAGGCAAACATGCCAGCTCCATGCTGCTGCTCAAACGTCTCATTGCCGAAGGTGCACCCATTACCGGAGTAGGCATTCAGGGCCATTGGCATCTTGACACCAACCTTGCAGACGTGGAGAAAGACATTGAAAATTA